>JBOGVO010000058.1:0-6421 GCA_050692855.1 Actinomycetota bacterium | reverse complement strand
GAAGCCGACGTCGCCGCAGATCAGCCGGTCCATCGGCTGCGGCTCGGCCATGTCCTTGCCGAGCAGGCGGTGCGTGCCGATCACGATGTCGATCTTCCCGGCCCGCACCTCCTCGACGATCTGCTTCTGCTCCGCATGGCTCACGAACCGGCTGAGCATCCTCACCGAGACGGGGAACGGCGCGAACCGCTCGCTGAACGTGATGAAGTGCTGCTCGGCCAGCAGCGTCGTCGGCACGAGCACCGCGACCTGCTTGCCTTCCATCACAGCCTTGAACGCCGCGCGCACGGCGATCTCGGTCTTGCCGAAGCCGACGTCGCCGCAGATCAGGCGGTCCATCGGCTTGGGCAGCATCATGTCGGCCTTGACCTCGTCGATCGCCGAGATCTGGTCGGTCGTCTCCTCGTGCGGGAACGCGTCCTCGAGCTCCTGCTGCCAGGGCGTGTCGGGCCCGAACGGATGCCCTGGCACCGACAGGCGCACGGTGTAGAGGCGCACGAGTTCGCCGGCCATGTCGCGCACGGCCCGCTTGACCTTCGCGGTCGCACGCGCCCAGTCGCTGCCTCCCATGCGATGCAGTCGTGGCGCATCGCCGCCGACGTACTTCGCGACCATGCCGACCTGGTCGCTCGGCACGAACAGCTTGTCGCCTGCGGCGTACTCGAGGACGAGGTAGTCACGCTCGGCACCGGCGAGCTCGCGGTGGGTGATGCCCGCGTACCGTCCGACACCGTGGATCCGATGCACCGCGAAGTCGCCGGTCTCCAGCTCGTCGGCGATCGAGTCCGTTCGCCGTCGGGTGAACCGAGGCGCGCTGCGGGTGTGTCGACGCGATCCGAACAGGTCCTCCTCGGTGACCACGGCGAGCTTCCCGGCAGCGAACAGGAAGCCGCCGGCGAGCGGCGACTCCACGGGGTCGACCTCGGTGTCGGCTCCGAGCACCTCACGGGCTCGCTCGAGCGAGCCGTGCCCGCGGCCCGACAGCACGATCCGATAGCCGATGTCGGCGAGCTCGCCGGTGCGCCGCGCGAGCTCGGCGGCGTTGCCCTGTGCCGTGTCCCAGCCCGCGATGCCGAGGTCGAGGCCCTCGGCGAACTCCGTGAGGTGCAGCCGGACGCGATCGCCAAGGGCGTCGTCGATGGAGCGCAGCACGCGGGTCACCGGCCACGAGACCGCCTCGGCGAGCGCCTCGGCCTCACCGTGCGCGGACCGAGCACGGTCGAGCGTGCGGTGCGCACGCGTCACCACGACCCAGGCCCCCTCGGGAAGCAGCTCCGCCGGCATCGGCATCCTGTCGAAGAGGAAAGGGGCCAAGGTCTCGGCCCCCTCGACGAACAGGCCGTCGGCGAAGCGCTCGAGCTGATCGGCGAAGCGCTCGGGCGCCGTCCTCGCGGCGTCGCGAGCTCGGGCACGCATGGCGTCGTCCGCGATCAGCTCGCGCGTGGCGGGGATCTCCGCGAGCGCGACGCGGTCGGTCGAGAGCTGCGTCGACGGTACGAACTCTCGGATCGACTCGACCTCGTCGCCCCAGTAGTCCAGGCGCACCGGTCGCCGCGCCGTGCCCGGGAAGACGTCGACCACGCCACCGCGTACCGCGAACTCGCCACGATGCTCGACGACGTCGGCTCGCGCGTAGCCGAGCTCGACCAGACGTTCGGCGAGCGCGTCGGGTGGCAGCTCGAGCCCGGCGACCACCTGGAGCGGAGGGGTCGTGCCGAGGGTCGGGATCAGGCCCTGCATCGCCGCGAGCACGGGTGCCACGAGCACGAACGCGCCCTTGGCCTCACGCAGGTGGGCGATCGCCGTCGCACGTCGCGCGGCCACGTCCGGCGCCGGCGAGATGCCCTCGTAGGGCAGCGCTTCCCATGCCGGCAGCAGGGCGACCCGCTCGGATCCGAGGAACGCCTCGAGGTCGGCCGCGAGGGCATCGGCCTCGTGCGGGCCGGGAGTCACGGCCAGCACGGACGCGTCCAGCGCCGTCGCGAGGCCGGCGACGACGACGTCCTCCCCCGCCTCAGCGCGGGCCACGATCGGCCGCTCGCGGGCGAGCAGCAGCCGCTCGAACGGCTCCGAGCCGACGAGCACGTCGACGATGTCGCGCAGACCCACCAGGAACCTCGACTTCCGCGTCCGGCACATCACGAACAGGCCTCGGCGCGTGCGCCGGGCCCGACGGATTCGAGTCTACCCGGGGTCTCAGCTCACGAAGGCGGCTCGGCGCCCAGCCGCTCCAGGGTGCCCGGCTCGTCGAATGCCGCCGGGTCGGCGTCGCCGTCCTCGCCTCCCCGGCGGAGCGCGGGGGCCCTCATGCCCGCGACGATCACCACGCCGATGCCGGCATAGGTCAGGACGTCGCCGACGCTGATCGCCTGGGCTATCGGCCGGGGCATCGCGATCACGTCGCCGAGGAACATCGCGAGGTCGTCGCCGGTGGCCAGGTGATGCTTGGGCGGCGGAGCGTGCGTGAGGTCGTCGATGGTCGCGATCTGTCCCGTGGCGACGATGGCGCGCTCGGCGACGGGCATGCCCTGGTTGAGGCCGATCACGATCGCGTTGAGCGCGACGCCCGCGAGGATCAGCGGGAAGCCGATCACGCGGAGATTCACGGCGGCGAAGACCGAGAGCACGACGAACGAGAGATAGAGGCACGCGAGCGGCACGGCGATCCCGGGACCAGAGACGAGCTGCAAGCAGAGTCCCGCGAGCGCGAGACCCGTCCAGCGGAGCTCGAGCCCGCTCAGGTTGGCGACGCGGCCGTCGAGCAGGAGACCGATCACCACGGCAGCCGAGATCGTCGCGAGCAACAACGCCATACGTCGGTATCGGAGCGCCGCGCGGGGACTGAAGGCATCGGGTGGCCCGTGGTGCCGGCCCGGGTTCCAGGTCGGCGGAGAACGGGGGATCAGGGTGAGCGGCGGTTGAACCGGTCCTGCGTGGCGTCGAGCCCATCGGCGATCAGGCTGCGCACCGCGTCGGCGGCATGGTCGGCCCAGATCGCCACGTCGGCCTCGAGCCGCTTCCCGATCGGCTCGAGCACGAAGTCGGCGGGGTCCTGTCGGCCGGGCGGGCGTCCGATGCCGATGCGCACGTGCAGGAACTCCCGGCCGCGCATCGCCTGCTGCAACGACTTCACACCGTTGTGCGAGCTGCCCCCGCCGAGCTTCACGCGGAGCTCTCCCGCGGGGATGTCGAGCTCGTCGTAGACCGCGACGAGGCGGTCGGGCTCGACGTCGTGCTTCTTCGCGAGGCTCGCGTACGCCGGACCGCTCTCGTTCATGAAGCGGGTGCTGGTGACCACCAGGACGCGCTCCCCGTCTTCGCGCACCTCGGCCACCTCGGCAGGCAGGAAGCGGGCCTTGCGGAACCGTTCCCCGTGGGCGCGCGCCAGCTCGCCCGCGACCATGCGGCCGACGTTGTGCCGGGTGTTCGAGTAGCGGTCGCCAGGATTGCCGAGACCGGCGACGAGCCAGGTCATGAGCGGGGCGTGGGCTAGCCCTCGCCGCCCTCTTCGCCCTCGGACGCCTCGCCCTCGGCAGGAGTAACCTCGCCCTCGGCCGCCCCGGCAGCCTCCTCGCCCTCGACCTCGCCTTCGGCCTCGGCCTCGACTGGCACCTCGATGCCCTCTTCGCCCGGCACGGTGAGGTCGGCCTCGACGCGCAGGAGCGCCGGCGTGATCACCGACAGGATCGCGTCCTCGGGGTTCGTGAGGATCGTGACGCCGGCGGGCGCCTCCAGGTCGCTCACGTGCACCATCTCGCCGAGCTCGACGTGGGTGATGTCGATGACCAGCTCGTCGGGCACGTCCTGCGGCAGGCACTCGATCTGCACCTCGCGCAGGTGGTGCTCGACCACGCCGCCTTCCTTCACGCCGGCGGCGTCGCCCGTCTCGTGTACCGGGACGCTCACGGTGATCGTCTGTGTGCGGCTCACCGCCAGGAAGTCGACGTGCACGAACCGGGAGCGGATGTGGTCACGCTGGATCTCGCGCGGGATCGCCAGGTGCTCCTCACCGTCGACGACGAGGTCGACGAGCACGTTCGAGCCGGCGCTGCCGTGCAACAGGTGGGTCAGGTCCCGCGAGTCGACGGTGAGCGGGGTCGTATCGACGCCCTGGCCGTAGAGCACGGCCGGGATCTTCCCGGCGGCGCGGAGCTTGCGCGCGACGCCCTTGCCGGCGTCGGAACGTCGTTCGGCGGTGAGCTTGGTCTCCATAGCGAAGTAGGGACCCTTCGAAGTCGTGGGGAGGTGGTTGCGGAACCTCGCGATGGTACAGGAATCCGCGTCGGGACGGCATCGCGTCCCACGTTTGCGGGCCCCGGAGCGATACCTTCCCGCCGAGCCGTGCGTCTATGTGGGTGAGATGGCGGAAGGGATGCGCGTGGGCGTGGAGGAACGGCCGACCGAGGCCTCCGAGCCCGAGGCGGCCGACGGCGGTCTCGAGGAGCTGTACGCGCGCCACATCGGCGCCGGCGTCCGACTCGCGTTCCTGCTGACCGGCGAACCATCGCACGCCGAGGACCTGGCCCAGGAGGCGTTCATCCGGTGCGTCGGCCGCTTCCGACACCTGCGACGGCCCGACGCGTTCGAGGCGTACTTCCGCCGCGCGATCGTGAACCTGCACACGTCGGGGCTGCGGCGGCGCCGGCTGGAGCGGGCGTGGCTCTCGCGAGAGGGTGCGGCGTCGGCCCGGCGCGTGAGTTCCCAACCCGACGTCGGCGCCCGCGAGGACCTGTGGCGCGCGCTCGGGGCGCTTCCGCCGCGGCAGCGCGCGGCGCTGGTGCTCCGCTACTACGAAGACCTGTCCGAGCGAGAGACCGCCGAGGTGCTCGGCTGCTCGGTCGCCGCCGTGAAGTCGTTGGTCTCGCGCGGCGGCGAGACGCTCCGCGAAGCGATCAGAGGTGAGGAAGCATGAACGACGTCGAGCGCAACCTGCGCGAGCTCCTCGAACGGAAGGCCAGCAGCGTAGGTACCGTCCCCCCGAAGCTTCCAGCGACCGTGCGGATGCGGAGTCGCCGCCGTCAGCTGGGGACGGCTTTCGCAAGCGGACTCGCCGCGGTCGCCGTGGTGATCGGCTCGGTGGCAACGTTGCGCGCGATCGATACTGTTCCCGATCGCGACGCCGTACCCGTCGAGGATCCGTGGGCCGGCTATCAGGTGTTCGAGCGCACCGCCACGATCGAGACGCTGACGATCACGTCCCCGAGCGATTGGTACCTCGTGAACCTGTGGCCCATGGCGGCCCGAGCAGCGCAGGGCTCGAGCAGCGGTACGTGCAGCGTGACCATCCCACCCGACGGAGGTGAGCAGAGCGAAGTCTGCAGCGAGGGAACCGATGGGCAAGGGCCGGACAAGTCGTTCCCGACGGTCCCGATCCTCATGCTCTCCAACACCGATCTCGGGCTCGGGCCATCCGCCTGTCTCGATGGAGACCTGGGGCTGCAGGGGGACGATGCCGTCCTCGAGGTCGCGGTCGACACACGGGCCGTCGACCTGATCGAAGCGGGGAACGACCCCGGTCTTCCCGGCTGGCCTGTCGCTTTCGACCCGAACGACGTGACCGGCGGGCCGTGCGGTGAAGGTCACTACGTTCGCTTCCAGATGGGTCGCTACCCGTACATCGCCTGGGCAGGATTCGGGCCTGATGCGTCCAAGGAGGTTCGCGAGACGCTCTTCGAGATCGCCGGCGCGATGCAGATCGACGAGCAGGCGTTCGTCCAGGGGCCCCTCGAGGAGACCCCCGCCTACGTGATCACGGGAGGCGAGAACGCGGCGGGACCATGGCGGCTGGAGCTCCGGCCGTCTGTGAGCGCAGGCCCCACGGCCAACGTCGAACTCGCAGTGATCTCATCCGAGGGTGAGGGGGCCGGTGCCGGTGATTTCACCGTGCCGGTCGACACCCCGATCGAGCAGGCCGGCGGTGATCCCACGTTCGGGGCCGTGACCAAGGAAGCCTCGGGCGTGGAGCTACGGCTCGAGGAAGGCACACCGCCGATCCCGGCAACCATCGTTCCGTTGCCCCCGACCATGCCGTTCGACTTCGATCTGTTCTTCGCGTCGAACCCATCGGACGTGCAGGCGGAAACCGTGCCGGTCGGAATGCCGGGGTTCTCCACAGCCTCCCCCCAACGTGATGGGGAGCTAGCGGACCTGATGGCAGTGCACGATCACCTGGAAACCGCTCTGCATCGTCTGTGGACCGAGCTGGCTTACATCGATGAACTCGATGGCGAAGTCGACGCGGCGCAACGAGACCTCGCCGTGCTGGCTGATGAGATCGGACCGGGTGAACCAACTGAGGAGCAGGCAGATCGCATGATGGTGAACCAGGACTTGATCGATCGGTTCAGGGTCTCGATGACCGAACGCATCGCATCAGCTGAATCCTTGCGCCCGCAGATCGGGAGTCTGCGTGAGGCTCGCA
>JBOGVO010000057.1:0-13739 GCA_050692855.1 Actinomycetota bacterium | reverse complement strand
GCCCGGAGAAGAAGTAGATCGGGAGTTCGTGAGATGAAGGTCCGGCCGAGCGTCAAGAGGATCTGCGACCGCTGCCGCGTGATCCGCCGCAGGGGCAAGATCCTCGTCATCTGCACGAACCCGCGGCACAAGCAGCGCCAGGGCTGAGGACCGGATCTCAGGGTAGGCTCGGGGCGAACAGGAGGAGAGGGCTCCAGTGGCTCGCATCTCAGGCGTCGACCTTCCCCGCGACAAGCGGCTCGACATCGCGCTGACCTACATCTACGGCATCGGCGGCTCCGGCGCGAACGCGATCGTGGCGGGCTCGGGCGTCGAGGGCGGCACGAAGGTCCGCGACCTCTCCGAGGACGAGGTGCTGAAGATCCGCGCGTTCATCGACGCGAACTTCAAGGTCGAAGGTGACCTCCGCCGAGAGGTCGCCCAGGACATCAAGCGCAAGATCGAGATCGGGTGCTACCAAGGGGTGCGGCACCGCCGCGCGCTCCCGGTCCGTGGCCAGCGCACGCACACGAACGCGCGCACCCGCAAGGGGCCGAAGAAGGCGATCGCCGGCAAGAAGAAGGCGAAGAAGTAGCGCCCCGTCGAGGGCGACGAACGAGCTGAGGGAAACCAAGGAGCTGCCACGCATGGCGAAGCCGAAGGCCAAGAAGTCCAAGCGCCGGGAGAAGAAGCACGTCGTCCACGGCCAGGCCCACATCAAGTCGACGTTCAACAACACCATCATCACGATCACCGACCTGCAGGGCAACACGGTCTCGTGGGCGAGTGCCGGCAACGTGGGCTTCAAGGGCTCGCGCAAGTCGACGCCGTACGCGGCCCAGATGGCCGCCGACAAGGCCGCCCGCGCCGCTCAGGAGCACGGTCTGCAGAAGGTCGACGTGTTCGTGAAGGGTCCCGGCTCGGGCCGTGAGACCGCGATCCGTTCGCTCGCCGCCGCCGGCCTCGAGGTCACGGGCATCCAGGACGTCACGCCGGTACCGCACAACGGTTGCCGGCCGCGCAAGCGCCGCCGCGTCTGAGCGACGGCACACCCGCAGGCGTTCGCGCTGCGGGAGATACGACGCGGGGTAGGAATGGCTGATCCCCCGCCGAAGGAGGGAACCACCGCATGTTCATCGTCGCGAGGCCTCAGATCTCTGAGGACGTCGTCTCGCCGATCCGCTCCCGGTTCGCGATCGAGCCGTTGGAGCCCGGGTTCGGCTACACCGTGGGCAACTCGCTCCGCCGCACGCTGCTCTCGTCGATCCCCGGAGCCGCGATCTCGTCGGTCCGCATCGACGGCGTGCTGCACGAGTTCTCCACCATCCCGAAGGTGACCGAGGACGTCACCGACATCATCCTCAACCTGAAGGAGCTCGTCGTCCGCTCCGAGCTCGACGAGCCGATCACCGTGTATCTGAAGGCGAAGGGCCCGGCCGAGGTCACCGCCGGTGACGTCGCCCCGCCCGCGGGTGTCGAGATCCTCAATCCCGAGCTGCACATCGCCACCCTCGGCAAGGGCGCGAGCCTCGAGATGGAGATGACGGTCGAGCGCGGGGTGGGCTACCGCATGGCCGACAAGAACAAGAAGGCCCGCGATCCGATCGGCGTGATCCCGGTCGACTCGATCTTCTCGCCGGTGCGCAAGGTGAGCTACTCGGTCGAGAACACGCGCGTGGAGCAGATGACCGACCGCGACCGTCTGATCCTCGACGTCGAGACCGACGGCTCGGTGACCCCTCGCGAGGCCGTGGCCTCGGCGGGCGGCACGCTGCTCGAGCTGGTCACGCTCTTCAGCGAGCTGGCCGATGCGGCGAGCGTCACCGTGGGGCCCGCCGAGGACGAGGAGGTTCCCGGCGACTACGCGATCACGATCGAGGAGCTGAACCTCTCGGTGCGCTCCTACAACTGCCTGAAGCGTGAGGGCATCAACGCGGTCGGCGACCTCGTGCTCAAGAGCGAGTCCGAGCTCATGGACATCCGCAACTTCGGTCAGAAGTCGATCGACGAGGTGAAGGCCAAGCTCGAGGAGCTGGGTCTCGGACTGCGGGAGGAGTAAGACCGGTGCCCAAGCCCAAGAAGGGCCCTCGCCTCGGGTCGAACCCGGGCCACCAGCGTCTGCTGCTGTCGACGCTGGCGTCCCAGCTGTTCACGCACGAGGCGATCGACACCACCGAGGCCAAGGCCAAGGCGCTCCGTCCGTACGCCGAGAAGCTGATCACGAAGGCGAAGCGAGGCGATCTCGCCGCCCGGCGCGAGGTGCTGAAGGACATCCCCGATCGCGACGTCGTCGCGCGCCTGTTCCACGAGATCGGTCCGCGCTTCGAGGATCGCGCCGGGGGGTACACGCGCATCCTGAAGCTCGGCCCGCGCAAGGGCGACGCCGCGCCGATGGCGCGCATCGAGCTCGTCGAGCGCGGCGACTGACGGGCGCCCACGCCCGGAGCGACGCCGGGCGTCCTCACGTATCCGTGTCGTGCCTGGCCTTCAGATCGGTGTCGTGCCTGCCCTTGAGCAGCTCGGCCTGGCGGTCGAAGAACACCAGCCAGCCGCGGAGCGTCATCTCGTACAGGTCGGGCGGGACGTTCCCTCCGCGCTGGGTGAACGTCATCTGCGTGCGCCCGTCTCCGAGATCGTCGAGATCCACGGTGAGCACCTCGTAGGCGTTCGGGTCGGGCGGCTCCAGGTCCGTGATGGTGAGCACGAGATGCGCCGGCTCGTCGACCTCCCGGTAGTGGCCCGAGAACACCTTCTCGGAGTCAGGGCCGATGATCATGACCGCCCGCCAGGCGCCGCCCGGCCGCACGTCCATCGTCGCCGCGTCGACCGGGACCGTCGAGCCGTGCTCGCCGAACCATCGCGCGAAGGCCTCGGGCTCGGTCCACGCCCGGAAGACCTCCTCGCGAGGCGCATCGAGGATGCGGACGATCCTGAGCCCTTCCTGATCGCTCTCGGCCGTCAGCACATCGTCGGGAAGTCGGTCGTCGCTCAAGCTTGACCCCTTCCGCGCTCGTCGGTGTCGTGTCGCGCCTTGAGCTGCTCGTCGACGACACCTCGGAGCGTCTCCAGGTAGGTCGGCCACCCGCCGAGGAAGTCGTCGCGATCCCCCTCGGTCTCGAAGCCGGTCTGCACCATCGTGAGCATCGTCTTCCCGTCGCGGTCCTCGAACGTCATCGTCATCTCGGTCTCGACCGTCCGGCCCCACTCGGCGATCTGCATCGAATGTCGGAAGACGAGCCGGTGTGGCCGGTCGACGACGGAGTAGACGCGCGTCTCGACGTCTGGATCCTGCCCCCGAGGACCCATGGCGTAGACCGAGGTGCCGCCGACACGCACGTCGGTGTCGCTTCGCTGTACGACCCAGTCGGGTTGATCGGCGCCGTGGAGATGGTGCTGCGCGGCCGGGTCGACGAACGCGTCGAAGACGACCTCGGGCGGGGCATCGTAGAGGCGTTCCAGCTTCAGTTCGTGACTCATCGCCTGTTTCCCTTCCGTTGCTGTCGTTCCACGTAGGCCCCGAGGCGGTCGAGGCGCTGTTCCCAGAGCTGCCGGTAGTGCTCGATCCATTCGGTCACGTCGTCCATATCCCCGGGAGCCAGCCGGCATTCCCGTGTGCGGCCCCGTTTCTCGGTCGCCACCAGGTTCGCCTCCTCGAGGATGCGGACGTGCTTGAGCACGCCGGGGAGCGAGATGCCGATCGGCGTGGCCAGCTCGCTGATCGAGGCCGGGCCGAGCTCCAGTCGCTCGAGGATGTCGCGCCGGGTCGGATCCGACAAGGCCGAGAACGTCCGATCGAGCACATGAGACTGAACCATACGGTTCAGTATGAGGACTCCGAGCGGGTTCCGTCAACGAGCCGTCCGCGCCTCGGTTGCTCCGATGCGATGTCGATACGCTCCCGTTCATGGCGACCGATCGACCGGAAGGCCGGGGATCGGAGGCGGCGTTGAGCGGCCGCGATCGGACGATCCGCCTGCTCCTCGCCTACGACGGCACGGGATTCCGAGGATGGGCGGCCCAGCGAGACCCGCGCCTCCGCACCATCGAGGGCGTGCTGACCGAGACGCTCGACGCGGTGTTGGGGGAGCGTGTGCGCCTGGCCGTCGCGGGCCGCACGGACGCCGGGGTGCACGCGCGCGGGCAGGTCGCCTCGTTCGAGACGTCGTCGAAACGCGACCCGCGCACGATCCGCGAAGCGATCAACGGGCGTCTCGGCCCCGAGGTGGTCGCGCTCGACGTACGACAGGCGCCTGCCGGCTTCCACGCCCGCTTCTCGGCGAGCGCGCGCGAGTATCGCTACCGCATCGACGTCGGGGATGTGCCCGACCCGTTCACCGCGCGGTTCGTCTGGCATCGTCCGTTCGCGCCCGACGTCCGTTCGATGCGCGCGGCCGCGCGCCATCTCGTCGGGGAGCACGATTTCACCTCGTTCTGCCGCCACCCGGGCCCGGGGAGGTCCACGGTGCGGCACCTGCGGCGCGTGAGCGTCGCACGCGCGGGCGACCGGATCGCGCTGGGGTTCCGCGCGAACGCGTTCCTGCACCAGATGGTCCGTGCGCTCACGGGCACGCTCGTCGCGGTCGGCGAGGGGAAGGTGGCCGCCGACGCGATCCCGGACATCCTCGCCGCTCGCGACCGCGCCGCGGCGCGCCACATCGCGCCGCCTCACGGGCTCACGCTCGAGCGGGTGACGTACGGGCGCCGGGGAGCCGGCCGGTCGTGAGGGGCTCGGGGTGCGCGGGCCGGCCGTGGTACTCACGAAGCCGTGGTACTCACGACGCCGTGGTTCTCACGACGCGGGGGGGGGTCCTTCTCGCCCGGACTCGTCAAGGACTTCCGTCTTCCGACGCAGGTGGAACTACGGAGCCTCTTGACGAGTCGCTCCGAGAGCCACCCCACGAGACAGCCCCGCGATAGGCGAGACCCGAGCTTTGACGCCCGACCGTTCCCGCAGGTAGTCTGCCGAGTCGGCCGGGAGCCTTCCTGGCCGATATCCACGTCTATGAAGACCTACTCTCCGAAGCCTGAGCACATCGAGCGCCGCTGGTATGTCATCGACGCCAGCGACAGGGTGCTGGGCCGCGTCGCATCGGAGGCCGCAGCCCTCTTGCGCGGCAAGCACAAGCCGATCTTCGCTCCCCACATGGACACCGGCGACCACGTGATCGTCGTCAACGCCGACAAGGTCGTGGTCACAGGCGGCAAGGAGATGAAGAAGTTCGCGTACCGGCATTCCGGCTATCCCGGAGGCATCAGAGCCACCCGCTACGACGAGCTGCTGCGCACGCGGCCCGTGTACGCCGTGGAGAAGGCGATCAAGGGCATGCTGCCGAAGAACCGCCTCGGTCGAGCGATGATCCGCAAGCTGCACGTGGTTCCCGGGCCCGACCATCCCCACGGCGCGCAGCAGCCGGTCGCCTACACGCTCGGGCAGCCCCCGATGTGGGAAGGATTGCCCGCCCCCGTCACCGAGCTGAAGACGAGGCACCGGACGACCGGCGGCGCCGAGCCGTCCGTGAGCTCCCCCGAGCCGAACGAGGACGCGGCCGAAGCCCCCGCGACGGAGGAGATCACGGAAGCGAAGGGGTCGACGGCCGCCAAGACGTCGACCGCGAAGAGGTCCACGGCCAAGGCGTCGACGGCCAAGAAGTCGATCGCGAAGGCCAGCGCGACGAAGTCCACAGCCAAGAAGTCCACAGCCAAGACGTCGACGGCGAAGAAGACGACCGCCAAGAAGTCCCAGGGGCGCTCGGCACCGGCGAAGGCCGACGCCCCGGCCGAGACGACCGACACCGACGAGGAGTGAGCACGTGGCCGTGACCCCGACGAAGATCTCGACCGGTCGCCGCAAGGAGGCCGTGGCGCGCGTTCGTCTCGTGCCCGGAACCGGCGAGTTCGACGTGAACGGGCGTTCCCTCGAGGAGTACTTCCCGACCCGCGTGCATCGCATGGTCGCCCAAGGCCCCCTGCGCGTCGCCGGCCGCGAGAAGGACTTCGACGTCGTCGCCACGATCAAGGGCGGCGGCGTGAGCGGGCAGGCCGGCGCGATCCGTCTGGGCATCGCCCGCGCGCTGATCGAGCTGGACCCCGAGCTCCGGGGTCAGATGAAGGCCGAGGGCTTCCTCACGCGTGACGCGCGTGAGAAGGAGCGCCGCAAGTACGGCCTCAAGAAGGCGCGCAAGGCGCCGCAGTACTCGAAGCGTTGACCTTCGGCTGAACCTCGGGCCCTCATCCTCGACCGCTGTCCGCGGTCGAGTGGATCGCATCAAGCCTGGGTCTCGTCGACCGCCCCCGTCCCTGCCGGGTCCTCCGCGGGCTCCGCGAAGCTCTCGTCGAGCTCGTACGCCCCCGAGCGAACCGCCTCGACCACCGCCCGGGCCGCGTCGGCTTGGTCGGCAGCCACCCACAGGTACACCGGGCCTGCCCGGTAGGGTCCCTCGCCGTCTCCCTTGACCATCGCCTGGATGCCCTCGGCCTCCAGACGGCCCTTCATCATCTCGCCGGCCACCGTGTCGGGGCTCGCGAATACCTGCACGACTCGATCTTCCATGCAGCCATCCTCGCACGCCTCGGTCGGAGCAGCCCAACCCCGTTCCGTCGAAGGTATCGACGAACGTCGATGCTTGTGAGAGCATGCCTGCGTCGAGGCATCGACGTTCGTCGATGGATCGCTCGGATGGATGCTCGAAGGATCGGGGCTCGACAGGACCGGCCCGAGCGCGGGCCGGCCGACGAGGAGGCGACGTGGCCGTTCGAGCAGACCCGATCGCGGTGATCGAAGCGCCGGCCCAGGCGCCGGCCCAGTGTTGCGTGCCGATCGCCGCCGACGACATGAGCGCCGGCGACGCGGCGTCGACCGCCGCGCTGTTCAAGGCGCTCGGCGATCCGCATCGGGTGCGGATGGTCAACCTGCTCGCCACCACGCGAGAGGCGGTGTGCATCTGCGACCTCACGGACTTCCTGGGGCTCTCGCAACCCACCGTCAGCCACCACATGCGGAAGCTGGTCGACGCCGGCCTGCTCACGCGGGAGCGACGGGGCGTCTGGGCCTACTACTCGTTGCGACCCGATGCGGTCGGTCGGCTCGGCGAGGTGCTGCGCTTCGCGGGAGAGCCACTCGCGTTCCTGGGGGAAGGAGCGGAACGATGAACGAGCTCAGGGACGAGGTTCGCTACCGGTACGCCGCCGCCGTCCAGGTCGTCGCCACCGGCCGGGCGGCCGACGACAACGGGGCCGACATCATGAGCTGCTGCGACGGATGCGCGCCCGAGGAGGGCCTCGGGGTCGCGCTCTACGACGTGACGACCCGGGCCGATCTGCCGGCGGAGGCGGTGCTCGCGAGCATGGGGTGCGGCAACCCCACCGCCGTCGCCGAGCTCCGGGAGGGCGAGACCGTGCTCGACCTCGGCTCCGGCGGCGGGATCGACGTGTTGCTCTCCGCCCGGCGCGTCGGCCCCACCGGCACGGTCTACGGGCTCGACATGACCGACGAGATGCTGGAGCTGGCCCGTGCCAACGCGAGGAAGGCGGGCGCCGAGAACGTCGAGTTCCTGCACGGGTTTATCGAGCAGGTCCCGCTGCCCGACGCCACCGTCGACGTGATCATCTCGAACTGCGTGATCAACCTGTCGACCGACAAGCCGAAGGTGGTCGACGAGATGTTCCGGGTGCTGCGCCCGGGCGGGCGCCTCGGCATCAGCGACGTCGTGGCCGACGACCACCTCACGCCCGCCGACCGCGCCGAGCGCGGCTCGTACGTGGGCTGCATCGCCGGGGCGCTGTCGTTCGCGGAGTACGGAGCCGAGCTGATGCGCGCGGGGTTCGCCGACATCGACGTCCATCCGACGCACGAGCTCACCGATGGGATCTACGGCGCCATCGTGCGGGGCGTGAAGCCGGCGTGAGCGCACGGCCGGAGGTGCTGTTCGTCTGCGTGCACAACGCGGGGCGCAGCCAGATGGCGGCCGGGCTCCTCGATCACCATGCCCAGGGGCGCGTCGTCGTCCGGTCCGCGGGCAGCGCACCCGCCGACGAGATCCACCCGGCGGTGACCCAGGCCATGGCCGAGGTCGGCATCGACATCACGAGGGAGTTCCCGAAGCCGCTCACCGAGGAGTCCGTGCGCGCGTCGGACGTGGTGATCACGATGGGATGCGGCGACGCCTGCCCGATCGTCCCGGGCACGCGCTCCGAGGACTGGGAGCTCGAGGATCCGGCGGGCAAGGACCTCGAGGCCGTGCGTCCGATCCGCGACGAGATCGATCGTCGCGTCCGCTCGCTCCTCGCCGAGCTGGTGCCCGTCGCCTGAACGGCCTCCCACGCGGTCGCCTCCACCCGTGCGCGGCCTCGCGTCCCTGGGGTAGCCTTCGCGCCGTGACGGGACGGCTGTTCGGCACCGACGGGATCCGCGGATTGGCGGGCACGGAGCTCACCGAGGACCTCGCGTACCGCCTCGGGAGGGCCGCCGCGCTGGTGCTCGGGCGGCGGACGCCGGGACGCCTCAGCTTCGTCGTCGGCCGTGATCCGCGCGCCTCGGGCGAATGGCTCGAGGACGCCCTCGTCGAGGGCATCAGGGAAGGCGGGGGCGACGCGTTCATCGCGGGTGTCGAACCCACGCCGACGATCGCCTTCCTGACGACCGATCTGGGCGCATCGAGCGGGGTGGTGATCTCCGCCTCGCACAACCCGCCGGAGTACAACGGCATCAAGTTCTTCGACGCCGAGGGCATGAAGCTACCCGACGACCTGGAAGACGAGATCGAGGCGGCCCTCGGCGACCTCGGCGAGGCCCCCGGGCTGCCCGGCGACATGCGGCCCGTGGGGGATGGGCGGGACCGTTACCTCGCGCACCTGATCGAGGCCGCCGAGGCTCGACTCGACGGAATGCATGTCGTGGTCGACTGCGCGAACGGCGCCGCGTCGGAGCTCGCGCCCGAGCTGTTGCGACGGCTCGGCGCCGACGTGCGCGCGATCAGCGCCGCGCCCGACGGGAAGAACATCAACGTCGCCTGCGGTGCGCTCTACCCGGAGGTGGTGGCGAGCGAGGTCGTGCGGGTGGGCGCCGATGCGGGCGTGTCGCACGACGGTGACGCCGATCGGGCCCTGTTCGCCGACGCCGAGGGCGCCATCGTCGACGGCGACCAGGTGCTCGCCGCGTGCGCGATCGCGCTCCGCCAGCGGAACGCCCTCCCGACGAACACCGTGGTCACCACGGTGATGGCCAACCTAGGGTTCCATCACGCGATGCGGGAGGCGGGCATCGAGGTGGTGTCGTCGAAGGTGGGGGATCGCTACGTGCTCGAGGAGATGATCCGCACCGGGGCCACTCTCGGGGGAGAGCAATCGGGGCACGTGATCTTCCGCGATGTCGCGACGACCGGTGACGGCCTGCTGACCGCCGTGCGGTTCCTCTCGCTGGCGACCGCGTCGGAGCGGTCGGTCCGCGACCTCGCGTCGGTGATGCATCGCTATCCGCAGCGCATGATCAACGTCGCGGCGGCCGAGCGCTCCGTGGCCGAGGCCGACGCCGTCCGTCGAGCGGTTGCCGCGGCGGAGGCCGCGCTCGGTCTCGACGGCCGGGTGCTGGTGCGGCCGTCCGGCACCGAGCCGCTCGTGCGGGTGATGGTCGAGGCCGAGACCGAGGCGCTCGCGAGCGAGCACGCTGAGCGCATCGCGGAGGCCGTGGAGGCTTCGACGGCCTGACGGGAAGCCCCTGCTAGGGTTGACGCCTCATGTGCGGCATCGTGGGCTACGCGGGGCCCGACGAAGCCCTTCCGATCGTCCTCGAAGGTCTCCGGCGGCTCGAATACCGTGGGTACGACTCGGCAGGCGTGGCCGTGATCGACGGCGGCCTCGGTGTGGTGAAGCGCGCCGGCAAGCTGGGCGAGCTCGAGGCCGCGCTCGACGCCGAGGGCAGCCCGACCGGATCGGTGGGCATGGGGCACACGCGGTGGGCGACCCACGGCGCCCCCACCGATCGCAACGCGCACCCGCACCTCGACTGCTCCGGGCGTGTGGCCGTGATCCATAACGGGATCGTGGAGAACTTCCAGGCGCTGCGCACGCGGCTCGAGAAGCAGGGGCACACGCTCGTCTCGGAGACGGACACGGAAGCCGTGGCGCACCTGATCGAGGAGTTGCTGCGAGCCCCGGACGTGTCGGTGCCCGACGCCGTGCGAGCCGCCGTGCGGCAGCTCCAGGGCGCCTTCTCGCTCGTGGTCTGCTCGCTCGACGACCCCGACGTGCTGGTGGGCGTGAAGGTGTCGTCCCCGCTCGTGGTCGGGGTCGGCGAGGGCGAGACGCTCCTGGCCTCGGACATCCCGGCGGTGCTCGATCGCACCACCACCGTGATCCCGCTCGACGAGGGCATGGTCGTCGAGGTGCGCCGTGGGGGAGCCGCGTTCACCGACCTCGATGGACGCGCGCTCCATCCCGAGTCGCTCACCGTCGACTGGGACGTCTCGCGCGCGCAGAAGAGCGGCTACGACACGTTCATGCGCAAGGAGATCGACGAGCAGCCCGCCGCGATCCGCGACACGCTAGTGGGCCGCACCGTCGGCGACCGCCTCGCGCTCGACGAGCTGCACGTGAGCGACGACGTGTTGCGCGAGGTGAGCAAGGTGTTCGTCGTGGCCTGCGGCACCGCCTTCCACTCGGGGCTCGTTGCCAAGTACGCGATCGAGCATTGGACGCGCCTGCCGGTCGAGGTCGAGATCGCGAGCGAGTTCCGCTACCGCGACCCGGTGCTCGGCCCCGACACGCTGACGCTCGCGGTCTCGCAATCCGGAGAGACGATCGACACCCTGGAGGCCGCGCGGCACGCTCGTCGGCAGGGCTCCCAGGTGATCGCCGTGACGAACACGGTGGGGTCCTCGCTCACGCGCGAGGTCGACGGCGTGCTGTACACGCATGCCGGGCCGGAGATCGGCGTGGCGGCGACCAAGACGTTCGCGACCCAGATGGTCTCGCAGTACCTCGTGGCGCTCTACCTGGCGCAGGTGCGCGGCACGAAGTTCCCGGAGGAGATCGGCGAGGTGCTGGCCGAGCTCGACGAGCTGCCCGACAAGGTCGAGCGGGCGATCGGCCTCGACGGCGAGGTGCGCGCGATCGCCGAGCGATACGGCGAGGCGCGCGACGTGCTGTTCATCGGCCGGCACACCGGCTACCCCGCGGCGCTCGAGGGCGCGCTGAAGCTGAAGGAGCTCAGCTACGTGCACGCCGAGGGGCACCCCGCCGGCGAGCTGAAGCACGGTCCGATCGCGCTGATCGAGGACGGCGTGCCCGTGGTGGCCGTCGCGACACGGTGCCACGTGTACCCGAAGATGCTCTCGAACATCCAGGAGGTGCGCGCGCGAGGCGCCCGCGTGATCGCGGTCGCGACCGAGGGCGACGCGGAGATCGGCGCGCTCGCCGATCACGTGCTCGAGGTGCCGGCCACCCCCGAGCTGATGTCGCCGGTCGTGGTCACCGTGCCGCTGCAGCTGTTCGCCTACCACGTGGCGGCGTTGCGTGGGTGCGACGTCGACCAGCCGCGCAACCTCGCGAAGAGCGTCACGGTCGAGTAACCCGGCGGCATGGGGGAGACGTGACTCCTCGAGCGCGACTCCCGATCGCGATGGCGCTCGTGCTCCTCGTCGCCCTGGTCCCGGCGGGGCCGGCCTCCGCGTGCTCGTGCGCAGGCGGGAACCCGCGTGACCGTCTGCAGGAAGCCGGCGCCGCGTTCATCGGCAGGCTGCTGGACGTCGATGGCGACGTCCAGACCGCCCGGTACACGTTCGCCGTCGACGAGGCGATCAAGGGCTCCTTCGCCGAGACGCTCACGATCGAGGCGTCGGGCAACGGGGCCAGCTGCGGGTTCGAGGTCGAGACCGATCGACCCGTCGGGATCCTCCTGCACCGGTGGCGGCACGGATGGTCGTCGGGGCTCTGCTCGCAGATCGGGCCCGACGAGCTCCGCTCGGCCGTGGCGCCGCTGACGGTCTCCGCCGACGCGGGCCTCGCGGTGGCGCTCGCGGGCGGCAGCTTCGGCGAGGCGCAGGTGGCCGCCCTCGATGCGGAGGGTCGGATGGTTGCCTGGGGATGGGGCCGTGCGGTCACGACCTCCCTCTCGGTATGTCCCGGCGGACGGGTTGCCCTCGAGCAGGTCACGGCCGCGCCGTCGGCAGGGCTGAAGGGAGCGAGGTACCTGTCCGTTCGGAACGTGGCCGACCTCGAGTCGCGCCGGCTCGCCTCCTTCCCCGAGCGGGAGATGGGCAACGTGTACCGGGTGGTCTGCGCCGCGCCGGACGGGTCGGCGGCCCTCGTCGCGTCGACGCGAAACCTCTCCCTGTACCGGGACGGCGCGTTCCGACGACTCGCCGAGGGCGTCGTGTACGACGCCGTGCTGATCGAGCCGAACATCGCCTACGCGATCCGGAAGCGCTCGATTGTGAGGGTGGACCTCGGCGGAGGAGAGGTGCGACTCGTCGGCACGCTGGACGACCGGCGCCTGTCACTCGAGCTCAGCCAGGACGGCCAGTTCCTCGCCGTTGCCCGCGACTGGGTCGCCGCCGAGGGGTCGCCGTACGTGTTGGTCGCGCGCCTGGACGAGGAACCTCTGCGGTTCCGCCCCGCGGCGCGGCACACCTTGACCGGGTTCCCGGCGGTGTCGTTGCCGGACGATGCGCTGCCCCCCGACACGTTCGACGTCTCCGCGTTGGAGCAGCCCGTGCCCGTCGAAGCGGCACCGCGACCGGCCCATCCCTCCCGGGCCAACCCGTCGTTCGGGCCCGTGGCCGCGGTGCCACGATCCGGACGTGGCCCGGGCGGGGAAGACGCCACGACCCCGGCGTGGCCGTGGATCGCCGGCGTCTTCCTCGTCGGCGTCGCGGGCGGGGCCGTGGTGCTGCGGAGGAGGTCACGCTGAGGGACGGGGGTGACCGGTCGCGGCTCGGGTTCGCTCCGCGTTCCGCATGGGAGTAGGGTGCCCGGATGACACTCCTCGCGGCCGGCGCCGTCTTCTGGCTCATCATGGTGTTCATGGTCGGGCTCGCGATCGCCGCGATCATCGCGCTGATCCGCCTGAAGTAACGCACCCCGCGCCGGGCGGCCTCTAAGCTTGGCTCGTGGAGATCGTCGGGCTCGGGGTCGACATCTGCGAGATCGCGCGCATGGAGCGGGCGCTCGCGCGCCACCCCACGATGCGCGAGCGCGTCTTCACCACGCCCGAGATCTCCTACTGCGACTCGAAGGCGCGTCCCGCCGAGTCCTACGCGGGAAGGTTCGCCGCGCGCGAGGCCACGATCAAGGCGCTGGGGGGGTATCGGGGGAAGCGATGGCAGGACATCAGCGTCGGGCGAGCGCCGTCGGGCGCCCCCTCGATCGTGCTGGCCGGCAACGCGAAGCGACGCGCCGACGCGCTCGGCATCTCCCAGGTGCTCGTCACGTTCACCCACGAGAAGACCAACGCGGTCGCGTTCGCGGTCGCGGTGCACGCATGAAGCCGGTGCTCACCCCCCAGGAAGCGGCCGAGCTCGACCTCGGCACGCAGGCACGGGGGGTGCCCGCGCGAGACCTCATGGAACGAGCCGGGCGGGCCGTCGCCCGGGCGGCGACAGAGCTCGCCGGCGGCGTCTACGGGCGTCGCGCCGTGGTCGTCTGCGGCAAGGGGAACAACGGCGGCGACGGGATGGTCGCGGCCCGCCACCTCTCCCGGTCGGGCATGCGCGTGGCCGTGTTCGCGGTAGAACCGCTCGACGAGCTCCGCGAGCCGTCGTCCACGA
>JBOGVO010000056.1:0-3100 GCA_050692855.1 Actinomycetota bacterium | reverse complement strand
GAGGAACTGGTCCTGCAGTCGTCCTCGCACGTTCGGGTCGACCGCCCCGAACGGCTCGTCCATGAGCATGACGGGCGGGTCGGCGGCCAAGGCGCGCGCCACCCCGACCCGCTGCCGCTGTCCGCCCGACAGCTCGGCGGGATAGCGATCGAGCAGCTCCGGATCGAGGTCGAAGATCTCGATCAGCTCCTCGGTGCGCCCGCCGATGCGAGCGTCGTCCCATCCGATGAGGCGAGGCACGGTCGAGATGTTCTGGCGGACCGTGCGATGCGGCAGCAGGCCCGTCTGCTGGATCACGTAGCCGATGCCGCGTCGGAGCTGCACCGGGTCCTGGTCGAGCACGTTCGTGCCGTCGAGCACGATGCGACCGCCCGTCGGCTCGATCAGCCGGTTGATCATCTTGAGCGTCGTGGTCTTGCCGCAACCCGACGGCCCCACGAGCGCGACGGTCTCGCCCTCGTCGATCTCGAGCGAGAGGTCCCCGACGGCGGGCGCGGTGGCGCCGGCGTAACGCTTCTCGACGTCTTCGAGCGAGATCATCGCGGTCACGAGGGCCCTCCGGCGCGCGAACGCGCATCGTAGCCCAGGCGCTCATCCACGGGCACGGCGGATCATGGGTGCACTCGGACGGCGACAGTATCCGGTTCCCTCGCACCGCCTCCGCGTGTCAGGATGGCGCCGTCAACTCCGACGACCGAACAGGTGGGGGTATGCCCGTGGGCGAGCACGTCCGGCATCTGCTGGCAGACGTCACGGCCAGGAACGCGAACGAGCCGGAGTTCCTGCAGGCGGTGCGAGAGGCGGCCGGATCGCTCGAGCTCTGTCTGGAGCGACACGGGGAGTACCGGGAGCACAAGATCCTCGAGCGGTTCGTGGAGCCGGAACGCGTGATCACGTTCCGGGTCACGTGGCTCGACGACGCGGGCGAAGTGCAGGTCAACCGCGGTTGCCGCGTGGAGATGTCGAGCGCGATCGGGCCGTACAAGGGCGGGCTGCGGTTCCACCCGACCGTGTACCTCGGCATGCTGAAGTTCCTGGCGTTCGAGCAGGTCTTCAAGAACGCGCTCACGACGCTGCCGCTCGGCGCGGGCAAGGGCGGGGCGGATTTCGACCCGAAGGGAAAGAGCGAGCGTGAGGTGATGCGCTTCTGCCAGGCCTTCATGACGGAGCTGGCGCGCCACATCGGGCCACACACCGACGTGCCGGCCGGCGACATGGGGGTCGGCGAGCGCGAGCTCGGGTACCTGTTCGGGCAGTACAGGCGGATCACGAACGAGTTCAGCGGGGCGATCACCGGCAAGGGCCTCGGCTGGGGCGGCTCCTACATGCGTCCCGAAGCCACGGGGTACGGGACGGTCTATTTCGCCCAGGAGATGCTGGCCACGCGCGGCGACGGCCTCGAGGGCAAGACTTGCCTCGTCAGCGGCTCGGGCAACGTGGCGCAGTACACCGTGGAGAAGCTGCTGCACCTGGGCGCCACGCCGGTGACGCTCTCGGATTCCGGCGGCTTCGTGCACGACCCCGACGGCATCGACGAGGAGAAGCTCGCATGGGTGATGGACCTCAAGGAGGTGCGGCGCGGCCGCATCATGGCCTATGCGGAGCGCTTCCCCCGGGCGACGTTCACCCCGACCGATCCGGGCGGCGACCACAACCCGCTGTGGGAGGTGCCGGCCGACTGCGCGTTCCCGAGCGCGACGCACAACGAGATCAACGGCAAGGATGCCGCCAACCTGATCTCGAACGGTGTGTTCCTGGTGAGCGAGGGCGCGAATATGCCCACGGTGCCGGAGGGCATCGACCAGTTCGTGACCGCGGGTGTGCTCTACGGCCCCGGGAAGGCCGCGAACGCCGGCGGCGTGGCCGTCAGCGGCCTGGAGATGTCACAGAACGCGATGCGGTTGTCGTGGACTCGCGAGGGCGTCGACGAGCGGTTGCGAGAGATCATGCGGCGGATCCACGAGCAGTGCCGCGACACCGCCGAGGACTTCGGTGAACCCGGCAACTACGTGCACGGGGCGAACATCGCCGGGTTCCGCAAGGTCGCCGACGCGATGCTCGCCCAGGGTGTGATCTAAAGGTCCTTCCTCGTGATCTCCGATGCGGTGGCTCGGTCGCCACGACTACATCTGACCGTGCGACGTCCGGAAGTTCTTCCGCGATCCCGACCGCCGCCTCTTCGAGATCAGCCAGGTCTGATCGGACCGCCGCCGCCCCGCCGGCTACTTCGTGTCGGCGAGGATCTGCCTCGCGGCGTTCGCGCCGGGTCCGCCCGTGACGCCGCCGCCGGGGTGTGCCCCGGAACCGGCGAGGTAGAGGCCCGCGATCTGGAGCCGGTACCGCGCCTCGCCGTTCAGCGGACGCCAGGCGAAGAACTGATCGAGGCCGGGCTCCGCGTGGTAGACGTGTCCTCCGGTGAGGCCGTAGTCGGTCTCCATGTCCTCGGGCGTGATCACCTCGCGTGCCTCGACCAGCTCCCCCAACCCGGGGGCGAACCGTTCCATCGACTTCACCGCGATGTCCGCGACGCGGTCGCGCTCGGAGGCCCAGTCGCCGTCACGCAGGTGCCGCGGTGCCGCCTGGAACAGGATCGACATCACGTGTTTGCCTTCGGGAGTGATGGACGGATCGACGATCGACGGGATCGTTGCCTCGAGCATCGGGTCCTCCGCGACCTGCCCGTACTTGTGGGCATCCATCGCCCGCTCGACGTGGTCGATCGACGTGCCGACCACGATGCGCCCCGCGAGCCGCTCCTCGTCGCCTCCGTGGAACGCGGGGAGCCCCGACAGCACGAGGTTGACCTTGGCGGTCGACCCGGGCTGGCGGATGTTCTCCGCCCGCCAGACCTCGTAGGGGTTCAACTCGACCGGATCGCAGAGCCGCAGCGTGCGCTTCGGATCCGCCGCCGAGACGACGAGCTTCGCGTCGAGCTCCGTGCCGTCGGCGAGCGTGACGCCGCGCACGCGGCCGTCCTTCGAGCGGATCGCGACGACCTCGGCTCCGGTGCGCACGTCGACCCCCCGGGCCTTCGCCGCCGACTCCAGCGCGGTCGCGAGCGCCCCGGTGCCGCCGCGGGCGAACACGGCCGTGCCCGTCG
>JBOGVO010000055.1:0-4543 GCA_050692855.1 Actinomycetota bacterium | reverse complement strand
ACCCTGGAGAGCTCCCGCGTCGGGATGCCCACCCCGGTGTCCGCGACGCTCAGCGTCACCGCGTCGTCGCTCACGTCGACGTCGACGTCGATGCGTCCGCCGGGCCGCGTGTACCGGACCGCGTTGTCGATCAGGTTCCCGACCAGGAGGGAGAGGTCGCGCGCGGAGCCCGTCACCGGCGCCGCCCTGGCCGCGTCGACCTTCAGCTCGACGCCGGCCTCCCGAGCCGCGTCGTCCGAGCGTTCGGCCTCCTCTCGGACGATGATGTCGAGCCGAACGGGCTCGCCGAGCACGCTGCCGGCCTCGAGCCGGGAAAGGTCGAGCAGATCGGCGACGATGCGTGACAGCCGCAGAGCCTCTCGCTCGAGCTGCACGGCGAATCGGGTCACGGCTTCGGGGTCCTCGTCGGCGACGGCTCGCAGCGTCTCGGCCGCCGCCTGGATCGAGGCGGCGGGCGTCTTCAGCTCATGGGACGCGTTGGCGACGAAGTCGCGGCGGACCGCCTCGGTCCGCCGCGAGTCGGTGATGTCGGTGACCACCAGCACGACCGCTCCCTCCCCCGCCGGGGTCGCGGCCAGCCGCAGCCATCGCGACGGCGAGCTGCGTTGCACGTCGACGGTGGCGGCCCGACCCGAGGCGACGACCTCGCGCACCATCTCCCGGAGGTCGAGCGGGAAGAGGTTCGAGACGGCGGCCGGGCGGGAGCCGAGGTGTTGCTCGAGCGCGGCGTTCGCGAACGCGGTGCGCTGGTCGGCGTCGAACAACAGCACCCCTTCCTGCATCGCGCCGAGGATCAGGTCCTGCACGGCCCGCTCGTCCCGCAACGCGGTCTCACGTCGCCCGAGCTCTCTCGTGGCGTCGTCGACGCGTCGTTCGGCGACGCCTGCGGCGTTCCGCGCGCGGCGAGCTCCGAGGGCCGCGCCGAGCCCGCCCGCGACGACCACGGCGACGACGAGGACGATCGTGCCCGTCTCCATGCCGTCGGGAGTGTACGCAGCGCGTTCGCCGTTCCCCCCGAGCTCCCGGGCGTTCTCCGAACCGTCGGGTTCCGGACGGCTCGCGGGACCCTGCGTCCCGCCACCCGGCGTCCTGACGTTCATCGTGTGTTCACGTTCGGTCAATCGAGTGTCCACACCGCCTTCCTAGCATCGCGTCGACGAGACATCCCGAGGAGGGCGTCGATGAGGAAGCTCAGGAATCGTGCGGGCGTGCTTGCGGGTCTGCTGGCGCTCTCGCTCCTGACCGTCGCGTGTGGCGGCGGCGACGGTCCCGGCGGCGACGGTGGCACAGGCACGGGCTCCGAGCCGGCGGATCTGACGGGGTCGATCACGATCTCCGGTTCGTCGACCGTCGAGCCGATCTCGTCCGTCGTGGCCGAGATCTTCAACGAGACGAACCCCGACGTCGGGATCAGCGTGAGCGGGCCGGGCACCGGCGACGGGTTCGAGCTGTTCTGCAACGGCGAGATCGACATCTCCGACGCCTCCAGAACGATCGAGCCCGAGGAAGAGAGGCTCTGTGAGAAGAACGGCGTCGGATACATCGAGCTCGAGGTCGCGCTCGACGGGCTGACCGTCATGACGAATCCCGAGAACGGCGGCGTCACGTGCCTGAACGACGGAGACCTGTATGCGCTGTTCGGTCCCGAGTCCGACGGCATCGACACCTGGGCGGGGGCGGACTCCCTGGCCGCGAAGGTCGGCGGGAATGGCGGCTTCCCCGATCTGCCCTTGGAGATCACGGCGCCGGGTGAGGAGTCGGGAACCTACGATGCGTTCATCGAGCTGTCGCGGATCCCGGACATCGCCGTGGAGCAGGGCGTGCCGGAGGCAGAGTCGGAGGCGCTCCGCAAGGACTACCAGGCGTCGCCAGACGACAACGTGATCATCAGGGCGATGGAAGGCTCACCGAGCGCGCTCGGGTTCGTCGGGTTCGCCTTCGCCGAAGAGGCGGGGGACGCGATCAAGGAGATCCAGATCGACGGCGGCGACGGCTGCATCGCTCCGAGTGCCGAGACCGTGTCCGATGGCTCGTACCCACTGTCCCGTTCGCTCTCCATCTACGTGAGCAGCCAGGCAGCCGCGCGGCCGGAGATCGCGGCCTACGTCGACTTCTACCTGAGCGACGATTCCATGGCCGCGGGTGGCCTCGTGGAGGAGGTCGGCTACATCGCGATGCCGAGCGAGCGCATCGAGGCCACGAGGTCGGCGTGGGAGACGGCCTCGGCCTGACCGTTGGACCGGGGTCGGACGACGATACCGTCGGGCCCTCTCAGGCTCGACACCGAAGGGTAAGGTGCCCGCACCATGGCCACGACGACGCGTGATCCGGGGCTGACGGTCACGCGCCTGCGGGGCAGTCCTCGCCGCAGGCGCAAGGAAGCCGTGGTCCACGGCCTGCTGGCCGCGGCGGCGGGGATCTCGTTGGTGATCAGCCTCGCGATCGTCATCGCGTTGCTCGGCCAAGCGGTCGTGTTCCTCTCGAACGTGGATCCCGGAGTTCTGTGGACCGAGGGCTGGCGTCCTCGCAGCGGCGAGTTCGACATCCCCACGATCTTCATCGGCACCCTGGAGGTGTCGGTGATCGCGATGCTGATCGCGACGCCGCTGGGCCTCGGAGCGGCGATGTACCTGTCGGAGTACGCGAACCCGAAGACCCGCCGGCGGCTCAAGCCGATCCTCGAGACCCTGGCCGGCATCCCGAGCGTCGTGCTGGGCTACTTCGCCCTGCAGGTGATCAACCCGGCCATCGTGCAGGACGTCTTCGGATCGAACAGCACCTTCACGATCATGGCGGCGGGTATCGGCGTGGGCATCCTGACGATCCCGTTGGTCGCCTCCGTCGCGGAGGACGCGATGTATGCGGTACCGGGGGCGCTGCGAGAGGCGGCGTACGGCATCGGCGCCCGCCGACGCACGGTGACGACGAGGGTCGTGTTCCCGGCCGCCGTATCCGGCATCGTGGCGTCGCTGATCCTCGGGTTCTCCCGCGCTCTCGGCGAGACGATGGTGGTGGCGATCGCGGCCGGGGCCACCAGCGGCGCTTCTCGTCACTGGAACCCGTTCGAGCCCGGTCAGACGATGACCGGCGCGATCTCGTCGCTCGCGATCGGCTCGGATCAGGTGAAGAGCACCGGCGGCCTGAATCCCTTCGATTCGCTGTACTTCGTGGGATTGCTGCTCTTCATGATGACGCTCGGGCTCAACGTCGTGTCGGAGCGGTTCGTCCGTCGGGTCCGGAAGGACTCCTGATGGCGACGATCGCCCCGAGCACGCAGGTCCGCAGCACGGTCGAGCTGGCTCTCACCGGTACCAGACGCGACGTCGTGGGTCGCATCTTCCAGGCGGGCCTGCTGCTCTCGTTGCTCCTGTCGCTGGTGGTCCTGATCGTGCTGCTCGGGACCGCGGCGGTCGACGCGTGGCCCGTGCTGTCGACCCGGCTCGGCGACTTCGTGAGCAGCGACGTGTCGAGGCTCGACAGCAGGGCGGGGGTACGCCAAGGCATCGTCGGGTCGTTGATCCTGATCGGCTTCGTGGCGGTGGTGGCGTTGCCGCTCGGCATCGCCGCGGCCATCTACCTGCAGGAGTACGCGCGTGACACCCGCGTCAACCGCTTGCTCACGACGAACATCCGCAACCTCGCGGGCGTGCCGTCGATCGTCTACGGCATCCTCGGCCTCGTGGTGTTCGTGCAGACCCTGCGATCGATCACCGGGCCCGACACCTTCGGTCGCAGCTTCATCTCGGGCGGCATGACGCTCTCCGTCCTCGTGTTGCCGATCGTCATCCTGATCACGATGGAGGCGCTCCGAGCGGTGCCGAAGAGCATCCGCGAAGCGGCGTATGGCGTCGGAGCGACGCGGTGGGAGGTCGTCCGGAGCCACGTGCTGCCGTACGCCATGCCGGGCATCTTCACCGGCACGATCCTCTCGCTGGCTCGCGCGTTCGGTGAGACGGCCCCGCTGCTGCTGGTCGGAGCGGTGACCGGCTACCTCTCGACCCCGATGAGCCGCTCGCCGCTCGAGATCCTCCAGGGGTCGTACACGGCGCTGCCGACCCAGATCTTCTCGTGGTCGCGGCTCGCCGGCGACGGATGGCAGGCGAACACAGCCGCCGCGATCATCGTGTTGCTCGCGATCATCCTCGTGGTCAACCTCGCCGCCATCCTGCTGAGGAACCGCTATGACCGAAAGTGGTGATCCCGTGGACACGACCGACCTGACGCCGGCGACTCGAGTCCCCGAAGATGGTCGTCCTCAACTCATCGTGAAGTCGTCGACCGTCACAGAGGCTGAGGAACCCACCCGAGAGGTCGTGTTCTCAGCGACCGACCTCGCCGTTGACTACGGTGAGTTCAGGGCGATCCGAGACATCAACCTGCCGATCCTGAAGAACGAGATCACGGCGCTGATCGGACCGTCGGGGTGCGGGAAGACCACGTTCCTGCGGTGCCTGAACCGGATGAACGACCTGATCGAGGGCGCGCGCGTCGAAGGCACCCTGCTGTACCACGGCGTCGACCTGTACGACGAGCGGGTCGACCC
>JBOGVO010000054.1:0-8748 GCA_050692855.1 Actinomycetota bacterium | reverse complement strand
CGAAGGGAGCGCCGGCATCGGCAAGACCACCCTGTGGCAAGCGGGGACCGGATCGGCGCAGGCTGCCGGAGCGCTGGTGTTGTCGTCGCGCGCCGCCGAGAGCGAGGCGACGCTGTCGTACTCGGCTCTCGGTGACCTGTTCGAGGGATCCGTCGACGACGCGATGGCCGACCTTCCCGCGCTGCAACGGCGAGCGCTCGATGCGGCGCTGCTGCACTCCGGGCCGGAAGCCACGCTGGATCGACGCGCGATCTCCCTCGCCTCGCTGGGCGTGGTGCGATCGCTCGCGCAGACGTCGCCCGTCGTGATCGCGATCGACGACATGCAGTGGCTCGACACGCCGTCCGCACGGGTGCTGGCCTTCATGCTCCGTCGGTTCGAACAAGAGGCGGTCGGCGTGCTCGCATCGCTCCGACTCGGGTCGGGGACAACGACGGAACGGGTGGACATCGAGGGGGCGCTCGGGTTCGATCGGGTGCACCGGCTCCGGGTCGGCTCGCTCTCACAGCAGGCGCTGGGGCGGATGCTTCGCGAGCGGATCGGCGTCGAGCTGAGCCGTCCCGTGATCCACCGCATCCACGAGATCACTCAGGGCAGTCCCCTGTTCGCCCTGGAGATCGCCCGCGAGCTCGTCCGCACGGGCGATCGGGCCGATCCCGGTGACCAGCTCCCCGTGCCCGACGATCTGCGCGAGCTGCTGACCGCACGCATCTCGAACCTCCCGCCGTCGACGCGCGATCCGCTCCTGGTAGTCGCCGCTTCATCCCATCCCACCCTGGAGCTGGTGCGGGAGATGAGCGACGGGCTCGACCGCGCGCTCCAGGGCATCGCGGCCGCGGAGGAGGCGGGCGTCATCGAGTCGGTCGACGGGCGCCTGCGCTTCTCGCACCCGCTCCTCGGGTCCGCCGTGTACGCGGTCGCCACCTCGGGGGAACGGCGCTCGGTCCATCGACGGCTCTCCGAGCGCCTCGCCGATCCGGAGGAACGAGCGCGGCACCTGGCGCTGGCGACGACCGGTCCCGATGCCCACGTCGCGTCGGTCCTCGACGCGGCGGCGCGCTACGCCCGGGCTCGGGGAGCCCCCGATGCGGCGGCCGAGCTGTTGGACCTCGCGATCCGCCTGACGCCCGCCGACGACGCGGAGGAGCTCCGACGGCGCCGGCTCGACGGATCCGGGTACCACTTCGATGCCGGCGATGCCTCGCGGGCGAACGAGCTCCTCGAGCGAGCGATCGACGACTCGCCGCCCGGCATCGCCCGTGCCGAGCTCCTCTATCGCCTGTCGTCGATGAGCTGGATGAACCTCGAGCAGGGAGTGCGAGCTCCCTTGGAACGGGCGCTCCCGGAGGCGACCGGCGACGAGGAGCTGCTCGCCGGGATCCATCTCGACCTCGCGTGGGTCGATCTCTATCAAGCCGATCTCGACGCCGCTCTCGCCCACACGCAGGCATCGATCGACCATGCCGAGCACGGTCGGGACCCCGCGACCACGGGCGACGCGCTCGCCACGCTCGGGATGATCAGGTTCCTTCGGGGGATCCCCGACGCGACGATGATGTCTGCGGCCGTCGAGCTCCAAGACACCGCGATGCAGGAAGCATCGTGGACGGAAGCTTCGGTTTACACGACTCCGCGGGCGATCCTCGGTCTGCAGCAGATGTGGTCGGGAGCCCTGCCCGAAGCTCGCGCGACGCTCGAGTTCGAGCTCGCGGAGTACGAACGACTCGGGATGTACACGGTGCGGCAGGAGGTGCTGTGTTACCTGGCCGAGCTCGAGTGCAGGGCGGGTCGCTTCGAGATCGGCTCGGCGTACGCGGCGGAGGCAGCCGAGACGATCACCGAGTCGGGCATGGCGGCGAGCCAGACGCACGTCGTGCGGTTCAACCAAGCGCTCGCCGCCGCGTACCTCGGGCGGGTGGATGAGGCGCGCCGGTGGGCGACTGAGGGGCTCGAGCTCGCTCGAGCGAACGACGACGCGTTCAACGGAGCCTGGAACGGCGCGGTCCTCGGGTTCATCGAGCTGTCGTTGGGCGCGAGTGCCCGAGCCCATGACCATCTCGCGCCGGTGGTCGCATACCTCGATCGCATGGATGCCTTCGAGCCGGGTGTGATCCCGTGCGTGCCGGGCGACGTCGAGGCGCTGATCGCGCTCGACCGCATCGACGAGGCGGAGACGGTCCTCGACCGGTTCACCCGGAAGGCGGAGGCCGCCGATCGACCATGGGCTCTGGCCGCGTCGTGGCGATGCCGGGGCGCGCTGGCTGCGGCTCGTGGCGACTGGGATGGCGCTCGGTCGATGTTCGACGAAGCGGTCGAGCAGCACGGCCGAGCCTTACAGCCGTTCGAGACGGCGCGGACACTGTTGCTCCGTGGGATCGTCGAGCGTCGATCGAAGCAGAAGCGAGCGGCGCGCACCTTCCTCGGATCGGCGCTCGGCATCTTCGACTCCCTCGGGACCCCCCTGTGGTCAGCGAGGGCCGAGACCGAGCTGGCTCGTGCCGGCGGTGCGCCCGACGCCTCGGCGGTGCTGACTCCGACCGAGGATCGCGTGGCCCACCTGGTCGCAGAGGGGAAGACCAACCGAGAGGTGGCGGGGGAGCTGTTCGTCAGCGTGAAGACGGTCGAGGCGAACCTCACGAGGATCTTCCACAAGCTCGGGGTCAGATCTCGATCGGAGCTGATCCGTCTTCACGCGAGGGCGTCCGTGAGGGATCCCGACGGCGAAGCGCCCGCCGCCGACGCATAGGGTCATCCCCGATTCCTCGGGGGCCCCGAGGTCCTACCTTCGCGTTGCTTCGCCTGTTCGGTCGAAGCGGACGGAAGGAGTTGTCATGGACGGATCCACGCACGCGGTGGTGGTCGCTACCAGGCCGAAGATGCTCGGGGCACGGGCGTTGATCCTCGCGGTGATCGTCGTCGCCACGCTCGTCGCGAGCTTCGCCATGGGTCGACTTACCGCTCGGCCCGACGACGGGAACCCCCCGAGCACGGGAACGTCGCAGGTGGTTCCCGAGGCGAGAGGTGGGCCGCCTCATCATGGCGGTGACGTGAAGCGCGGTTGACCACCCGACGGGCACACGCGCACGAGTCCTTGCGAAGGTCGAGTGCACGCGCGATCTCGAGCGCCGGCGCGGAGGTCATGACGGTCACGACGCATCGCTCCCTGCACGGCTCGCGAACGAGTGGTGGACGGCGATGTTCCCGTACGAAGTGGTGGCGCGCACTTCGACGGTGTCCTCGCTCCGTCCGGGATCCTCCGACGCGTCCATATCGTTCCGCACCTCGCCGAAGCGCGTGTGGAGGTCCAGCCAGGCCGCCACGCCCTCGCGGACGCCGACCTCGATCTCGCCGAACGCGCTCTGTGCGACCGCCGCACCGCGCGCGATCTCGCCGATGCGCACGTCGCCGTTCGCCGTCTTCGCGACGATCCCCTCGTTCGCCCGATCGATCGAGATCTTCCCGTTCGCCGCGCTCACGCGCGCTTCACCCGTGACCTCACCGATCCAGGTGTCGCCGTTCGAGTTCTTCACGACGGCCGGGCCGTGGACGCGGCCGAGCCGCACACCGCCGGAGCCCGTGACGACGTCCACCTTGCCGGTGGCCCGCTCGAGCGCGATGTCGCCCGCGCCGGTCTTGAGGTGCACGGCACCCGTCTCGTCGAGTGAGACGTCGCCCACGCCGACCTTGGCGACGAACTCGCCGAGGCGACCGCTGCAGCGGATCGCAGCCACGCCGACCTCGGCGTGCACACGCGATCCAGCCGGCAGCTGGATCTCAACCTCGATCGACCCGCTGCGGCGCGGGCGCCACCGGCGCCAGCCGCCGGGCCCCTTCACCGACAGGTGGCCGTACGTGTGGTCGACGCGGGTCTGCTCGGCCGCCGTGACGTCCGCGTGCTTCGTGGGATCGGTCGGGCGCACATCGACGATCGTGTCCGCGCGGGCGCTCGCCTCGATCCCGACGTCGCCGACGCCGACCTCGAGGTCGACGGAGATCGGGTCGGGGGTCTGGAAGGTAGGCATCGTCGGTTCCTCCTCGGTCGTCGTGTCTGGGGTCAGCGAGCCCAGCCCGTGTAACCCTGGGCGCCCTGCGGCGGGCGTCTCTCGCGTCGGCGAGCCCCGTCGCCGTGTTCGACTCGGGCCGCGGCCGCCCGCACGAGCCAGGCGTTGACCGACAGACCCTCGCGCTCTGCCGCCTGCTCGACCCGGGCCTTGAGGTGCTCGGGCATGCGCACGTTGATGCGCGCGATCGCGCCCTCGTCGCCGTCGCCGGGCGGCATCGGGCGAAGGGCGGAGTCGGCTGATTCGTCGTACCCGGGAGGCTCCCCCGGCGGCGGGGTCACCACGAACCCGAGCTCCCGCCCGCGGAGCCGCAGCTCCACCGAGCCGGGAGCCAACTCGACCGTGATCTCCTCCGCCGCAACCGTAAACGCGTCCTGCATCGCCAGCCGGATCGCCGCATCGAGGGGCGCGGCGAGGCGACTCGCGAGCTCCCGAGCCTCCTCACCGCCTGCCTGCGCGACGGCATCGAGCTGCGAGTGGATGTTCTCGACGTAGGGCTCCAAGTCCATGGGTACCATGATGGCATCATAGTGATGCCATGTAAATGGCCTTAGGGTGCCACTCGCGTGCCATTGACGGTTGATAACTTCGCTCCGCAGCGAACCCGATCCTTCGGGGGATGGCTACGATGCCAGGGTGCCGCGCACGTACTCCGCCGCTGAGCTCGCCGTCGAGGCCGAGTGCGCCGAGGATCGGGTCCGGTGGCTCGCCGAGATCGGGCTGCTGACACCCGATGAGAACGGCCGGTTCACCTTCGGCGCCGTGCTCGCGGTGAAGATGACGGCCGCCCTGATGGAGAGCGGGATCACCGCTGAGACGGTCGAACACGCAGCGGCCGAGGGACTGCTCTCGTTCCAACGGACGGACGAGTATCTCCCGTACGAGCCCGGTCCGCGGTCGGACCGGACCTTCGCCGAGTTCCAAGCCGATGCCGGGTCCAGGGCCGAGCAGCTCCCGGCCGTCTACGAGGTGATGGGTTTGGCCAAGCCCGACTCCTCAGCTCCGATCCACGTGGACGAGGAGGCGATGTTCGAACGCTTCCTCGAAGGATGGCGGCTGGCACCGGACGACGACTCGCTCCTCCGCGCGGCCCGGCTGATGGCGCAAGGGACCCGCGCCGCGTTGCTCGGGTGGGCGGAGCTCCTCGACGAGCAGGTCGCCGCACCCGTCCGGGAGCGACTGCTCCGAGGCGAGCTCGACGAGTTCCCTGACGACGTGCGGGTCGCGTTCACACAGGTGATCGGGCTGGCTCCGGAGATGTTCCTCTGGCTCGGCGCCCGGTACATCGAGCACCGCAGCGTGACCGGGATCGTCGAGGGCTTCGAGCGCTTCCTCGCCTCCCGAGGTCTGGCGCGACCACCGGACCCTCTCGGCCCGCCCGCGATCGTCTTCGTCGACCTGTCCGGCTTCACACGCCTCACCAGCGAGCACGGCGACGAGTCCGCCGTCCACGCCGCGACCTCGCTTCAGCGCCGAGCCGATGAAGCCGCGAGGCGGAACGGGGGGCGTCTCGTGAAGCTTCTCGGGGATGGAGCGATGCTCCGCCTGACGGACGCGACGGCCGGCGTGGGCGCTGCGCTCGACCTCGTGGAGATGATGAGCGGCGAGGGAGCGCTCTCGTCCCACGCCGGCGTCCATACCGGATCCGTGATCGAGCGGGATCTCGACGTCTTCGGGCAGACCGTGAACCTGGCGTCGCGGATCGCTGACGTGGCGCGACCCGGCGAGGTCCTCGCGAGGGAACCGGTCGTCCAGGCATCCGACGACTCGCCCTTCGGCTTCGAGCGGATCGAGGACGCGCAGCTCAAGGGGCTTCCGGGCCTGGTCCCGCTCTTCCGCGTTACACGGGACGAGAGGGTCTTCGCCCCCCCGGCGTCGGGCTGACCCAGTCTTCAAACGGTGATCACGATCTTGCCGCGTGAGTGCCCCTCTTCCAGATAACGGATCGCATCGGGGGCCTCGATCAGCGGGTACGTCCGGTCGATCACCGGCGTGACCGTGCCGGCCTCGATCAGTGACTTGACGGCGACGAGGTCTTCCTTCGCGATCTTCGTGGCCAGCCCGCGAAGCCGCTGACCCACGAACAGGGACACCACAGGGGCTCGGAGCATCCCGCGGAAGAACCCTCCGGTCCAGCGTCCGCCCCCGTCGCCGCCCACGATCACGAGCGTGCCTTTCGGGGTGAGGGCGCGGCGCAGCTGCGACAACGGGCGGCGCCCCGCGGTGTCGACGATCACGTCCCAGCGCCGCGAGCCGTCCGCGAAGTCCTCGCGCGTGTAGTCGATCACCTCGTCCGCGCCGATCGATCGGACCAGGTCGATCTTCGAGGTGCTGCACACGGCGGTGACCTCCGCGCCGAACGCCTTGGCGATCTGCACGGCGAGCGACCCCACGCCTCCGGCCGCGCCGATCACGAGCACCTCCTGACCGGGCTGCACGTTCGCCTCGTCGCGCACGGCCCGGAGCGCGGTCACACCGGAGATCGGCACGGCGGCGGCCTGCTCGAAGCTGATGCCGGCCGGCTTCGGCACCAGCTTGTCCGCCGGGGTGACCGCGAGCTCGGCGAACGAACCCTGCTCGGCGGTTCCCATCACCTCGTCGCCGGGACGGAAGTCGGCGACGTTCACGCCGACCGCCTCGACGACCCCGGCGACGTCCCACCCACGGATCGCGACCTTCGGTCTGCGGAGCCCGAGCGCGAGGCGCGCCATGTACGGCATGCCGGCCATGATGTGCCACACGTCGGGACCGCACCCGGCCGCGCGCACGCGGACGAGCACGTCGTTCTCACCAACCACGGGCTCCTCGATGTCGCGGAACTCCAGCACGTCGGCCGAGCCGTATCGATCCTGCACGATCGCTTTCATCCAGATCCCCTCCGATGCCGCCGATGATGGCGCACGACCTGTGTACGCCGTACACTTGACGAGGAGCAGCGTAGGTGTACGGCGTACACTTGTCAAAGCTGGACCCGTTGGAAGGTGAGCGGAATGAGCACCGAGATCGACGTCGACGCCCCGACCCGGGTGCCGCTGACCAGGGAACGGGTGCTGCGGACCGCCGTCGAGCTAGCAGATCGGAACGGCATCGAGTCCCTGAGCATGCGAAAGCTCGCGCAGGCCCTCGACGTCGTCCCGATGGCGCTGTACCGGCACGTGGCCAACAAGGACGAGCTCCTGAGCGGCCTGGTCGACGTCGTCGTCGGCGAGATCGATCCGCCGCTCAGCGACGCCGACTGGAAGACAACGATCCGGGAGCGGATCCTCTCCGCCCGCCGCGCGCTCCTGCGCCACCCCTGGGCGTCGCGGGTGATGGAGTCGCGCACCGCCCCCACCCCGGTCGTGCTGGACTACATGGACTCGATGATCGGGCTTTTCCGTACCGGGGGGTTCTCGCTCGATCTGACCCATCACGTGATGCATGCGATGGGCAGCCGGATGTTCGGGTTCACCCAAGAGCTGTTCAACGACACGACCGACGTCGACCCTGCGGCCGAGGCCGAGATGTGGGGCGCGATGGCCGGCACCTACCCGTACATCTACGAGATCTTCACGACGATCTCGCACGACGACGCGTCGGTCGTCGGTGCGGGGTGCGACGACCAGTTCGAGTTCGAGTTCGCGCTGGGCCTGACGCTCGACGGCATCGAGCGGCTCAAGGAGCGATCGTGACGGCCGAGGAAGACCGGGTCGACGAGCATCGAGCCGACTGACGTCGCTGGACGCGAACGCGTCCGCGTCCCTAGGGTCGGAGGATGACGAACGCACCGATCATCCTGGTTCCGGGGTTCTGGCTCGGCGCGTGGGCGTGGGACGAGGTCGCCGAGTTGTTGCGCGCCAACGGTCACGACGTCACCCCGATGACGCTGCCCGGCCTCGAGTCGGTCGACGCCGACCGATCGTCGATCACGTTCGACGACCACGTCGAGGCGGTCTGCGATGCGGTCAGGGCGGCGGGCTCGCCCGTCGTGCTAGCCGTGCACAGCGGCACCGGCGGGGTCGGCTACGCGGCGAGCGACCGCATCCCCGAGCTCATCGGGCACATGGTGTACGTCGACACCGGCGCCGCGTCGCGTGCGCTCGATCCCGAGTTCGACGCCGTCGAGAAACCTCTGCCCTCGCAGAAGGAGCTCGAGGAAGAGGAGAACCTCGACGGGCTCTCCGAGGAGCAGCTCGAGACGTTCCGGCGGCGGGCGGTCCCGGAACCCGGTGCGGCCCTGCGCGAGGGGCCCGAGCTCACGAACGACGCGCGGCTGGACGTGCCCAGCACGGTCATCGCCACGGCGTTCGACTCCGACGCGTCCCGCGAGGCCGTGAAGGAGGGCTATCCCTTCCTCGCAGGTCTGGCGGACCTGCGCAACCTCACCTACGTCGACCTGCCCACGAGCCACTGGCCGATGTGGTCACGTCCGAAGGAGCTCGCCGAGGTCATCGGCGAGATCGCCACGGGAAACGCCCCGAGCGCCTAGCGCCGCCGCGGCCCAGGCGCGGTCAGAGCTCGTCGAACCAGATCCACTCGGCCCCGCGGTCGTCAACGACCATGGGTCGTTCGGATCGTTGCTCGGATCGTTGCTGCCGTTACCACCCCACTCGTCCACACACGCCTTGGTGTGGGGCTTCCACCGGCCGCCGAGGACCGCGGACGATCGGGCAGCACGAGTCAGCGGTCATGGCATCTTGTTCTATGA
>JBOGVO010000053.1:0-6978 GCA_050692855.1 Actinomycetota bacterium | reverse complement strand
GCCTGGAACAGCTCGTCCTTGGGGAAGGACTCGAAGAGCTCGGTCACCTCCTTGAAGTCGTGGGAGCCGGGGATCAGATCCTCGGCCGCAAGGATCTGCTCGAGCTTGGCGTGGAGCAGCGGCGTCTTCGCCGCCGGCTCCATGTAGGCCTTCGAGGTGAACAGCCCGATCAGCCGGGCTTCCCCGACGATCTCGCCCTCGTGGTCGACCCGGCGGACCCCGATGTAGTCCATGCGGGCGCGCCGGTGCACGGTCGAGTAGGCGTTCGTCTTCGAGAACACGAGCAGGTCGCCGTCCTCGATCCGTGATCGCACGACCGGGTCGAGCTCGGCGAGCGGCGTCGGGTCTGCGAACGTCGAGCGCTGCACGTCGGACAGGATGCCGAGCCCGCTCGCCGGCACCGTGCGGATCGCCGCCCGCGGCACACCCTCGTTCTCGACGAGCTCGTACTCGCGGTAGCCCAACAGGACGAAGTTCAGCTGCGCGAGCCACTCGAGGAAGTCGACCGCCTCGCCGACCTCCTGAGGCGGGTAGCGCACCGCGCCCGCGCGAGCGAGCTCGATCATGTGTCGAACGCGTTCCTGCATCGGCTCGAAGTCGCGCACCACGAGCCGCACGTCGTGCAGGATCGCCCGCACCCGTCGCTCGAGATCGGCACGCTCGCCGGCCGACAGAGGCCGGTCGAGCTCGAAGTGCATCACCGACTCGCGGTGACTCGCGTCGCGGCCCGACATCACCCGCTCGATCCGACCCTGGTCGTCGCGGACCGTGCCCATCACGGGGTGCAGCAGGCGGCGGACCCCGAGGCCTCGGGCGAGCAGCTCCTCCTGCACCGAGTCCACGAGGAACGGCGAGTCGTCGGTGTTCGTCTCGATCACCGAGCCCACGGTGTCGTAACCGTCGGTCTCGGGATCGGGGTCGAAGATCCTGACCGTCGACGCATGCAGCCCACGGACGTCGGTGAACTCGAACGCCGACCGCACGAGCCCGAAGAGTCCCTCGACCCCCGACTCCTCGATGTCCTCGCCGGAGAGCCGACGGAGGAAGATCTTCGCGAACACCGAGATCGCATCGCGCCGGTCGGGAGCCGCCCGCTCGTCGATCGTCCCGATCAACCGCTGCAACAGCGGATGTGGTTCACCAGGGACAGGCGCCGCCGCGATCTCCGAGTGAACATCCACGGGAGGTCATTGTGGCAGGTCCACGGCACGCCGGAGAAGGAAGAAGGGCCCAACCCTCGCGGCGCGGTTCGCCGTCCCGGCCACCCCTGCGGGGGCCTTCAGGACGTCGAGACGAGACGCGCGGCGTGCTCGGCGTACGTCCCCCGAACGATCGAGAGCAGCCCGGTCACGTAGGCCCCTCCCACGCACCCCCGGCACCACGCCGACGCGTTGATCGCGGCGGCCGTCGTCGCGGCCGAGGCACACGCGCGGAGGCTCGCCACGATGGCCCTGTAGTCGTATGACTCGGCGCCGAGCAGGAGCGTGCCGCGAGCCGCTTCCAGCCCCTGCTCGAGCGAGACGAAGTGCTTCACACCCACGTCGTTCATGTCGATCGCACCGGGCATCTCCCTGGTCGTGGCGAGCGGGTTGAACCTCGCGGAGGTCGACTCCGCGGTCTCCCACGTGACGACGATCAGCAGGTTGTCGCCGCAGGCGGGCGCGCCGAGGCGGCCGAGGAACGCCCCCGCCCACGCCTCGTACGTGACCGGCTCGCCGGGATCGAGCTCGACCTCGTGACCACCCCCACCTCCCGCCTCTTCGGCCGCCTCTTCGGCCGGCTCCTGCGGGCGAAGGGCGCGCTCCCGGGCACGCACGAGCTCGGTGAGATAGGCGTTCCAGGTATCGAGCTCGGCCCGGACGTGCCGAGCCCATGGATCCTTCAGCGTCGACCGGAGCAGACGGGTGGCTCGGATCAGTCGGAACGCCGGGTCCGTCCAGCGAGGCGAGGGACGGCGGAGCACGTCACCCGCGCCGGAACCCTCACCCCGCCGCGAGACGAGCGCCTCCAATCGATCGACCCTCGAGGCGTCGCGGCCGATGCGCTCGTACCAGCGCTCGATCCGGGCGTACCAGCGGTCGATGCGTGCGTGCGCCTTCTCGATGCGCGCTTCGATCGTCTCCAGGTCCACCCCCGTGCCGACGGCGGAGGCATGCGTCCGCGTCGCGACGGGCGCGAGGACGGCCAGCATCAGCACGAGCGGGAGGAGACGGCGGCGCATGGACGCCCGAGGTATCGACCCCGACGACCGCTCGCTTGACCGCGAGGTCAGGAACGGACCCCTTCGACGACCTCGGCCGCGAGGTCGTACCGACCGAACTGGGGCATCACGTAGATGCCCGCGACCCCCTCGTCCCGGAGCCCCGCGATGACCTCAGCGGCGATCGCGCGCCCGGCGGGCCACGCGTCGTCTCCCGCACGGCGCATCCTGTCGCGGACCTCGTCGGGGATAGCGATGCCGGGCACCTCGTTGTGCAGGAACTCGGCATGGCGCGCGCTGACCAGCGGCAGCACGCCGGCGATCAGCGGGACCGCGAGGGGCTCGCCCGACTCCCGCTCGTAGGAGGCCCGCAACTCACGCACCGGTCGCAGCTCGTACACGGGCTGCGTGAGCAGGAATGCGGCCCCCGAGCGGACCTTCTTCCACAGCAGGCGCGCCTCGCGCCCCGGATCGATGGCCGACGGCGCAACGGCAGCCCCCGCGAAGAACGAGGTCGGCTCGCCGATCGTCGAGCCTCGCCGGTCGCGGCCCTCGTTGAACCCGCTCGTGATGAGGTCGAGAAGTCCGGTCGCCGTGACGTCGACGTCGTTCAGCGTTTGCGGGTACTCCCCGATCGAGACGGGGTCGCCCACGCAGACGAACACGTTGCGGATGCCGAGGGCGTGTGCTCCGAGCAGGTCGCCCTGCAGTCGGAGCAGGTTGCGCCCGCGCGTCGGGAAGTGCAGCACCGATTCGATGCCCGCTTCGTCCTGCACGAGGCGGCATGCGGCCCAGGCGCTCATGCGCATCTTGGCCATCGGCGAGTCCGCCACGTCGACCACGTCCGCCCCGGCGTCCTTCAGGGTGCTCGCGGCCGCGATCAGGGTCGCCACGCTCGTCGATCGGGGAGGCTCCATCTCGACGGCCACCACGAACCGTCCTTCCGCGAGCGATCGTTGCAGCCCGCTCGGCGAGTCCGTCCTGGTGGGCGCGGATGGGTCCGGCGCGACGACCGGCGGCTCGATGCGGACGCGAGGAGGACGCGCGACGAGGGCCTCGGCGATCGCCGCCGTGTGGACGGGCCCGGTGCCGCAACACCCCCCGACGATCGCGGTGCCCTCGTCGACCGCGGCCACCGCGTGCTCCGCCACGTACCGCGGCGTCGCCGGATACACGAACCGGCCGCCGAGACGCGCCGGGCCGCCCGCGTTCGGCCGCCCCGCGACGGGCACCTCGCCTGCCACCGGCAGGATCACGCGGATCAGCCTCAGCATCTGCGCCGGTCCCTCGCCGCAGTTCACGCCGATCACGTCGGCCCCCAGCTCGACGAGACGAGCCGCGACCTCCTCGGGGGTGGACCCGAGCGGGGTGCGGTCGTCTCGGGTGAACGTGGCGCTCGCGAGCACCGAGACGCCGGGCGCCGCCTCGCGCGCGGCCGCGAGCGCGAGCTCCATCTCGCGGAGGTCGGTCTGCGTCTCGATCACCAGCAGGTCCACCCCCGTCTCAGCGAGCGCCGACGCCTGCTCGAGGTAGGCGGCGAACGCATCGTCGGCTCGGACCCGCCCGTACGGGGCCAGCCGGACGCCGAGCGGGCCCATCGAGCCCCCTACCACCCTCGCGCCGGACGATCTCGCGAGCCGGGCCCCTGCGGCATTGAGCGCGCCCACCCAGTCGCCCATGCCGTGCTGAGCGAGCCGGAAGCGGTTGGCGCCGAACGTGTTCGTGATCACGAGGGCGGCGCCCGCGTCGACGAACGCCCGATGCAGGCTCGCGACCCGGTCGGGATCCTCCTCGTTCCACGCCTCCACGCACGACGAAGGCGCCGGCCCGCTGGTGAGCAGCGACGTGCCGGTGCCACCGTCGGCGAGCAGCGGGCCCGCGTCGAGCAGCGATCGGAGCTCATCGGGTCCCATGCCCCGATCGTCGCAGACGCGCCGGAGATCGCCTCCGGGGGTTCCTCGACGGTGCGTCACCGGCGTGGGTACCATCCGCGGATGCCGACGCGCACGTTCGCCGCTGCGACCCTCACGGCGATCGCGCTCACCGCATGCACGACCTCGGCCCTCGACCCACCCGCGCCCACCCCGCCGGCCCTCTCCGCGGGCGCGGCGACGGAGCTCGGCCGGATCGAGGGGCTCGCGATCGAGCAGCCGGCATGGAAGGCCGACGGGTCGAACTGGAGCCTGACGTTGTCGTGGCGGGAGCCCGAGGGCTTCCAGGTCGATCACTACCGGGTCGTGCGCGACGGCGTGACCGTTGCCGGCCACGTCTCGGGCACCACCTTCCGTGACGACGGTGCTCGGCCGGGCACCCGCTACTCCTACCGGGTGTCGGGGGTGGGCCCCGCCGGGAAGCCGACGAGGCCGGACGTCGAGAGGGTGAAGACCGGCCAACCGCCGCTGTCCGAAGCTCGTCTCGAGGGAACGTTCGCCCTGCGGATGGTCGTCGAGAGCGCCTCGGGTACGCAGAACCCGGTGCGTGGGGGGGCCATCTCCCACACCTTCGAGCCGCGATGCGGCAAAGGCGCCTGCTCGGTGCGGTGGAGCATGCGCACGGCGAGGGCCAACGGGCTCCTGCGGCGGGACGGGGCCGTCTACGCAGCCCGGTTGAGCACCCCCCTGTTCATCCGCAGCTGCTTCGGACGGGCGGTCGACGAGGCGATCGACGTCCGGTTGCGCGTGAGCGCCGCGGCCGCATATCGGCACGCGTGGAGAGCCACGAAGGTCCGAGGCAGGATCGGCGAGGTGTCATCGTTCAAGGGGTGCCAGGCGGCGGCCATCGTGTGGAACGTGCGCGGCGCGCTCCAGGTCTGAGCGAGGCACGCCGGCATGCCACGATCGCGCAGCCGCTACGCCGACCGCTACGGTGCCGGTGGCGCCAACCAGCTCCGTCGCCACCGAAGGACGATCGTCGTGGCCGCCGTGGGGGTCGTGGCGCTCTCGGCCGTCATCCTCTGGATGACCCGATCCCCCGGGATCCCCGGTTCACCCGGAAGTTTCGCTGCCGAAGGCACGACCTGCGACGAGCCCTGCCCCACGCTCGAGCCTCGGGTGACGCTCCGATGGACCCCACCCGAGTCCGGCGCGGCACCGACCGGCTACCAGGTGCTCCGTGACGACGCTCCGGTCGTCGAAGTCGGCGCCGACACGACCAGCTTCGTCGACGAGGCGGTGGTTCTGGGCGGGACGTATCGCTATCGGGTGGCCGCCTTGAGCGATCGGGGAGAGTCGCTCCCCACCGAGGCCGCGGAGGCGACGATCCCGATGCCCCCCGACGAGGCTGCGCACCTCGACGGGATCTACCGCGTGAGGCTACGCGTGCGCTCGGCTCGATCGATCGGTTCCGCGTTCGGCATCTCGAATCCCGTGCCCGGCAAGCGCGGCCGGGATCGATGGTCGTTCGAATCGACGTGCGACGCCGAGGTCGGCGCGTGCCCGTCGACGTGGTCGGGGCTCGAGGGCGAGATCCTGCCCACCACGTCTCGCTGGAGCGGCGTGGTGCAAGGCCTGCCCGCCCGGTGCCGTGGCAGCGACGATGCGAAGGCTCCGATCGAAGTCGAACTCGAAGCCGTCGACGTCGGCTTGGTGGACACGACCTGGACCGTCGTCGGCTTCCGTGGCACGGCGAGCGTCACCTTCCGGTGCCCGGGGTTCCCTCGGGCCTCGGCCACGGTCGAGGTCTCAGGGAGCCACGAGTCCGTGTGAGTTCCTGAGGGGTCGTCCCACGAAGCGGACCTCGTCTCCGTCGGATGGACTAGTCCCCGTGAACCACTCGATTTTGGGACGCCGGGTTGCACCGTCCTCGTGAGACCATGCGGTAGGCTCCCGCGGAGATGGGGGGTCGGATGGGGGACAGCGAACGCATGAGCGCGCGAGGTGTCCGCATCGTGGTGGGAGAGGGCCCCTCCACCAGGAAGGGCCTCCTCCGCTTCGTGCTGGACGGTGAGGGATACGACGTGGTGGCCGAGGCTACGACCACCGCTGAGCTCGCGCGCGTCATGGCCACCCATCGCCCCGACGTGGTCGTGCTCGACGACGGCATCGGCGCCGTCGCCGTCGGCATGATCAACGAGATGTCCCCGGCGACGAAAGTCATCCTGGTATGGCCGGGCGCGGTCGTGCCGGTCGGCGGCGCGGCGCGGGTCGAGCCGTCCCGGGTGCTCCAGGACCTGGGGCCGGCCGTGGAGCGCCTCACCGGGCAGCCGGGCGTCGCGAGTGCCGGCCGTGGGGCAGCGATGCTCGAGCGAGCCGCCAACGACCCCGACATGCTGCGAGCCATGCTGCTGGGCGGCATCGTCCCGGCTACCGAGCCCATCATCGAGGACCGCGAACCCGCCCCGCTCGTGATCCTGCCGGTCACCCCGACGATCGAGCGCGAAGACGCCGTGTTGCAGGTTCCGGAGGCGGAACCGGAGCACGATCACGAGGGGGCGAAGCGAGGTGCAGCGGTCGCGGGAGCGACCGCTGCGGTGACGTCGATCGGCGGCGCGGCCGAGGGCAGCGTCGCGGCACGAGGAGCGGGCGTCGGTGCCCAGAGCGCGCTCAACCGCCGGCTGGGGAACATGGCGCTGGCGGGCGCCGCCGTGGCGAGCGCGATCGTGCTCGCCCTCGCGCTGGGCGGGGCGAGGATCCCGGTCGACGGCATCGCTGGGCGCGCCGCTCCGTCCTTCGGAAGTCCGACGCCCGGTCCGGTCGACGAGCCGGACGATCAACCGGGATCCGACGGCAACGGCGACGGCAACCAGCCGGGGAACGACCAGGGCGGAGGCGGCCCGGCAC
>JBOGVO010000052.1:0-4254 GCA_050692855.1 Actinomycetota bacterium | reverse complement strand
GTGGCCGTCAAGGCACCGGGCTTCGGCGACCGGCGCAAGGCGATGCTGCAGGACATGGCGATCCAAACCGGTGCCCAGGTCGTTGCTCCCGAGGTCGGGCTGAAGCTCGACTCGGTGGGTCTCGAGGTGCTGGGATCGGCTCGCCGCGTGGTCGTTACCAACGACACGACCACCGTGGTCGACGGCGGTGGCTCGGCCGAGGCCGTGGCCGAGCGGATTCGCGAGATCCGCGGCGAGATCGACCGTACGGATTCCGACTGGGACCGCGAGAAGCTGCAGGAGCGGCTGGCGAAGCTCTCGGGCGGCGTCGCGGTCATCAAGGTCGGCGCGGCCACCGAGGTCGAGCTCAAGGAGAAGAAGCACCGCATCGAGGACGCCGTGAGCGCGACGCGCGCGGCGGTCGAGGAGGGCATCGTGCCCGGCGGCGGCGTCACGCTGATCCGCGCCGAGGCGCGCCTGGACAAGCTCGACCTCGAGGGAGACGAGGCCACCGGCGCGCGAATCGTGCGCAACGCGCTGAGCGAGCCGGCTCGTCGCATCGCCCAGAACGCGGGCTTCGAGGGCTCGGTCGTCGTGCAGCAGCTGCGCACCGAGAGCAACGGCCGAGGTTTCAACGCTTTGACGGGCGAGTGGGTCGACATGGTGAAGGCCGGCATCATCGACCCGGCCAAGGTGACCCGCTCGGCGCTGCAGAACGCCGCGTCGATCGCCGCGATCGTGCTGACCGCCGAGTCGGCCGTCGTGGAGAAGCCTGAGGACGAGGAGCCTGCGGCCGGCGACGGCCACATGCACTAGTCTCGACCAGACGAGACATCGACGCCGACGAGGGGCGGGCCGAACGGCCCGCCCCTCTGGCATCCGCCAAGGCATAGACTTCGCCAGATGTTCGAGGATCTGCTGCAAGCCTGGTACGGCGAGCAGGTGACCGTGCACTTCGACGAGGCCAGCGGGGCGTGGATGCTCATCGGGGTGCACTCGACCACGCTCGGGCCCGCGATGGGCGGCACGCGCCTGAGGGCCTACCGCTCACCCGAGGAGGGTCTGGCCGACGTGCTGAGGCTGTCCCAGGCCATGACGATGAAGCAGTCCGCGGCGGGGCTGTCCTTCGGCGGCGGGAAAGCGGTGCTCGCGGTCCGTGCCGTGCCGCCGCGCGGGTCCGCCGAGCGGCGGGACCTGTTGCTCCGCCACGCGGACCTGGTGGAGTCGCTTCGCGGCACCTACGTCACCGCGGCCGACATGAATACGGGGCAGGAAGACATGGACGTGGTGGGGGAGCGAACGTCACACGTGCTCGGACGCTCCCCCGAGCACGGCGGCTCCGGCGACCCCGCCGGAAGCACCGCGATCGGCGTGTACCACGCGATCAGAGCGAGCGTGCGTCACGCGTTCGGCGACGACGAGCTCGCCGGTCGCAGGGTGCTCGTCCAGGGGATCGGCGCGGTCGGCGAACGGCTCGCGGAGCTGTTGCACGAGGCCGGGGCCGGCCTCGTGCTCTCCGATCTCGACGATCGGCGCGCGGTGGCGCTCGCCGAGCGCACGGACGCCGAGGTCGTCCCCGTCCATCACGTCTCTCACACCGAGTGCGACGTGTACTCGCCCTGCTCGATCGGCGGGGTGCTCTCGGCGGAGTCGATACCGATGCTCCGGTGCCGGATCGTGGCGGGTGCCTCGAACAACCAGCTTTCGACAGATTGGGACGCGGCCCGCCTCCGCGATCGGAACATCCTGTACGCGCCGGACTACGTGATCAACGCGGGAGGCGTGATCCATCTCGCGGGCTACGAGACGTTGGGGTGGGACGACGCGGCAATGATGGCTCGACTCGCCGGCATCGGCGAGACCCTCACCGGGTTGTTCGAGACCGCGGAGCGGGAGGGCATCACGACCGCGGAGGCGGCGGACCGCCTCGCCCTCGAGCGCCTGGAGGCGGCCACCCCGGCATGATCAGGTCCGACCCGCGCCTTCCTGACGGCGGCGCTCAGACGAAGGGCCGTTCCTGGCCGGAGATCCCCATGCCGACCAACAGCCCGGCGCCGAACGAGCCGTTCACCGTCGCGAGTGCCCAGAAGGGCCATGTGTCGGCGCCTCCGTGGACGCCGAACATCGCGTTGAGCACGAAGACCGTGGCGGTGCCCACCTCGAGCACCGCGAACGCCCACGACCACCACCACAGCTCGTCGACTTTCTGGGCGACGAGCACCATCAGCAGGGCGAGCACGACCCCCATCACGGCCGCCGCTCGAACCCACACGTAATCGGCGAGCTCCGGCTGACCGAACAGGTCCTCGAGCACCCACCGCGGCGTCAGCCCGACGGCCACGCTCCAGACGAGCCACAACGCCGCCTGCACCTTCAGCAGCCGTCGCAGAAGCTTCACGAACGTCCCCTCCGTCTCCAGGGGCCCACGGTGGGCCGGGAATCGACCGGTTGGTAGGATACGCAGACCGCGGAGGCGCCCCTCGCGTCAGCGCGTCCGGCGCGCGGCGTCGGCGCGCGGCCCCCGCAACCGCTCCGACGCACCGTTTCCGACATCCGAGAGGACGCAGCATGCAGCCGGCGCTCGCGTACCGAAGGGGTAGCGCATGACCGCGCTCGAGTACCGAAGGGGTAGCGCATGACCGAAGCGCTCGAGTACCGAAGGGGTAGCGAATGACCGATGGACCCAGGGTCGCGATCATCGGCCTCGATTGCGGAGCTCCGAAGCTCTTGTTCGAGGACCTCGCCGACGAGGTGCCGAACCTCCGGAAGATCTTCGCCAACGGCATGTTCGGCGACCTCGCGAGCATCACGCCGCCGATCACCGTTCCCGCCTGGGCCTGCGCGATGACCGGCAAGACCCCGGGGCAGCTCGGCATCTACGGCTTCCGCAACCGGAAGGACACCAGCTACGACGGCCTGCAGGTCGCCACCAGCCTGTCGGTGAAGGAGCCGGCCGTCTGGGATGCCCTGGGCGCCGCCGGCAAGCGCTCACTCCTGATCGGGGTGCCGCCGGGGTTTCCGCCGCCCAAGGAGTTCCCCGGGTGGCGCGTGGCCTGCTTCCTCACGCCGCCGAGCGCCGAGCGGTACGCGTTCCCTGCCGAGCTCGAGACCGAGATCTCCGAGGAGCTGGGCGAGGACGAGTACATCTTCGACATCCCGAACTTCCGTCAGCAGGGTGCCGACTTCGTGATGGACCAGATCTTCAAGATGACCGAGCGGCGGTTCCAGGTGGCTCGTCGACTGATCAAGACCAAGCCGTGGGACTTCTTCATGATGGTCGAGATGGGCCTCGACCGGCTCCACCACTGCTTCTGGCAGTTCTACGACCCGAAGCATCCGCTGTACGAGGCCGGCAACCGGTACGAGACCGCGTTCCACGACTACTACCGGGTCCTCGACAGGGAAGTCGGCGAGCTGCTCGACGTCCTGCCCGACGACGTCGTGACGATCGCGATGTCCGATCACGGCGCGCGGCCCATGATGGGCGGTCTGTGCTTCAACGACTGGCTGATCCAGGAGGGCTACTTGGTGCTCACAGAGCCGGTGAACAGGATCACGCCGATCGCGAAGGCGCCGATCGACTGGAGCCGGACGGTCGCCTGGGGCGACGGGGGCTACTACGGGCGATGCTTCCTGAACATCAAGGGGCGCGAGCCGCACGGCCTGATCGACCCCGGCCGCTACGAAGAGGTCCGCGACGAGCTGGTTGCCAAGCTCGAGGCGCTCCCCGGGCCCGACGGACGGCCCATGGGCACGCGGGTGTACAAACCACAGAGCGTCTACCCAGAGATCCGCGGCATCGCGCCGGACCTCATCGTGTATTTCGGTGATCTGTCCTGGCGATCCGTGGGTGCGATCGGCAACCGGAGCGTTTACACGTACGAGAACGACACCGGGACCGACGGAGCGAACCACGACCGAACGGCGTTCTTCGCGATGGCCGGGGCGCCCGACCAGCCCGCGGGCAGGGTCGACGGGTTGAAGCTGGTGGACGTGGGCCCCTCGATCCTCGAGCTGTACGGGATGGCGGCGCCGGTCGGTGCGTCCGGGAGGAGCTTCCTGTGAGGGATGGCAAGGGGTTCACGGTTTGGTTCACGGGTCTCTCGGGATCCGGAAAATCCACGATCGCCGAGATGCTGTTCCACGAGTTCCAGGCGCGTGGGATGAAGACCGAGATCCTCGACGGGGACGTGGTCCGGCAGAACCTGTCGAAGGGTCTGGGGTTCTCGAAGGAGGACCGGGACACCAACATCCTCCGGATCGGCTTCGTGGCCG
>JBOGVO010000051.1:0-6272 GCA_050692855.1 Actinomycetota bacterium | reverse complement strand
CGACAAGGCCGAGCGCGAAGCCAAGCTCGATGCGCTCAAGGCGGAGACCAAGGAGCACCTGGCCGCCCAGCTCGGCGACGACGATGCCGCCCGACTGAGCGAGTTCAGCGCCGCCTGGAAGCAGGTGCAGAAGAAGGTCATGCGTGCCCGGGTGATCAAGGAGGGCATCCGTCTCGACGGACGCACCCCGACCGAGATCCGGCCGCTCTCGGCCGAGGTCGGCGTGTTGAAGCGGGCCCACGGCTCGGCGCTGTTCAGCCGGGGCGACACGCAGGTGCTGAACATCACCACGCTCGGGATGCTGCGCATGACGCAGATGATCGACACCCTCGATCTCGAGGACAGCAAGCGGTACATGCACCACTACAACTTCCCGCCGTTCTCCACGGGCGAGACGGGCCGCGTCGGCTCGCCGCGCCGGCGCGAGATCGGCCACGGCGCGCTCGCCGAGCGGGCGTTGATCCCCGTGGTGCCCCACGAGGACGAGTTCCCGTACGCGCTGCGCCTCGTGAGCGACGTGCTGAGCTCCAACGGCTCCACGTCGATGGCGAGCGTCTGCGGTTCGACCCTGTCGCTCATGGATGCCGGCGTGCCGATCAAAGCGCCGGTCGCGGGCATCGCGATGGGCATGATCGCCGATGACGGGGCCTTCGTCACGCTCACCGACATCCTGGGGGCCGAGGACGCGCTGGGCGACATGGACTTCAAGGTCGCCGGCACCCGCGAGTTCGTCACCGCGATCCAGCTCGACATGAAGGTCACCGGCCTGCCGGGCGCGGTGCTGGCCGACGCGCTCAAGCAGGCCCGCGAGGCGAGGTTCCAGATCCTCGACGTGATGGAAGCCGCGATCCCCGCGCCGCGTGAGGAGGTCAACGCCAAGGCGCCGCGCATCATCTCGATCCAGATCCCTGTCGACAAGATCGGCGAGGTGATCGGGCCCAAGGGCAAGCGCATCAACGAGATCATCGCGCTCACCGGGGCCGACATCGACATCCAGGACGACGGCACGGTGTTGATCGGCTCCACGCTGGGCGCCGAGGGGGCCGACGAGGCCGCGCACATGATCGACGAGATCGCGAACCCGCGTCCGGTGCTCGTGGGCGAGCAGTACGAGGGCACCGTGGTGAAGACGACCACGTTCGGCGCCTTCGTGAACCTCGTGCCCGGCCGCGACGGCTTGGTGCACATCTCGAAGCTCGGGCGCGGCAAGCGTCTGCAGAGCGTCGAGGATGCCGTGAAGGAAGGCGACGCGATCACCGTGCTGGTCGAGGACATCGACACGCAGGGCAAGATCAGCCTGAAGCCGCTGGGAGAGCAGTGGGCGATCCCCGAGGGCCAGGCCGACGAGTCGGGCGGAGGCCGCGACCGCGGCAACCGTGGCGGCGGCGGCCGTGACCGCGGGGACCGGGGGGGGCGCAGCCGCGACCGAGACGGCGACCGGGGAGGTTCCGAGCGTCGTGGGCGCCGCTTCCGAGACGGCGAGGGCGGTGGCGGGACGCGAGGCGACGCGCCGGCGACCACCGACGCGCCATCGAGCACCGACGCGCCGGCGGGCGAGTAGCAGCGCCGGAGTCTTCGGCCGACATGCCCATCGAACGGACCGAGTTCAGCTCGGGCCTGCGGGTCGTCACGGAGCGGATGCCCGGCGTCCGCTCCGTGTCGCTCGGCTTCTGGATGCTGGCCGGGTCGCGCGACGAGCGCCCTCGCATCAGCGGGTCGAGCCACTTCCTCGAGCACCTGCTGTTCAAGGGCACCGAGCGTCGCAGCGCTCAGGACATCGCGGAGGGCTTCGACGCGGTAGGCGGCGACGTGAACGCGTTCACCGCCCGGGAGTACACGTGCTACTACGCGCGCGTGCTCGACCGTGATCTCGAGATGGCGGTCGATCACCTCGCCGACATGGTGCAGCACTCCGTGATCCGCGCCGACGACCTCGACGCCGAACGGCAGGTGATCCTCGAGGAGATCCACATGCACGAGGACTCGCCCGAGGACGTCGTGCACGACCTGTACACCGAGACGCTGTGGCCGGAGCATCCGCTCGGGCGCCCGATCCTGGGCACGGTCGAGACGATCGAGTCGGCGAGCCGGGCGTCGGTGCGACGCTTCTACGGTCGGCACTACGTGCCGGGCAACCTCGTGGTCGCCGCGGCCGGGAACCTGCGTCACGACGACCTCGTGCGGCTGCTGAGGCAGCGCATGGACGTGGGCAGGCGCCTCGGCGCCCGTGACACCTCGGTGTGGAACCTCCGAGCCCCGGGCCGGGCGCCGAAGCCCTCGGGCAAGCACCTCGTGAGGCGACGCAAGACCGAACAGGCCCACATCTGCCTCGGCACGAACGGGTTGGCTCGCAACGATCCCGATCGATTCGCGTTCCTCGTCGTCAACACCGCGCTCGGCGGCGGCATGTCGTCGAGGCTCTTCCAGGAGGTTCGGGAGAAGCGTGGCCTCGCCTACACGGTGTACAGCTACCACGCGCAGTACACGGAGGCTGGGTTGTTCTCCACGTACGCCGGCACGACGCCGAGCCGCGCGCAGGAGGTCGTGTCGTTGTTGCGCCGCGAGCTCGAGCTCGCGCGCGACGGGGGGCTCACCGACGACGAGTTCGAGCGCGCCAGGGGGCACGTGAAGGGTTCGATGGTGCTCTCCCTCGAGGACCCGGGTGGGCGCATGAGCAGGCTCGGCAAGAGCGAGATCGCCCACGGCGAGATCCTCTCGGTCGATCAGGCCCTGCGGCGCATCGACCGGGTCTCGCTCGATGATGCGCACCGCGTGGCCGAGCGGGTACTGTCGCAACCGATGACACTCACGGTGCTCGGTCCGTTCACCGCCGGTGCGTTCCGGGAGGTCATGGCGTGATCCGCGTCGGGGTCGTCGGCGCCACCGGCCGCATGGGCCGCGAGGTCTGCCGAGCCGTCGCGGCCGACCCCGACCTTGCCCTCGTGGCGGCGGTCTCCCACTCTGCACCGGGCGCCTCGCTCGCCGACGCGATCGGCATCGACGGGGAGGCCGGCGACGTCGTGCTCGTCGAGCGCCTCGACGACATGCGCGATGCGAGCGTCGAGGTGCTGATCGATTTCACCGCAGCCGCCTACGCGCCCGACCACGTCGCGTGGGCCGTCGCCAACGGCGTTCACGTCGTCGTCGGCACGACCGGCTTCGAAGTCGACGACGCGTGGCGCGAGGCGGCGGTGGGAGTGGTCGTCGCGCCGAACTTCTCGATCGGCGCGGTCCTGCTGATGCGGTTCGCCGAACAGGCCGCGTGGCACCTGCCGTCGGCCGAGGTGATCGAGCTCCACCACGATCGCAAGGTCGATGCCCCGAGCGGCACGGCGTTGCTGACGGCCCGCAGGATCGCGGCCGCGCGGAGCGGCCGTCCTGCCGTCATCACGGGCGACGACTCGCATCCGGGCGCCAGGGGCGCCGACGTGGACGGCGTGCGCGTGCACTCCGTGCGTCTTCCCGGGCTCGTGGCTCACGAAGAGGTGGTCTTCGGCGGCGAGGGGCAGACCCTCACGCTTCGGCACGATTCGACCGACCGCACCTCGTTCATGCCCGGCGTCCTGCTCGCAATCAAGGCGGCGCCTGCCCGCCCGGGCCTCACCGAGGGCCTGGAACCATTGCTGGATGCGTGACCGGGCAGGTTAGCCTCGCACGCCTTGCACGACGAACGCCACGCCGATCGCGAGCAGCAGTACCGACAGGGCCATCCGCAGCCGGATGAGCGCCGTCTCTCCGAGCAGCGCCCGGCTCCCGGTTCCCACGAGCGCCGAGCCGAAGTCGGTGAGCGAGACGCCGAGCGTCATCGCCAGCGCTGCGAGCAACGCCGTCCGGCGCCCGCCGTCGGCGCTGGCCTCCGCCATCACCGCCGCCGCCGTCGTCGCGAAGAAGATCCACGCGCCGGGATTCACGATCACGAGCACGAGGCCCCTCACGGTTGGACCCCACCGGTCGGGCGGGAGCTCGCCCGGCGATCCCTCGACCGAGGCGCTCCGCAGGCTGCGAATCTCGTTGACGGCGAGCACGATCAAGAGCGCTCCTCCGACGATCCGCAGCCCGCGCACGACGCCCGGTGACGGTTCCACGGTCGAGAAGCCCAGCGCGAGGATCGCGAGCACGGCGAACAGCATGCCGTTGGCGCCCACCATCACCCTCAGCCCCCGCCCCATGCCGGATCGCGCCGTCTCGGACAGGATCAGGAGCTGCACCGGGCCCGGTGCGGCGGCGAGGGCGGCACCGAGCGCGAAGGCCGGCACGACGTGATCGCTCCAGGCGTTCACGGGCCGGCCCCACCGACCGTTCCCTCGTCGGGGTGCACGCGCAGCTCCTCGACCGTGATCGTCCCGGCGTCGTCGCGGCGCACGAGGATGCCCTCGCACTCGCCGAAGGGGCCGACCTCGACGCCGGTCAGGCCGAACGCGGCCCGTTCCACGAAGGGCGTGTGGCTGATCGCGAGGCCCGTGCCGTCGTCGGGCAGCCGATCGAGGAGCGCACGCACGCCCGCCGCCATGCCTTCCGGACTGCCGCCTGTGGCGTCCTTGCCCGCGAGCCCGAGCACGACCGCGTGGTCGGGGAGCTGCTGCATCGCGCCGCGCAGGAACCACGCCGCGGTCTCGGCCGCTCGCGCCGCGGGGGAGACGAAGACACGGTCGTACGTGCGCGAGGAGGAGCGACCCACGTCCTCCGCCTGCACCCGCCCGGCGGGCGAGAGGTGGTCGTCGCTCGGGTCGCGGGCGGCGTGACGTCGAAGCTCGAGCTGTTCCATGGCTGGTCGGTCCTCCTCCGGGTTCGCGTATCATGCCGCCCCGTGACCCCCCTGCGACACATCTGCGTGCTCCTGGTTCTCGGGACCCTCCTCGCGGCCGCGTGCACCCCCGATGGCGGCGACGGCTCGTCCGAGCCCACGCCGGCCGCGCCCGGCGACGGCGTCGTGAGCGAGGACACAGGTGCCACCGCGTTCATCCCCGGGCGGTTCACGTACGGGTTCAACAGCATCGCCGCGCAGGCGACCTTCGAGGGCAACGTGGCGACCCTGAACGTGCGGAACGCCACCGGGTCGGAGCTCGGCGCCCCCGCGTTGTACGTGCTCGGCGCGGACGACCGGCGATACGACGGCGTGGCGGACGGCGCCGCTCCGATCCCCGACGGCCAACAGGTGAGCCTGGAGTTCACGTTCCCCGACGCGGTGGACCCACAGACGATCGGTCTCGCGGTGCTCATGCTCGGTGACGACAACGTGGGAGCGATGGCACCGGCTCCGGTGCAAGGCTGACCCCGACGTCCACCGGCGATAGACTCGCCCATGAACAGCCGGAAGGACCACCAGTGATCCAGCCGATCCGCCTGGCGCTCGTCGCGGGCCTCACGCTCTCCCTGCTCGGCGTGGGCATCGGGCCGAGCGTCGCCGGCGTCCCCGTCACGGTGAAGACCCGCATGACCGGCTGGCTCTCGAAGTACCACGGCGACTACGTGTACCGCGCGGGCGCCACGGCGGGGCTCGAGGTGGGCGTGTGGCCCAATTTCCCCGGCGAGAAGGTCAAGGCCCGGCTGGAGTGGCGGCGCCACGGTCGCCGGTGGCGGCTGCTCGACATCTCGCGCGCGAGGCTGAACGAGGACGCCAGGGCCCTGTTCCAGGTCCGCCGGGTGCCCGACGGGTTCCGTTTTCGCATCAGAGTGGCGATCGCGGCCACCGAGGAGCACAGCGCCGGGCGCTCGATCTGGTCGGCCTTCCGCGCTCGCTGACCTCAGCGGCCCTCGTCGCGGCTGGCCGGCTCGCTCTCGCCGGCCTCCCGGCGCGCGAGCACGAAGAGCAGGTCGCTCAGGCGATTGAGGTAGCGGCCAACCTCGGTGTTCGTCGCTCGGCCGGCTCGCTCGAGCGCCACGACGGCGCGCTCGGCCCGCCTGATCGTGGCGCGTCCGACGTCGAGGGCCGCGCTCGCCGGGTTCGCGCCCGGCACCACGAACACCTCGGGGAGCGGGCGCTCCGCGACCAGCGCGTCGATGCGCGCCTCGAGCCGCTCGGTCATCTCCGTGGTCACGAGCGAGACGCCGGGGTGCAGCTTCGCCCGCTCGTCGGGGTTCGTGGCGAGGTCCGCGCCGACGACGAACAGCTCGCGCTGCAGCGCGAGGACCTCCGAAGCCATCGTTCCGTCGGCCGTCAACGACCGGGCGAGGCCCAGCATCGCGACCGCCTCGTCGGTGGTGCCGTAGGCCTCGGTGAGGAGGTCGTCCTTCGAGACCCTGCCGCCGTACAGCAGGCCGGTGGTGCCGTC
>JBOGVO010000050.1:0-7368 GCA_050692855.1 Actinomycetota bacterium | reverse complement strand
ACGCCAGAGGTCAGTCCTGCCCCGGGCCGCTGGTCGATCTCGCGAAGGCTCTGCGGGACGCCGACAGCGGTGACCTGCTGGAGCTGCTCGCGACGGACCCCGGCTCGAAGTCCGATGTGCCGAGCTGGGCGGAGATCAGCGGCAACGAGCTGCTGGAGTCGACCGAGGCCGACGGCGAGTACCGCTACCTGATCCGGAAGGTCTGAGCGGTCATGGCGACCACGGAGGACCGGGTCGACGCTCCGATCTACGCGGAGCTGCTCGAGCGCATCGAGGCCCTGGAAGCCGCGTCGGCCGGCGCCGTGAAGAAGACGAACAAGCTGACGATCATCGCGTGGGGCGGCGACCTCGACCGCATCTGGCCGACGACGATCCTCGCGACGACCGCGGCCGCGAGCGGCATGGATTCGAGCGTGTTCTTCACGTTCTGGGGCCTGTTCGCGATCGTGAAGCCTGGCGTGCGCATCACGGGTGACAACTGGATGCAGAAGATGATGAGCGCCATGAACCCGGGCTCAGCGCAGAAGGCGAAACTCTCGCGGTACCACTTCGCGGGCGCCGGGCCGACGATGTTCAAGAAGCTCGCCGACGACCACCGGGTCGCCAAGCCCGAGGAGCTGATCGCGACGGCGCAGGACCTCGGCGTGCGCCTGATCCCCTGCCAGATGACGATGGACCTTCTGGGCCTCAAGCGAGATGACCTGCTCGAGGGGCTAGACGAGCCGATCGGCGCCGCGACCGCGATCGCCGAGATGCGCGAGGCGGCCGTCTCGCTGTTCATCTGAGGGGCACCTGGGAACCGTCGGGCGGGGACTCCTAGGGCGCTGAGTCGGGCCGAGCGCTCGGCGCGGGGGCACGTCGCGCCCTGATGTTCAACCGCACGTAGTCGATCACCGGCTCGGGGAGACGTCGCGCGACCTCGCGCACGAACCGGGCCCGCTCCTCACCGGCCATGGCGCCGACGTGGTCGCTGAGGCAGATCGTGTCGAGGTAGGCCTCGAGGTCGTCGGCGGGCACGGGCGACGGTTCCTCGTGCAGCCAGGTCTCGACCCGGACGAATCCCGCGGCCTCGAGTCGTGTGGCCGTCTCCTCGGGGCCGGCGAAGTGCTTGCGACCCTCGAAGCCCGCGCCGATCTCGCGCAGCGCCGCCTCGACCGAGGCGATGTTCCCTCGGCCGCCGCATTGCGCCGCGAGTTGACCGCCCGGTCGCATCACCACGGCGAGGTTCCGGAACAGCGTGTCGTGGTCGAGGACCCAATGGAACGTGGCCGTCGACAGGATCGCGTCGACCGGCTCGTCGATCGGGAGCGGCTGCCGAAGGTCCGCGACGAGGTAGGTCACTCGGTCATCCCCGAGCCGCTCCCGCGCCCGGTCGATCATCGAGGCGGACCCGTCGAGGGCGACCACCTCACCGTGTGGGAGCCGCTCCCTGAGAGCGGCCGTGACCTGTCCCGTGCCGCACCCGGCGTCGAGCACACGCTCGTCGCCGTCGAGATCGAGCCACGAGAGCACCGTCTCGCCCCATCGCGTCATGGGGATCGGCAGACGGTCGTACGCCGCGGCGTTCCAGTCCCGGGTCACGAGCGGCAGGGTACGAGAGGAGCAGACCGGGAGATCCTCATGACAGTAGTTAGCTTCGTGAACTATCCTCGGAAGCATGCCGTCCACCGCTCGTGCCACCGACCTCGCGGGCCTCGCGTCACGCCTGCGCTTGTCGGTATTCAGGCTCTCGCGAACGCTCCGCGGACAGGGCAAGGCGGGGGTGTCGCCGACGCTGCTCGCGGCCCTGTCGACCATCGACCGCCACGGTCCGATGACCGCGGGCGATCTCGCGGCGCACGAGCAGGTGCGCAAGCCCACGGTCACCCGCATCCTCGGGTCGCTCGTCGAGCAAGGTCTCGCCGAGCGCACGCCCGATCCGCTCGATCGCCGGGTGGCGTGGGTGCAGCTCACGCCCACCGGCAGGAAGTTGATGCAGCACACGCGCCGTCGCACCGACGAGTACCTCGCGACCCGACTGAAGCGGCTCGAACCCGATGAGCTCGCCACGCTCGGGCGGGCCGCCGAGATCCTCGACCGGATGACGGAGCACCAGCCGTGAGCCCACGCGTCTCGGCCGCGATCGGCCGCACGTTGTCGTCGGTGCGCGCTTCGCGCAACTTCCGCCTCTACCTGTTCGGGCAGAGCGTCTCCGCGATCGGCACCTGGATGAACTTCACCGCCAGCGCCTGGCTCGTGCTCCGGCTGACCGACAGCGGCACAGCGCTCGGCGCCAACGTCGCGCTCTACTTCCTGCCGGTCCTGCTGCTGGGGGCCTACGGGGGCGTCCTGGCCGATCGGTTCGACAAGCGACGCATCCTCATCGTGACCCAGGCCGCGTACGGGGTGGTCGCGCTGACCCTGTGGGCCCTGGTGGCGACCGACGCCGTCGACCTCTGGATGGTCTACGTCCTCTCGCTCGCGTCGGGTGTCGTGACGGCGATCGACAACCCTTCACGCCAGAGCTTCTACGTCGAGATGGTCGGCGAGGAGCACGTTCGCAACGCGGTCAGCCTGAACAGCGCGGCGTTCACGGGCTCTCGCGTGATCGGCCCGGCCGTCGCCGGCGCGCTGATCGCCACCGTGGGCATCGCCACGTGCTTCTTGATCGATGGGCTGTCCTACGCCGCCGTGTTGGTGGCGCTCATCGCGATGCGCCCCGCGGAGATGCATCCGCAGAAGCGGAGCACGCGCGACCGGGGGCACTTGATGGCGGGACTGCGCTACGTGTGGGCCACCGATGACCTGCGGCGACCCCTGATCGCGATGGCGGTGGTCTTCACGGTCTCGTTCAACTTCGCGGTGTTCGTGCCGCTGCTGGCCGAGCGCACCTTCCACGGCGACGCCGGCACCTTCGGGGCGTTGTCGGCCCTCGCGGGGGTCGGGTCGTTCTTCGGGGCGATCGTCATGGCGAGCCGCGCGGCCGAACCGCGCCTATACGGCCTCGCCGTCTGGGCGGTGGCCGCCGGCGTGTGCCTGGCGCTGCCCGGGCTCGCGCCCACGCTGTGGCTCGCGGGCGCGGCGATGATCCCGATGGGGTTCACGATCATGGCCTTCATGATCACAGGGAACACGATGCTGCAGCTGACCTCACGGCCCGAGGCGCGCGGACGGGTGATGGCGCTCTACGGCATCGTGTTCCTGGGTTCGACACCGATCGGCGCCCCGATCGCCGGCATCGTCGGGGAGCACCTCGGCGCCCGGGTCGGCTTCGTGATCAGCGGCCTCGTGGCCGGCGGGCTGGGTCTCGCGCTGCTCGCCGCCCGTCACCGGCGCGGAGCCGGCGATCGACCGGCCGTCGGGGAGGTCCAGGCCGACGCGACCTCGCCGATCGCGGCCAGGTAGGCGCGAAGAGGAGCGAGGCCGGAGACGGCGCTGGGGGTCGCGTTTTGGCGCATCCCCTGCCGCCTCCGGCCTCCGTGAGCCCGCGAGGGGGATCCCGGGCTACGGGTTGACGGGCTGAGCTCGGCTGAGCCGCAGGGACTCGCGATCCTGGGCGAAACTGAGCAGCGTCGCGTACCAGCCGGGCTCGTACGCGACCGTCGCGCACTGCCGGCAGTCGCTCATCGTGCCGGTCTCGTGCTCTCGGTGGTCGCTCATCCGTCCGATCCTTCCGTGCTGTTCGCGGGGAGTTGCATGGCCCGACGACCCACACAGGATGCTCCCGCCCACGCGACAGGTCGATACCCGGAGTCCGGGGAAACGAGCTACCACCACCGGAGTAAGTGAGGCTACGTATGCGTCGTCCGGGTATCTGGGGACGCCCGGCTCCAAGGCGCCGAGCGCCGGCCGGGCGAGCCATCGGTCATTCGACGAGCTCTCGATCGATGCGCCACTGCCCGTCGGGCTCGTCCCGGCTCACGTCGATCACCGTTCCGTCGGCGAGCGCCAGACGGAACCGGCGCGTGCGAACCCCGTCGCGCTCCTCGAGCGCCGTCCGCAGCACCTCGACGGGTTCCTCGACCCCTCCCCAGACGACCGTCCTCGGCCATTCCTCCGCGCGGGCTCCTTCGTAGAACCGAACGCGGATCTCTGGAGCCCGAGCCAGCCATCGCGGGAGCACCGGCACCCACAACAGGAAGACGACACCGATCAACGCGGCGGTGCCCTGTTCCCCGAGCGCTGGGAGCAGCGCGATCGCGAGCACGGCGGCCATCAGCCGCGCGACGTTGTAGACCACGTCGTAGGCGGCGAACACGCGCCCCCGCAATCCGTCGGGCACGGCCTCTTGCACCATCGTGTCGACCGGGATCTTCTTCCACGCGAAGGACAACCCGACCACGAAGCTGGCGAGCAGCACGGTCCACGGCGTCACCAGGAGGCTCACGAGCAGCATGCCGATGCCCCCGATCGCGAAGGCCCCGGCGACGATGCGCTCGCGGTCGAACCGTCGGTCGAGCTCGCCGACCGACGCCAAGCCCAGGAAGACCCCCACTCCACCAGCGCCGATCAGCCAGGAGAACGACCCCACCCCCTGGTCGAAGCGCTCGCGGAAGACGACGAGGGCGAGCACCAACATCAGCCCCTGCCCGAGCTGGTCGAGCCCGATCGAAGCGATCGGCCCCACGGCCCGCGGGGTGCGCACGATATGTCGGAGCCCGTCGGCGAACTCCACGCCCACGCGCCGGAGCTGGTGCCGCAACAGCTCGGCCGACTCCGGGAGCTGATGCGGGCGGAGGTCGCTGCGGATGCCCCGGGCCAGGAACGACGCCGCCACCCACATCAGGGCCGCCGCCGTCACGATGGCACCGTTGCCGACGGCGTCGGAGACGAGACCTCCCGTGAAGACGCCCACGAGCAGGGCGACCGTGCCGCCGACCGTCGCGATCGAGTTGGCCGCGAGCAGGTCCTTGGTGGGCACGAGGCGCGGCACGACCGCTTGCGCGGTCGCGAGGAAGAACCGGTTCACCGACGTCACGAACAGCGCGCCTCCGTAGTACAGCGCGGCCTGCTTGGAGGGGCTCGCAAGCACTAGGAAGACGGGTGCGGCACGCAGCAGCGGGGCCACGACCATGATCCGCCGCCGCGACCACCGGTCGATGAACACGCCCACGAACGGTCCGATCACCGAGAACGGCACGATCACGATCGCGGAGGCCAGCGCGAAGCCGGCGGCGGTGGTCGAGCGTTCGGGGGAGAAGGCGAGCGAGGCCACGAGCGCCGCCTGGATCAGGCCGTCGGCGGACTGGCTCACGAGGCGCATCGCGAACAACCTGCGGAAGTCCGCGTGGCGCAGGGCATCTCGCGGGTTCCCCAGGCCTGAGGTCGCTCGGGTGTTCATCGCGCTCCATGGTAGGGCCGGACTCCAGTCACGCCGTGGGTTCGGCCGAGCCCCGGCGATCCACCCGACCTTCGACGGAGCGCCGAACCGCCGTTCGGAGTAGGCGAGAGGTGGTACAGCAGTCGAGACCGATGACCGGTCTCTGTCGGCCCGTCGGCGGTAGCGGGGGACACGTCGTGTCGGCCACCCTGGCTACACACCTCGAGGAGATGGTCGCGGCAACCGGTCGGAGGCCGTCGACCGGGCCCAGTGGCTTCCCCTCGATCCGAGGAAGGAACGTGGCTGATGAGTGACCATCGAGAGCACGAGGCGGGCGGCGGGATCCGCCGAGAAGAGGGCGCTTCAGCCGTGGAGTTCGCGCTGATCGCCCCGCTGCTGTTCATGCTCGTGTTCGCCATCGTCTACTTCGGCATCGCCTTCCTGAGGATGCAGACGCTTCGAAGCTCCGTCCGTGAAGGCGGGCGCGCAGCGGCGGTGGGGGCTCCCACCGTGGGAGCGATCCAAACGAAGGTGTATGACGCTTCGCTCGGGTCCATCCCCAACTCCGGGGACGTCGTCGTGAGCAGGTTGTGCGACGGCGACGAGAGCGTCGGGGAAGACGTGACCGTGAGCTACGACACGCGCAACCTCCCCGATGGCGGGATCGTGATCACCGCGCCATTCCTCCCCGAGATGCGCTTGACGCCGGTCATCTCCGCGAGCTTCAGGTGTGAGGTGTGATCGTGCGCCGGGGTGGGAGTCCTCGCGAGGAGGGTGCCGTCGCAGTGATCACCGCCCTCGTGCTCGTGGTGCTGATGGCCGCCGTCGCCTTGACCGTGGACGTCGGAGGACTGTTGCTCCGACGCCGCGCGATGGTCAATGGCGCAGACGCGGCCGCCCTCGCCGCCGCTCAGTCGTGTGCCGACGCGAGCCTCGGCGACCCGGAGGGACTGGCCGACGAGTACGCGGCGAAGAACGTGCCGATATCCGACGGTGGCCTGACCGGCGGGATCATCACCGGCACGGATCCTGAGAGCGGTCAGCCGTGGACGATCAACTGCGGTGTGGACGTGAGCGGGCATGTGACGGTTCGGTACCAGAGCGACCAGTCGCTGTTCTTCGCACCCGTCCTGGGATTCAGTCACACGTCGGAGGTGGACTCCCAGGCGACCGCCTCGTGGGGCGCGGCGGGGGCTGCAGGTCCCATCCCACTGGTCATCTACGAGGGCCTCTTCCAGGGGACGCGGTGCAACGTGCCGTTCGTCGCCGAGGACACCGTCTGCTACATCTGGGAGGACAACGACCTCTCCGGCGGCGGCAACTTCGGCTTCCTCGATGTGGGCGAGGGCTGGGACGTGGGGAAGGCGGATCGATGCAACAACCAAGGTGGAGCCGATCAGCTCGGTGACTGGATCAGCGGAGATGACCCACCGGCGGTCCTCGGTCTCAACTACCCGAACGCCACCTGGGTCTGTACCCGTGAAGGGAACGGCGGGAACAACGTCGCGTGGCGCGCCCTGGAGGACCTGATCGGCGAGACGAGGGATTTCCCCATCGTCGGCGTGTCGCCCGGCGACGGTGAGCCGACTCAGGTGGGCACCCCGCAGCCCAAGTACAACGTCATCGGGTTCGCCCACTTCGAGATCCTGGGCGTCAACATGGCGAGCAAGGACACGCTCTCGTGCACCATCCCCCCGACGGCGACGCTGCCATTCGACCTGCTGGCGGCCTGTGCTCCGCCCGGGGGCAGCTACATCGAGGGCAGCGCCAGCGGCGACAAGGGTGCGAAGCTCACCGTCGACGCGAACGGGATCATCACGGCATGGAGCAAGCAGCCGAGCGTGGTGACGTTCGAGACCACCGATTCGGCGGACTGTGGCGGCAACCCCGCTCCGAACGCGAGCGCCCACTGCTTGGTCTTGAAGTGGAAGGGCGCGACGTTCGGCGGCGCAGAGCCGGGGAACGGCGCCAACTTCGGTCTCCTCGCTGGTCAGCTGTGTGATCTCGCGTATGACAGCTGCCTCGACCAGGCATAGGTAGTCGTCCGCTCCCCCCGGACGGCGTCGGGG
>JBOGVO010000049.1:0-4303 GCA_050692855.1 Actinomycetota bacterium | reverse complement strand
TTCCCGGCCGACCTCTCCCAACGGCTCCGAGATCGCATCGAGGGCGCCGCGCGCGAGCTCGAGCTCTCCGAGCCGCTGTGGCTCGGCAAGGAGAAGCTCAACCAGCACGGGCGTTGCGAGGGCATGTTCCAGGCGGTCCTCGCCGGCGAGGCGCCGCCGTTCGCTCACTCGGCGCGCAGCGCCCACGGGGTGCTGTTGCACAAGGCGATCGAGGTCGAGGTCGGTGCCCGCGACGGCATCGACCCGCACGAGGTCGCACAGGTCGCCGTCGACCGGGTGCTCGAGCGCGAGGAGCGCTTCGCCGACTACTGGCGAGAGCTGTCCGCGGCCGAGCACGACGACGCGCTGATGGAGGTCGTGCGTCGGGTGACGTTGTTCCAGGGCACGTTCCCGCCACTGAAGCCCCTCCGTCGCGAGCTCGCACCCATCAGCGAGCTGCGGGTCCGCGCCGAGCTGCTCGGCGGCGACCTGGTGCTCTCCGGTCAGATCGACCTGGTGCTGGGGCTGCCCGACCGGCTCGAGCCGAACCGGGCGACCCGGCTCGTGGTCGACCTGAAGACCGGCTCGGCCTACCCGGAGTTCGCCGAGGACATGCGGTTCTACGCCCTGGTGATGACGCTGCGGTTCGGGGTGCCACCGTACCGCGCGGCGTCCCTGTTCCTCGAGAGCGGCACGTGGCAGGCCGAGGACGTCACCGAGGAGATCCTGCACCACGCCGCCGACCGCGCGATCGCCGCGGCGAGGGCCGCCGCCGCCCTCACCAACGGACGCTCGCCCGAGCTCACGCCGGGCGGATACTGCTCGTGGTGCCCTCGGGCGTCCACGTGCCCGGTCGCCGAGCTCCCGTCGGTCGACACCCCGACGATCTGACGGGCGGCCCCCTCGTTCCCAAGCCCCGCTCGAGAGGCGATACTGGTTCGCTCGAGCTCAGAGGGGATCGTCGATGGGATCGATCTCGAGAGGGTTCCGACTGGTGAAGGCCAGCTGGGGGGTCGTCCGGCACGATCGCGAGCTGCTCGTGCTGCCGGCGATCTCGTTCCTGTGCTCGCTCGTCGTGATGGCGGGGTTCGGGCTCGGGATGCTCGGCATCGGACTGCCCGAGAGCGACGAGTCGCCGAGCCTCGCCCATTACGTCCTGTTGTTCGTGATGTACATCGCGCTGTCGATGGTGACGGTCTTCTTCAACGCCGCCGTGATCGGCGCCGCGATGAAGCGCCTGCGGGGCGAGCCGGCGACGTTGCGCGACGGGCTCGGCCTGGCCCGTCAGCACCTGGGGCAGCTGATGGTCTGGGCGCTCATCACGGCCACGGTGGGCATGATCCTGCGCGTGCTCCAGGAGCGAGCGGGCGTGCTGGGCCGGCTCCTGCTGGGCGCGCTCGGCGTCGCCTGGACCGTGATCACGTTCTTCGTGGTGCCGGTGATCCTGTACGAGGCGGTCGACGCCCCGCAGGCCGTCCGCCGCTCGGTGTCGTTGTTCAGGGAGCGCTGGGGCGAGCAGTTCACGGGACAGGCCACGATCGGCATCGCGCTGTTCCTCATCGGTCTGCCGGTCGTGGCGATCGCCGGGGCCCTGGCGGTGGCCGCGCCGGTCGTCGGCATCCCGCTCCTCGTCGTTGCGATCGGCGTCCTGGCGGCCGTGGGCGCCGCGTGCTCCGGAGTGTTCAACGCCGCGCTCTACCGCTACGCGACGACGGGCGAGTCCTCCGGCGCCTTCAGCGAGGCCGACCTCAACGCGACGTTCCGGCCGCGCCGCTGAGCGAGCGAGCCGCCGCCCGCCCCGTGGGGTTCCGCGGCCGTCGACCGGGAGCGATTGCTAGGGTGCCACGCGTTCCCGCATGACACCGACGGTGTGGAGGGTGAGATCCATGGCCAAGGACCTGTACGAGCTCGGCGAGATCCCCCCGATCGGGGAGGTGCCGGCGCAGATGCATGCGCAGCTCGTGCGTCCCGATCGGTACGGCGAGCCCGAGACGGCGATCCGGAGCGAGGTGATCGACGTCCCCGAGCTGGGGCCGCACGACGCCCTCGTGATGGTCATGGCCGGGGGGGTGAACTTCAACAACGTGTGGGCGGCCCGAGGCGTGCCGGTCGACGTGACGAAGACGCAGGCGAGGTGGGGCGAGCCCACCGACTTCCACATCGTCGGCTCCGATGCGTCGGGCGTGGTCTACGCCGTGGGCGACCGGGTGACGAACGTGCAGGTGGACGACCGCGTCGTCGTGCACGCCGGGCAGTGGAACCTCGACGACCCGTGGGTGACCTCGGGCAAGGATCCGGGGCTCGCGGGCAGCTTCCGCGTCTGGGGCTACGACACCTGCTGGGGATCGTTCGCGCAGTTCTGCAAGGTGCAGGCGCACCAGTGCCTGCCGAAGGCGGGGTTCCTCACGTGGGAGGAGGCCGCCGCGCCCACGCTCACCGGCGCCACCGCCTACCGCATGCTCTTCGGCTGGCCACCGCACACCGTGGAGCCCGGCGACGTCGTGCTCGTGTGGGGGGCGAGCGGCGGGCTCGGCTCGCTCGCGGTCCAGCTCGTCGCGAACGCGGGCGGGCGCCCCGTCGCCGTCGTGAGCAGCGACGAGAAGGGGGAGTACGCGAAGGAGCTGGGCGCGGTCGGCTACATCAACCGTAAGGACTTCTCGCACTGGGGGGTCCCGCCGAGGTGGGACTCGCCCGAATGGAAGGACTGGTTCGCCGGCGCGAAGGCGTTCGGCAAGGCGATCTGGGACGCGCTCGGTGAGAAGGCCTCGCCGCGGATCGTCTTCGACCATCCGGGCGAGGACACGATCCCGACGTCGATCTTCCTGGCCGATCGCGGCGGCATGGTCGTGATCTGCGCCGGCACGAGCGGCTACGACACGATGGTCGACGTCCGTTACCTCTGGACGATGCAGAAGCGGTATCAGGGATCCCACCTGTTCAACGACGACCAGGCCGCGGCGTTCAACCAGCTGGTCATCGACGGGAAGGTCCGCACGACGCTCGGCTCCGTCTATCCGTACGAGCAGGCGGGGCACGTCCATCAGCTGATGGGAGACGGCGGGCTGCCCGAGGGCAACGTGAGCGTGCTGATCAACGCCCCGCAAGAAGGCCTCACCGACCTGCCGTAGGCTTGTCCGCCCGCGGGCCCGACGTCATGCTGGGCGCATGCCCTGGGGTGAGTCGATCACCGGCACGCTGTTCGAATACGTCAAGGGTGTGGACTCGGATCTCCTCAAGGCCGTGGAGCGTCTCGAGGAGGAGACCTTCCACGGGCGGCCGGCGGAGACCGCGCCGTCGATCGCCTTCCATCTGTGGCACGCGGCGCGTTGGGCTGACCAGTTCCAGGCGCGCGTCGCCACGTTCTCGAGCGGCCTCGCGCGGCTCGGGCCCCGCGAGCAGGTCTGGGTGCGTGGCGGGCTGGCCGCCTCGTGGGGCATATCGGGCGGGTCGGGCACCTACGAGACCGGCTGGGGTCTCGACGAGGATGCGTCGGCGACGCTTCCGCTGCCGGGACGTGCCGAGGTCGTGGGCTATGCCGAGGCCGCATTCCGCGCGGCCGAGGAGGTGTTCGCCTCGATCCGGGACGATGAGCTGTTCGACCGCACCGGCAACTTCTACGACGACGAAGAATGGACCGTGCTGGACCACTTCGGCTGGTACACGGGGCATTCCAGCCGCCACCTCGGCATGATCGAAGCCCTCAAGGGTGTCGCGGGCCTGCGTGGGACGGTGACGTCCTAAGAGGCCTCGTGACGCACGTGGACCGCGAACAGTGGGACGGGCCGGTCGAAGCCCTTCAGCGCCACCTCACCCCGGTCCACGAACGAGAACGCCTTGCCCGCGGCGAGGTCGCGGACCGCCGTCGTCGCGAGGATCTCGCCCGGCCGGGCGGCCGGGCACGCCCTCGCCGCAAGGTTGACCGCGGCTCCGAAGAGACGCTGATCCTTCTGCACCGGTTCACCCGCTGCCAGCCCGATCCGGACCGCGAACCCGGAAGCGTCGTCGGTTCCACGCTCGGCGACCTCTCGCTGCACCCCGATCGCGCACGAGAGCGCGGCGGTGACCGAGTCGAAGGAGAGCATCAGGCCGTCGCCGGTGTGATCGATCTCCCTTCCCCGACATCGTTCCATCTGCTCGCGCACCAGCCGATCGTGTGCGAGCACGATCTCCATGGCCTCGACGTCGCCGAGACGGTCGACGTTCGCGGTCGACCCCACGATGTCGGTGAACACGATCGTGCGGAGCCCGGACCAGCCGGTGGGGGCCTCGACCCACGCATCGTCGACGGGCCCGAGGAACAGCTTGACCGCTCGCGGGTCCACCT
>JBOGVO010000048.1:0-8828 GCA_050692855.1 Actinomycetota bacterium | reverse complement strand
CATGATCGCTGCCGCCGCGGTGATCACCCGCGCGGTGGCCGCCAGCCCGTCGGCAACGGAGAGCCGGCTATCACCGGTCCGCAGGTACTCCTCACGGATCCGGGACAACAGGAACACCTCGTAGTCCATCGACAGGCCGAACACGATGGCGAACATCATCATCGGCACGAACGGCTCGATGGGGGCAGGTTCGATGTTCAGGACGCTTCCGAACCAGCCCCACTGGAAGATGGCGGTGACGACCCCGTATGCCGCTCCGATCGAGAGCAGGTTCATCACCACCGCCTTGAGCGGCACCATCAACGAGCGGAACACCAACATCAACAGCAGGAACGAGAGCGCGAGGACGACGCCGATGAACAGCGGGATCCGCGCGGTCAGGTACTGAGAGAAGTCGACCGACGCGGCGACGCCACCGGAGACGGCGACGTTGAGCCCGGTCCCCTGGGTCGCATCCGGGAGCACCTCGTCGCGCAGGCGGTGGACGAGGTTGGTGGTGGCCCCATCCTGTGGAGCGGTCGTCGGGAAGAGCCGCCACAGCGCGGCGGTCGGCTGCTCAGGGTCGTTCGGGACGGCCGGGGTCACGAAGGCGACCCCCGGGTCGGCGGCCAGGGCCTCCGTCACCGTCTCGAGGTTCCCCGCGGTCGCCCCCGCCGGGACCTCGGTGCTCAGCAGCAACGCGCCGTTGAAGCCCGGTCCGAAGCCCCTCGCCAGCAGGTCGTACGCCTGGCGGGTCGTCGTGTCCTCCGGGTAGTTGCCCTCGTCGGAGAAGGCGAGGCGCAGACTGAGGAACGGGATTGCCAGCACGAGCAGGACGATGGCGCCGCTGATCGCCGAGATCCATGGGCGGCGTTGGATCACCCGGCTCCATCGATAGGCGGGGGTCTCGTTCAGCGGCCGCGGCCGTCGGGGCGGAACCTCCTGTCGAAGCGGCGCGAACGCGAAGCTGGCCACGATCACCACGGCGGCGAGCGCGATCCCGACGATCGCCAGCGGCTGGAAGGCGACGGCGACGCCCACGAGACCGATCGCTACGAGAAGCGCCGCGATCAGTCCCCGCCACCGCGTCACCTCGACCCGCTGGCCGGCGAAGCCCAGCAGTGCCGGAAGCAAGGTCAGCGAGGCGATGGCCGTGACGGCGACCACGACGGCGGCGCATGCGGCGAGCCCGGTGATGAACGCGAGGCCCATGAGAAGCATCCCGAGCAGCGAGATGACCACCGTGGTGCCCGCGAATGCCACGGCCCGGCCGGCCGTATCGAGCGCGACGACGGTCGCGTCCTCGACCGAGGCTCCCTTGTGCAGGTTCTCCCGGTACCGGGTCACGATGAACAGCGCGTAATCGATCCCGACGCCGAGTCCGAGCATGACGGCCACCGTGGTGGAGAAGTCCGGGATCGACAGGACGTTGCTGAGCAGGCCGGCCAGAATCGTCCCCACGCCGATGCCGGCCAGGGCGATGCCGACGGGCAGGCCCATGGCGAGCACCGACCCGAAGGCGAGAATGAGCACGATGATCGCGAAGGCGAGGCCGAGGAGCTCCGAGCTCGGCACCTCGAACTCGGCGAGTAGGCCACCGCCGATCTCGATCCGGACACCTGGGATCTCCGGCATCAGCTCGTCCAGCTGTGAGCGGATGTCCGCGGCCTCCTCCAGCGTGATGTCGCGTGGAAGACCGATCTGCGCGTAGGCGATCCGCTCGGCATCCGGACCCTGCTGCGCGACCTGCTGCGCACCTTCCGGCGAGTATGGGCTCGTGAGCGTCAGGCCTTCGATCTGGCTGACCTCGTCGAAGAAGGCGGTCATCGCTCCTTGCACTTCGGGGTCGTCGACGCCCTGTTCGGCGCGGAACACGATCGTTCCGCCCTCGCCGCCTGCGCCCGACTCGGCGAAGTGCTCATCGAGGATGTCGAACCCACGACGGCTCTCGACATCGGGGAGTGAGAACTCCGTGCTGTACGCGGTGCCGATCACTCCGCTGATCCCCCCGGAGACGATCAGCGTAGCCAGCCAGAGCAAGACGACCTTGCCCCGATTGCGGTAACACCAACGTCCGAGCTTTGCGAACATGATCTTGCTCCCCTCAGATCGGCTTCAGCGCGGCGGTCAAGGTCTCCCTGCCTTGGGGGTTCAGGCCGACGGCGCGGCGCCGTCCATCACGAGCTCGACGATCGCGTGCGCCAGACGTTGGTTCACGGGGTCGCCGGTGATGAGCCGCCGCAGGACGACCGGCCCGCCGAGCAGGTCGATCATCACGCGGGCGTCGACGTCGGGGCGGATCTCGCCGCGCGCCTTGCCGCGCTCGATCACCGCAAGCAGTCCGCGCTCGCGCTCGGCGACCAGGACGCTTCGCACCGCGGCCGCCAGCTCCTCGTTGCGCGACATCGCATCGACCAGACCCGCCAGCAGGCGAGTGGCCGAGCCCTCGTGGGGTTTCGTGAACCCGGACATCGCGTGCACGAGCGCCTCGCGGGTCGTGATGTCGTCGGGGATCGCCGCGGGGGTCGGCGCCTTCATCCCGGTGAGCGCGTCGACCGCCAGCGGGATCTTCGACGGCCAGCGCCGGTAGACCGTGGTCTTGCCGACGCCGGCCCTCGCCGCGACGGCCTCGATCGAAAGCCCATCGAAGCCGTCCTCCGCGAGGAGCTCGAGCGTCGCCGCGAGGATGTCTCGGTCGACCCGTGGGTCGCGCGGGCGGCCCGGCGCCCGGGCGCCGCTGAGCTCGACTCCGGCGTTCACTCGGACGCCTCCACCGCGACGGCGACCTCGCGGTCTCGATCAACGATCTCACCGGGCAGCGGCTCCTCTGCCGACGTCGCCGCACGGCTCGGCAGCCAAATCAGCGCGAGGATCGCCCCCACCAGCGCGATCGTCGCCCCGACGAATAGGCCCTTGTCCATCGCGGAGATGAACGCTTGCTTCGCCGCGGTCACGAGGGCGGCGCCGGCTGTTCCGCCCATCTGCTGCCCGATCCCGATCGCCGTGCCGACGGACGCCGATGCCTCCTCGGCGACTCGCGCCGGCAGCCCCGCGAGGGCGCTTGAAACTTGCGAGGCGAACGACGAGGCGAACACGCTCCCGAGGATCGCGACGCCGAGGGCGCCGCCGATCTGGCGGGTCGTGTCGTTCATCGCAGAGCCCAGACCGGCCTTGGCCAGAGGTAACGAGCCCATGATCGACTCGGTCGCCGGCACCATGGCCGTCCCCATGCCGAGGCCGAGGATCACGAGCGCGATCAGGACGTGTGAGTACCCCGAGGACACGGTGATCGTTCCGAGGAATCCGAGCCCGATCGCGACGGCGGTCATACCGGTCGCGACGAGCATCTTGTTCCCGAACCGCCCGACGAGCCGGCCCGCGATCGGAGCGGAGACCATCAGCACGAGCGCTAGCGGCGCGACCCTGAGCCCTGCCTGCAACGGCGTGTAACCGAGCACGAACTGCAGGTACTGGGTCAGGAAGAAGAGCGAGCCGAACAGCGCGAAGAACACCATGACGATCGAGATGTTCGCCGCGGTGAAGCGCGGGTTCTCGAAGAACGTCACGTCCAACATCGGGTGGTCGCTCCGGAGCTCCCAGATCGCGAACGCGGCAAGCACCACGAGAGCGAACGCGAAGGTGACCAGCGTTTGCGTCGAGGTCCATCCGTGATCGGGCGCCTCGATGATGGCGTACACCAGGCTCACGAGCCCCACGATCGACAAGATCGCGCCGACCGGATCGAGCGCGTTCGGCGACGGGTCCTTCGAGTCTGGAACGATCAGACGTCCGAGGATCAGCGCGACGATCACCACGGGCACGTTCACCAGGAACACCGAGCCCCACCAGAAGTGGTTCAGCAACCAGCCGCCGACGATCGGGCCGATCGCGATCCCGAGGGCCGAGACGCCGGCCCAGATCCCGATCGCCCGGCCCCGCTCATCGGCGGGGAACACGTTGGTGAGGATCGACAATGTCGAGGGCATGATCAGGGCGCCGCCGACACCCATCAGGGCGCGGCTCGCGATCAAGGCGTTCGACGTACCCGAGAACGCCGACAGTGTCGAAGCGACACCGAAGATCACCAGGCCGAGCGCGAGCGCCTTCCGGCGGCCGTACCGGTCCGAGAGGCTGCCGGTCGTCAGCAGCAGGCCGGCGAAGACCAGCACGTACGCGTCGACCATCCACTGGAGCTGGCTGTTCGTGGCGCCGAGGTCACGCGACAGCGTCGGCAGCGCGACGTTGAGGATCGTGTTGTCGAGCCCGATCACGAGGAGACTCAGACACAGGACCCCGAGGATCCACCAGCGCCGTTCGTACCCTTCCGCGTACTCCATGCGTGCCACCTTTCGATACGTTGGTGTTTCGGAAATGGTACCCGCGGAACGGGCATTCCGCAACGCTCGCGTATCGGAATTTCGGCGAACAGGCCGGGCGTGAGCGGACAATGACGCCTTCTATCGCAAACTGCACCGGCGGGTCGACCCTCGCATCTCGTGGACGAATGACGGCTCGATGACCGCTGCTCCGGGCATCGCAGGCGACGAACCAGCTGACGCTCCGGCGCGACGGTCAACCCGCCGACATGCGCAAGATTCCGGCGCTCAGGGCCACCTACCCCAGCAAACGAAGGCCGATCGGCCAGTCCGACAAGTCCACGTTGGTCGACCCGAACCACCTGTCAGCGTCCGCCTTCGCAACCGCGTTCTTTGCGGAATCGTTGAGGACGACAGAAGGTGGTTGTAGCCCCACTCGCCCCGGTGATCCCGTGAATATCCCGCACGACAACGAAAACTGAGGGGTGGTGACGAGAATCGACCAGAAGGTAAGTCCGCAGGTCAGCGACCCCATTCCGCCTCCGCCGCAGGTCACGGAACCAGCCCGGCCCAACCTCTCAAGGTGGAGACACGGGTTCAAATCCCGTTGGGACTACTTACCGGGCAACGGTTCTCGAGGTAGCGGGCCGGCCGAGAGGCGCCGTGGATCCGGATATGGATCCGAGTCGCTCAGATCTTCGGCCGCAGGAGCTCGTCGAGCTTGTCGGCCGCCTCACGCTTCAGCGCACGCGAGACGCCCTGGTAGCGGCGGAGCATCTCGAGGGCCGAGTGCCCCATGATCTCGAGCGCGACCGTCGAGGAAATCCCGGAGGCGAGGAGGAGCGCGCCGGTGCCGTGGCGCAGATCGTGGAACGTCGTCCCGGCGAAGCCGTTCGCGGTCGCCCATCGGCGCCAGTACGTCGAGAACGTCGAGGGGTGCCACGGCTCGCCGCAGCCGCGCTCGACGACGTGATCGGCGATCCCTCCGCCGAGCGGCCATCCTTCGCCGATCAGGAGCCGGCGCTCATTCTGCGCGGCACGGTGCCGCCGCAGCGCGTCCGCGACGAAGCCAGGGATCTCGAGCTCGCGCTCGCCGGCCTCTGACTTAGGAGGGCCGTAGTGCAGCTCGCCGTCGGCGTAGGTGAGCGTCCGCTCGACGAGGAGCCGGCCGGCGTCGAGATCGACGTGCGACCATCCGAGGCCGATCACCTCCTCGCGCCGCAGCGACATTCCGAGCGCGAGGGGCACCGCTGCATCCCACGGATCGACGCCGCGTACGGCCGCGAGGATTTCCTCAGCGCGCTCCACCTCGAGCGGCTCCGGCCGACGAGCTGCACCGCGAGGTCGGTTCACGATGTCGGCGTCGGCGTGATTCTGGCCGATGTATCCCTTCGCTCGTGTCTTCCGGAGAGCCTGCGAGAGCATCCGGAGGTGCTGACGACGAGGCTCCGCGTCCTTACACCCGAGGAGGAGCGGCGCCGGGCGCGCCCGCGCTACCGCTCCCACCTCGCGATCGCGTTCGACCTGGACCGCCGCCTCGCGGCGCTCGGGTTGGGTCCGTGATGTTCGCGAACACTCGCCACCTCACGACGAGCGCGTCGCATCCACTACGAAGACAACGCGGCGGCTCGTAATGGATGAGCGGTCTCCCACTCGGCGCGAGACGTTGACGGTCGGAGAGAAGAAGTAAGTATGACCCCCTGGGGGTTGTTGATCAGGAAGGCCGTGGTGCTGCTCGTGCGGGCGGTGGACGACGCGACCGCCCGTCTCTCGGGTCGCGTCTGGACCACGGGCCCGTGCCGCCCGTCACGCCGCACGAGAGGTGCTACAACGAACGGATCGGCTCCGGATGTGCGGTAATCCATCGAGATCGTGATCAGTACATCGAAGGTTGACCCGGAGGCGAAATGCAGTCGAAGCTGCCGAACGACGCCTATCGACCCTGAATCGAAGTCGTACTCAGCCGACGGTCCCACCGCGTAGTAGCGCGTGGCTCGTCGAGGCTCGGCACGCTGCGCGGCGGCCTCCACTCGATCACCTTCAGTCGCCGCAACGTCGAGGGCCACCCATACCATCAGCGTTGCCACGACGGTGGCCATTGAGACAGCCGAACGCATCTTCATCGCGAACCTCCTAGGCAGTAGCCGCGAAGCGGATGGTTCCACAACGAAGCATTGCGTGCCACGCCTCGGCTTTTTGGGTCCGCCCTCGGTAGGAGAGACCTCTCTCCGGGATTCCGTCGCCAGCGCCGCGTGACCGCGTGACGCTCGCCGATCGCGGCCGATCCCGGCCGGCCGTGGCAGGATCGGGAGCATGATCGCCGGATGCTCGAGGTGCGGCGCCTACCTCGGCGGCTGGTACCGCGTGGGAACGATCTGCGGCGCGTGCCGGGCCGACGATAGCGAGACGCGTCGTCGTCGCGAGGCCGAGCTCGCCCGTGGACTTCGGGCAGAACCTCGATGCGCGATAGGTACAGGTGGTCGCCTTCGTCACTCACGTCCAAGACACCGACCGCGGTCCCATCGTCTTCTTCGATGATCGAGAGTCGATCGGCGTTGAACCATCCGGCGTGTTGCCTGCGCTGGACTTCGACGTCCCAGCCGTAGATCGGCTCGACGTACTCGCGCATCGTCGCCAGATTCAGCCGGAAGCAGAAGTCATGGCCCGCGTCGGTCGCCTGACGGAGCCTCACCGTCACGATGGTAGAGGGACAGGCATCCGTCCCGGAAGCGGTCGCGATCGGTGTGGGCTTCAAGCGACATCTCCGAACCCTGGGTCACCACGCGATCCCGTCACACGATGCTGCGAGTGAGGGCAGTCACCCGGTCTGTAGGCGGACCTCCTCCAACCGGGTCACGTACGTGAGCCATACCATTCCGGCCGGGAGATAGTCCCCGGATTCACGATGGCCTCCCTCCCCCGATTCTCGCCGGTGCCGGACCCCTCCCATCCAGCACGAGGGAGAAGATGAGGAGTCCCCGTCGGAGCCCTCGCCGTGCGAGCCTCGACGGGTCTGCACGGTTCGGCCCGCCATCCCTACAATCCTGACGTCCACCGACGCGGGGAGAGCGCCGTTGGCAGGTGACGTCATCGGGCGCGAGTCCGAGCTCGCAATCCTCAATCGCTTCCTGGTCTCGATCCCGACCGGGCCGAGCGCCCTGCTCCTCTCCGGTGATCCCGGCATCGGGAAGACCACCGTGTGGAAGGAGGGGCTGGCGGGTGCCCTTCAACGGGGGTACCGGACACTCTCATGCCGTCCGGTCGAGGCCGAGACACGTCTGTCCTACGCTGCACTCGGTGACCTCCTCGAGCCCGTGCTCCAGGAGGCACTCCCCACCGTGCCGGAGCCGCAGCGCCAGGCCCTCGAGGTGGCCCTCTTGCGCTCCCCGGGATCGGGCGCCCGAGCCGACCAGCGGGCCGTTTCCCTGGCCGTCCTCGGATGCCTCCGGGTAGTCGCCTCCACCTCGCCAGTCGTCGTGGCCATCGATGACGTCCAGTGGATGGATCTCCCCTCGATCCGGGTGCTCCAGTTCGTCGTGCGGCGCCTGAAGGACGAGCCGGTTGGCTTGATGGCTGCCGTTCGGGGCACCGATCCCGACGACGATCCTCTGGGCGTCGTGTCGGCCTTCCCCGAGGATCGCGTGCACGCCGTCCACGTCGGACCGCTGTCCCTGGACGCCATCGAACGGGTGCTCCGGGACAAAGTGGGTGAGGATCTCCCGCGAACCACGCTCCTCAGCCTCCACGAGATGTCGGGAGGCAATCCTTTCTTCGCCCAGGAGATCGGACTGGCGCTCCTGCGCCGTGGAGGTGAGGTGGCGGCCGGCGAACGGCCTCCGATCCCCGACCGCCTTCAGGAACTCATCGAGGACCGCCTGAAGGGGCTGCCTGCGAAGACCGTCGAAGCCCTCGAGGTTGTCTCGGCCGTGTCGGCACCGACGCTGGATACGGTCGCCGCGGTGATCGCTCCCTCCGCGGTGGACGTTCGCCTGGGTCCGGCCATCGAGAACGGCGTCGTCGAGGTCATCGGCGACCGCCTTCGGTTCACGCACCCCCTCCTCGCTTCCGCCGTCTACCAGAAGATCCCACCGGCCCGACGGCGCGAGCTGCACGCACGGCTCGCGACGATCGTCCGCGATCCGGAGGAACGAGCCCGCCACATGGCGCTGTCCGTCGCCGGCCCGGACCTCGCCGTCGCCGCCGCCCTCGAGGAGGCCGCCCTCCTGGCCTCCTCCCGGGGAGCGCCGCAATCCGCGGCCGAGCTCTGGGAGATGGCACGCCGCGCCACGCCGCGGGACCGAGGCGAGGACCTGGTGCGTCGGACCCACCAGGCGGGCGTGGCTCACTACGAGTGCGGGGACAACACGCTGGCGCGAAGCGTCCTGGAGCAAGCGGTGGACCTCTCGGTGGCCGGGCCGGCTCGAGCCCGCGTGCTGCTGGACCTGGGGATGGGCCTCGCCGAGAGCGAGGGGTGGCGGGGGGCCTGGGCCGTGTTCGAGGCGGCTCGGGGCGAAGCGGGGGACGATCTCGCGC
>JBOGVO010000047.1:0-8285 GCA_050692855.1 Actinomycetota bacterium | reverse complement strand
AGACCTTTGGGGCCGCGACGCCGGGGCGTCGCGTTCTCTACTCAGCCGCTCGGACCTTCACGCGCCGTCGCCCGAGGGCATCCGGCGCGACCCGCACGGTACGCCCGGCGGCCCGACCGGGTCAACCGGACCCGAGGAGAAAGAGTGACAACACAGCGGTTCGCGTCGCCCGGGCGCGGACCGTTCGGGCCCGGAACCCGTTGATCATCGAGCGAAGACCTCGCGCCCCAGCGAGACGGTGAGGATCGGGCGCACCCCTTCGACCGAAGCGACAGCGAGCGGATCGGCGTTGAAGGCCGCGAAGTCGGCGTGCATCCCGGGAGCGATCGCGCCCTTCTTCTCCTCCTGATGCCCGACGCGTGCGGACCCGATCGTATGGAGGCGGACGGCCTCGAGCCGAGACAACCGCTGCGCCGGATCGTGGTGATGCTCCAGCGCGTCGATCGCGAGCAACGGATCGAGGGGGGTGATCGGCGCGTCCGATCCGATGCCGACCTCGACGCCGCGCTCGACCAACGTCCGGAAGGGGTTCATGGCCAGCGCGCGATCGGTGCCCAGCGCCTGTTCATAGAGCCCGTCGGGAGCTCCCCAGGTCGCGTCGAAGACCGGCTGCACCGAGACCGCGAGGCCGAGCATCGCCGAGCGCTCCACGTGTGCCGGCGAGGCCATCTCGAAGTGCTCGATACGGTGTCGTCGCGCTCGGAAGTGCCTTCGTTCCCTGGAGTCGAGCATCTGGTAGACGCGCTCCCAGACCGTGAGCACCTGCTCGATCGCGCGATCGCCGATCGCATGCACGCCGACCTGCAGCCCGGCCGAGTGCCCGCCGTGGAAGAACTCGGCCAGCTCGTCGTCGCCCAGGTACCCGGTCCCGGCGGGCGAGCCGTCTCGGTAGGGGTCGACGAGCCACGCGGTGCGGGCGCCGATCGAGCCGTCGACCGGGAGGTCGCCCCCGATCGCAGTGAGGCCCCGGTCCATCGCGACGGCGAGCGATGTGGTCGCCACGACCGGCACGGCGTCGAGCGGCAGTCGCTCGCGCTGCCCCAGGAACACCTCGAGGTCGCGCGGACCGTTCCCGCTCGGCATCGACATCTCATGGACCGACGTCACCCCGTGGGATGCGGCCAGCCCCGCCGCCTGCAGCTGCAGCGCCTGCCGCTCGTGATCGCTCAAGTCGGCCATCGCCCACGATCCGATCGCCTCGTTGGCCCGGCCCGTGAGCCTCCCGGTCGGCTCCCCCGAGGCATCCCGCTCCACGCCGGGGAGGTCGAGCACGTCCGCGCCCACGAGCGCCGCTCGGTTCGCGATCGCCGCGTGTCCATCGACGCGGCGCACGACCAACGGGCGCCGGCTCGCGGCGTCGAGATCGCCGATGGAGGGCACCCGAGCCCGTCGCCACCGGGACTCGTCGAATCCGATCAGATAGACCGTGCCCGCTCCCCCGTCACCGGCTCTCGCGCGCGCGACCGAGAGCAGCTCCTCGGCCGAGCCGGCCGATGCCACGTCGGCGTTGGAGAGGGACAGGCCGGTCTCGGTGAGATGCACGTGCGTGTCGATGAAGCCGGGGACGATCGTCGCTCCCGGCAGCTCCACCAGCCGGTCGGCGACCGGCGGCTCACCCGTGCCGACCCGCTGCACATGACGCCCGTCGACCAGGACCCACTCCCCCATCGCGGGATGGACCAAGGTGTGGACTCGGGTGGCGCGATACAAGGTCCGCACGGCGCGCGCATCATGCCACGCTCGAGCCCGGAGGAGCGGGAGCACCCGACGGCGCTTCCAGCAGTGGGCGATGATCCTCGACGACCCTGGTCTTGACGGGATGCGGGCGCAGGCCGATCTTCCGGAGCGACCGTTCGTACGCTGCCTCCGCGGCACGCGCCCGAGAAGCCCGGGGCGCAACGACGACCACATCGTCGACCCAGCGCAGGGCCGGGGCGCCGGCCGCCCGAGCGACGGCATGGTCGACCGAGGCAAGCACCGCGTTCGCGAGCACCGCCGACGGCGCGGGCCCGATCGGCAGCCCGCGCACACCGCGGTCCTCGAACGAGCGGAGCAGCGTCTCGATCCCTGTCGTGAGACGGGGGTCGACACCCATCGAACGCAGAGCCCTGCCGACGACGCGCGGCGTGATCGAGCCATAGCAGTCCGCGACATCGCCCACGAACCACGCGCGCCCGGGGACCGATCCGGCCGCCCGCACCGCTCGCAGGTACCGGGCTCGCGCCGTCGGCCACGGCTCGAGGATCGCTCGCCCCGTCGCCGCACCCTCCGTGCGCATCGCACGGTTCGCGAACACGGTCGAGGCGAGCGCCCGCTCCACCTCGGGCAGCACGGCGAGCACGGCTGCCGCGTACCTCCAGCCGTCGTCGGCGCCGAGGCGCACGAGCGCGCGGTGCCCACCGTCGGGCTTGGGGATCCGCTCGATCGTGACGGGCGCTCCCGGCGGCTCACAGGGCGCGCCGTCGGGCGCCGCTCGGGATCGAGGTGCCACGCCGGCCGATCCTCCGTGACTCGCGACGGCCGCGAAGGAGGATCGGCGTCGGTGGTGGTGTTCTACCGGAGCGTGTCGACGCGGACAATCGGCCGCCGATCCGAGTGGACATCCTCCGGCGCCATCGGCCGCGCGCGAGCCCACCGTGGTCCACGGGCCATGCTCTCGGGCGGAGCGGCCCATCTATGATTGCGCGATGCTCGACGATCGGGACCTCGACATCGTGGCGGCGCTCCAAGCCGACGCCCGCGCGACCTATGCCGACGTCGCCGGGCGCGTTGGGTTGTCGGCCTCGGCTGTGCACGACCGCGTGCGGAAGCTCGAACAGCAGGGTGTGATCCGCGGCTACGCCGCCGAGGTCGCCCCCGAAGCGCTGGGGCTGCTCGTGACCGCGCTCGTCGCCGCCTCGCCGCTCGATCCACGCCAGCCCGACGACCTGCCCGAGCGGGTCGCCGAGTTCCCGGAGGTCGAGGACTGCTACAGCGTGGCCGGCGAGATGAACTACGTGCTCAAGGTCCGCACCGGCACCACCGCGGAGCTCGAGGATCTCATCAGACGCTTGCGGGAGAAAGCTCAGGTCGCCACCCGAACCACGATCGCCCTGTCGATCCCGTTCGAGGGCAGGCCACTTCGCACCCGGCCGGAGGCTGAAGGCCGGCGCCCGGGCGGCCGATAGTCGAAGAACCTCTGTCCTTCTCGACCGAGCCGCCCATAATGGAACGATGATGCGTCGTCCGTGGAAGCTCCACCGGCCGCTGTTGCTCGGCGCCGGACTGGCGATGGTGCTCGCGTCGTGCGGGTCGCCGAGCTACGAGTACGTCAGGAACACGGAAGCTCGAACGGCGTTCAAGATCCCCATGGAGTGGACGGTCTTCGACGAAGCGGCCCTGCAGGGTGAGGCGGCCGGCCCGCCCGTCAACACGCCCGATCCGGTCGAGTGGCTCGTCGGTCTCGACGGCCACCCCTCCCCTGCGATCGCGCACGTGCTCGGGCAGGGCGCGTACGACTCGGACTACCCGCAGGGCATCGCCGCCGTGCTCCGCCTGACCACGCAACAGCGTGACGGCATCAACCTGGGGGCACTCCGCAATCTGATCGTGCCGATCGACCAGATCCAGGACCAGGTCGGACGCGAAGCCGTCCAGGTCCTCGCCTACGACGACCGGCTCGACAAGGACGGATTCCACGGGCTGCACTTCGAGGCGCAGGTCTGGGCGACCGCGCTGGAGAACCCGGGAGCGACGGGGAGCTCCGTGCTCTTCGACGACCGGTTCGTCCAGATCTCGCAGACGGCGTACCTCGATCCGGCATCGGACAAGGTCTACGTACTCGCGGTGCTCTGCAGCGCCGAGTGCTTCAGCCGCAACCGCGGCGACATCGAATCGGTGATCAACTCATGGGCGGTGATCGCGTGAGCTCCAACGGCAAGGATTCTCACATCTTGGTCGACAGGCCCTCTCGGCCGAGGGCATCAGAGCGGCAGACACGGGCGCCCGCGGTGCTCTGGGATCGCATCAAGCTGCTCGTGTTCCTCGGCATCCTCTGGCTCGCGGGGCTCGCCGTCGTCTGGAGCACGACGGTGAAGCCGCTCGACGGTCCGCTCGTCGACGCGTTCCGCATCGCGACGAACGACTACTGGTGGCTGCTGGCGCTCATGGGCCTCGAGTTCGTGCGCCAGATGCACTACTTCATCGAGGAACGCTCCAAGGGCTACTACCGCTTCTGGCAGACGTCGGTATTCGGCGGTGCGGACCGGCATCTGGGCAAGATGAACGAGTATACGCGCTACCGTGCCGGCCGAGCCTTCAAGGCCCTGCTGTTCCTGCTGGTGTTCAGCACCCTGCTCGGTCGCATCTTCAACACCGACCCGGTCTGGCTCGGCATCGTGGAGGCGCCGGCGCGGCTCGTCGTGGCCCTGCCGTTCGTGATGCAGCTGGCCTTCGGGTTCTTCTTCGTGATGTTCCAGTTCGTCGGCTTGTTCTGGTTCCTCTCGCGCGGCGGCATCGACACGATCATGCCCGATGAGATCGAGACCAGGTTCGACGACGTGAAGGGCCAGGATGCCGCGCTCGGCCAGCTGAAGGAGACCCTGGTCTTCCTCGACGACCCCGAGGCGATCGAGTCCCGAGGGGGATACGTGCCCGGCGGCATCCTGTTGTGGGGTCCCCCCGGCACGGGCAAGACCCTGATGGCCCAGGCGGTGGCCGGTGAGACCGCGAAGCCCTTCGTGAACGTCGACGCCGGGGCGTTCATCAACATGTTCATGGGCGTCGGGATCCTCAAGGTGCGGTCGCTCTACCGCAAGCTCCGGAAGCTGTCCATGCGCTACGGCGGTGCGATCGTCTTCATCGACGAGGCGGACTCCCTGGGGAGCCGCGGCCAGCAGGCGGCCACCGGCTACACGCCGGTCTCTCCCTGGACGACGGCGCCCACCTGCAACGGCCTCGCCTATATCTCCGAGGCAGGCCGCGACAGCACCTTCCACGCCGCGACGGCCGCACCCGGTCTGGGAGCGCCGTACAAGGAGCAGGTGATCATGGGCGGTATGGGCATGGGCGGCGGCGGCATGGGCACGCTCCAGGCGCTCCTCGCGGAGATGTCGGGGCTCACCAAGCCCAAAGGGCTCGTCAACAAGATCAGGAAGCTCCTGGGCATGAAGCCGAAGCCTCCGCCCAAGTACCGCATCCTGCACATCTTCGCGACCAACATGCCGAACACGCTCGACCCGGCGATGCTGCGGCCCGGCCGAGTCGACCGCCAGTACAAGGTCGGCTATCCGCAGAAGGACGGGCGCAGGGCCACGTTCGACTACTACCTCGCGAAGGTCTCGAACGACCTCTCCGACGAACAGGTCGACAAGCTCGCGACGATCACGCCGTACTTCTCGGGCGCCTCGATCAAGGACATCGTGAACGAGGGGCTCGTGATCGCGATCCGTGACGATCGCGACACGCTGAGCTTCACCGATGTCGTGAAGGCGAAGCAGCTGAAGCAGCACGGTCTGCCCGACGATCACGAGTACATCGAGCGCGAGCGTCACTCGGTCGCCGTGCACGAGGCCTGCCACGCGATCGTCGCCTACCGGCTGCGGAAGCACGCCGTGATCGACATGGCGACGATCGAGCGTCGCGGCGACGTCGGCGGGTTCGTCTCGTCGATCCCGCCGGAGGATCAGTTCGTGCAGTGGCGCACCGAGCGCGAGATCGACGTCATGACGGCCCTCGCGTCGCTGGCCGGTGAACGCATGTTCTTCGACGGCGACCACTCGATGGGCGTGGGCGGCGACATGAACGCGGCCACGGCGATGACGACCCAGGCGCTCGCGTTCTACGCGATGGGCGACACCCTGGCCTCCCGCTCCGTCACCCTGGCGGGCATGCGAGGGGCGCAGGCGCTCGAGACCGGAGCCGACCGGGCGATGTTCGACTCGACCTTCGGTCACAGCGTCGAGTCCAAGCTCGGCGTGCTGTACGAGCGCACGTGGGACCTGCTCCAGGAGCATCGGGGCGAGGTGCTGGCCCTGGCCCACGCGCTCGAGGCCGAGAAGACCATCACCGGCGACGACGTCGAGGCGATCATCGAAGGCACCCCCGGCCCGACGGTCGACGGGCGGCCGTACCACGATCCGTCGTTCCGCCAGATGCTCGAGCGGTACCACGAAGCCGTGCTCCGGGCGCACAAGAAGCACGCGGGGGTCGAGGCGCGCATCCCGGTGCCGGTCCCGCCACCACCGGTGGACGTCTCCGCCGGCGCGGGGAACGGGCAGGCTGCGCGCCCGGAGCTCCGCCTCGGTCCGCCCTCACCACCACGACCCGACGACACGTAGCCCTACCGCATCCACGCTCGACGGTAAGCTCTCGGCCATGCGCCTGTACAACACGCTGACGCGTGAGGTGGATGAGGTTCGGCCCGTCGTCGAGGGGCACGTGTCGATCTACACATGCGGGCCGACCGTGTACCGCTACGCCCACCTCGGCAACATGCGCACGTTCATGCTCGGCGACCTGATCCGCCGCGGCCTCGAGCTCGAGGGCTATACGGTCACGCAGATCATGAACATCACCGACGTCGGACACATGACCGACGAGGCGTCCCCCGAGGCGGTCGACAAGATGCTGTTGGCGGTCGACGACGAGCGCCTGTCCCCGCACGAGATCGCGGACAAGTACACGCGGGCGGTCTTCGAGGAGGCCGAGGCCGTCGGCATCCGTCCCGCCGACCGATACCCGAAGGCCAGCGAGCACATCCCCGAGATGATCGAGCTCACGCAGGCCCTGATCGACGGCGGCCACGCCTACGTCGTCGACTCGGGCAGCGTGTACTTCGACGTGAGCTCGTTCCCGGGCTACGGCAGGTTGAGCGGGAACACGCTCGACAACCTCCGGGAGGGGCATCGTGACCTCGAGACCGACCCCGCCAAGCGGAACCCCGCCGACTTCGCCCTCTGGAAATCGGCGGGCCCGGGCCGGCTGATGAAGTGGGACTCCCCGTGGGGAGAGGGGTTCCCCGGCTGGCACGTCGAGTGCTCGGCGATGTCGATGAAGTACCTGGGAGACCGCATCGACATCCACACCGGCGGCAACGACCTCCGGTTCCCTCATCACGAGGACGAGATCGCGCAGTCCGAATGCGTGGTGGGGCACCAGGTCGTGTCGATCTGGGTGCACGGGGGGCACCTCCGGCAGACGGGCCAGAAGATCTCCAAGTCCACCGGCAACACCGTCGGGGTATCGGACCTGCTCGAGCGCGGGCTCGATCCGCTCGCCTTCCGCTGGCTCACCTTCCAGACGCGGTACCGCTCGGAGATGGATTTCACGTGGGATGCGATGGAGGCGGCCGACGCGAAGGTCAAGCAGCTGCGGCGCCGCATGGCCGAGTGGGTGGAAGGCGAACGTGCCCCGGCCGACACGCTCGGCGACTCGGCGCGAGCCTATGACGCTCGGTTCCGTGCGGCCGTGGAGGCGGACCTCGATATGCCCGCGGCGCTCGTGGTCGTGAACGAGCTCGTGGGCGCTGCCGGCGTGCCGCAGACCGAGCGGTACGCGCTGCTGGCATCATGGGACGCGGTGCTGGGCCTCGATCTCGAGCGCGAGGCCATGAGCGACTGGAAGCCGAGCGCCGAGATGGTGGCGAAGGTGGCCGCCCGCGACACCGCCCGCGCGAGCCGGGACTACCCGGAGAGCGATCGACTGCGCGACGAGCTCGCCGAGATGGGGCTCGAGGTCATGGACACCCCCGAGGGAACCCGGGTGCGCCCTCGGGGCTGAGCCGGTGCGCCGTTGGACCCCGCAGACCGCCGTGCCTCCATGCGCGGTCGCTCACGGCCGAACGCCAGGCCCGATCGCGCGGCGGCCCCGCGCGCGGCGCGCTGCAGGTAGGTCGTGCCCTCCAATCCCGGAAGCGCGGCGATCACGCCGTCCATCTCCCGGAGCTCGGCGAGCCCGGGCGCGTCGTTGAACGAGTAGCAGACCGTGAAGTCGGTGTCCTCCTGTGGCCGAACACCGGTTCCCACCGGCTCCCACAGGTGATCCATCGCGAAGCGGACGAGCGTGCGCGCCCGCGCGCTGGAGCGGAGTCTGTGCGTCGCCTGGACCTTGTAGAAGGCGAAGTGGCGTCGTTCCTGCTTGCCGATCGCCCGCAGGATCTGCTCGAGCGTCACGTTCCCGGTCGTGTCCACGAGGCGGCGGTAGGCGCGAGCGGTGGTGAGCTCGTTGACCATGCTCCAGGTCATCGGGATCGCGATGAACTCCCGGTCCGAGACCACCGACCCGATCAGGGTGCCGAGGCGCCCGAG
>JBOGVO010000046.1:0-5286 GCA_050692855.1 Actinomycetota bacterium | reverse complement strand
CCATCGACAGACCCACCGCCACCCTCCTCGGGGCCACGCAGGCCCCCGAGGCAGCGTGATGCTTCGAGGACATCCGCAGATGAGGCAACGGGTCCGTTTCGAGGACATCCCTGGTGAGTCAACTCGCATACTCGACTTTTTCTCGGTAGCAGCCCACGATGACATCACCCTCCGGGACGGGCCTGACGAACTCCCCGTCGATACCGCTACTTCCCGAGGAGACGTTGAAGATCGGCCAGCCGAGCGGACGTATCTCGATCGCGTCCGCATGCTGAGCCGATCCGGGGGTGGCGATAACCCGGACACCGTCGTCGCTCGTCTCGACGTTGGGGGTCAGTACCTGCGCGCCATCGGCGGTGCACCTGACGCGAAGAACATCTGGTATCGAGGTGGACTCGGATGACGACGCCGGATCGGTGCCCGCCGGCCCCTCGAGCGTTGGCTCGGGTTCCCCGAACGTCGCATCGGCGATGGCTCCCGCGAGCCATGCCTCATCCACATGCCCAACCTGGATTGCCACGACGGTTCCATCCGGCCGCATGATCCACGTACTGGGGAACGTCACGCCCTCGAGCAGGCTAGCTCGAGCGAGCACGCTCTCGAACGTGAGCGAGAGCACCTCCTCGACCTCGATCGCCCGCGCCCGGTCGGAGCGAGGAACGACCCCGATCACGCTCGGGAAGAGCCTCGACGAGACGAGCGCGTTCTGGATCCGCCCCAACACACGGTTGCAGGAAACGCAGGAGGGCGACCAGGCGACCGCGATGATCGCTCGGTCATCGAAGTCGGCCGGGTCGAGCGCCTTGCCATGGAGGGTGGGTCCATCGAAGGACCGAGGCGGCAACGACCCGAGGATCGGAGCGGCTGCCGCTTCGACAGCGTCGACGACACTCGCGCCTTCATCGACGATCTCGATCGGGAAGGCGAAACGCGCGGTCTCGAGGGTTCCTTCCGAATCCCAGCCGACCCGCCCGTGCTTCCATGCGACGTCGTAGGTGAGCAGATACCTGCCCGGGTCGATCTCGACAAGCGGTCCGGGTTCGACCCGAGTGCCGACGCCGTCGTCCCACGGTGGCGGCTCGGGGCTCAACCGCAGTCGCCGATCCGTCGGGCCCTCGCCCAGCACGATGTTCGCCCTGAGCGACACGTCGATGAACGTCGGATCGCCGGGCGGGCGCTCTCCTGGCAACAGCCCGACCGCGTCGGAATGGTGGAACGAGCTCTCTCGCAGGATCCCCGGAACCGCGGCACCGTCGACCACGAAGGTGGCGCTCGCGTTCCCGACACCACCACCTTCTGTGGCCGCGATCTGGACCGTACCGGGGGCGACGAGGTCGACCGTTCGGGCGATCATCGCGACCCCCTCGGGATACTCGGCCTGGAAGATCATCACGTATCGTCCGGGATCCGTGGGTAGTCGATCGACCCCGGAGTGACGGCTGAGATCGGGCCAGTCACTTGCCTTCACGACCATGATCCTCGGGTTATAGCCGTCCGTCTCTAACGAGACCGGGCTTCCCACCGTTGGGGAGGGGAACAACGGTTGGAGTTCTTTCGCATGCGAGGCGTACGGATCGTCCCGTGGCGACGTCGACGTCACACTCACATCGCGGATGTCGCCGTACTCGGTGCTGATTTCCACTTCCCGTGGCGAATCACTCAATCCGATCAAGCCTGCGCTTGTCGTCGTGAACACCACCCGAAAAGAGGGAAGTGGTGCTTTGCCTACCTCCACGGGCCGCTCAGCGCCTGTCGGATCGATCGCTCGCACGAGGAAGGTGCCGGCTGCGATGAACACCCCGAACGCGACGATGCCGGCCACGACACGCTGCCTGGTGGGTGGCAGGGAGGTCGACGGCGTATGGCCGTCGGAAGGTCGGACGGATCGCGCCCGGATGTCGTCGATCGGCGCCGGCACGTCGCCGAGGCGGCGGAGGTCGCGTTCCCAACGCTTCGGCATCAGCCATCCACCTCGTCGTCGCCGAGCAGGGTGGCGAGGTGACGCCTGCCTCGCGTGAGGTGCACTCGCACGGTCGGGGACGCGATACCGAACCTCGCCGCGACATCCGCCGCCGGCAGGTCGAGCACGTAGAAGAGCGCCATCACGGCTCGTTCGCGGGGAGGCAGACGCTTCAAGGCCTCGAAGAGTCCGGCGATCTCGGACGACGGCTGAGGCCCATCGGGCGGCTCTCCGCCATGACGGCGTTCCCGACGGAGCTCGTCGTTGGCCACGTTGAACGCCACGCGGTAGAGCCACGCCACCGGGTCACGCAGCGTTTTCGGCGTGCGCGGTCGCGCGCGCGAACGCCTCGCCGACAGCCTCCTCCGCGATGTCGGCCCGACCTCCCGTGTACGCGAGGATCGTGCGGTACAGGGGCGCCGCGTGCGCCTCGAAGACGACGCCCATGTCCAACGGCTCGACCCCGCGCGCTCGTCGGGAACTCGGGTGCGCAGCCTCCGGGCTCAGTCGGGCCTCCGTCATCACAGCGTCCATCGCCGACGATAGACGTGTGTGACGCCCGAAAGGCTTACTCTGTCCCCTCGGTCCGGAAACCCTCGCCGGGGCACGCCCACCCCGCCGTGAGGTTCCAGTAGATCTGGGTCCAGTCGCTGAACAGCACCCACGCGACGACCTCACCCGATCGCACGACGCGGTACGGCTGTCGATACGAGCCACGATAGCCGGCCTCCTCGACGAGATCTCCCTCCGGGAGCTCCAACACTCGTGCAACGGCTTGCTCCGGCGACTCGCCTTCGACCTTCGGGATCGGGGCGGGCTCATCGCGGACCATCTGGTCTCCCTCACCGCACGCGAGCGTTGTGGGTCTCCAGAAGCCGTTCGGGTCGACCACATCGAACATCGCCCAACCCGCGACCGCGCCGGGATCCTGCTGCTCGCCGTGGACACACCCCACGCGCCACCGACCAGGAACCAGCTCACGAACGAAGGGCCCGTCGAGCCCACTGCTGCCGCTCCAGAATCTGAGGGGGTATCCATCCACCGGGTCGAGCACGAGCTCCTGGAAGCCACCGGAGCTGTCCACGACGACGTGGACGCCATCGGCCTGCACGGACACCGGCGAAGTCGTGATCTCTGTTCCTGCCTCGAAACACACGACGTCGAGCACATCGGGGGCGGGGGTGTCGACAGAACCGCCCATCACGAACAGAGGGAAGTAGAAGGAAGGATTCCCGTGGTCGCTCCAGTGCCCCCTGATCTCCATCACGTACCGGCCGGGCGGGATCTCGATCGGCTGAGGTGAGTCGAGCCGGCCGAGCTGGTGACCCCCGCCGACGAGGAAGGAGTCCGGGGGATGGACGCGCGCGTCGGCCCAATCGGCATCGCCATCGAGCGACAGTGCGGCGGGAAGCTGCACGGCCACGAAATCGTCGCCCTTGAACGCCGGGGTCGACGTATCGACGATCGCGGCGTCCCATCCGTAGCTCGTCGGCTGCCCCTCCACGACTAGATCGCCGATCGACAGGGTCGCCTCCGGGTGCGGGAACTGGCCATCCTGCACGGCACGGAGCGAGACGACGGCTTCGGTGATCATCGCGGCGTCGTCCCCACCCAACAGGCGCTCATCGATCGGGCGGAAGGCCAACCAGCCGAACGACGCCGCAGCGATGAACACGCCGAACGCCACCAGACCGGCCACCAACCGTTGCCTCGTGGAGGGGAAACCGTCATCGCTCGGCGTCTGCGTCTCGGCTCGCTCCCACACGTCGCTCGATGGCTCCACCTCCCGCAGCTTCCCGAGCTCCCGCTTCCAACGCTCGGTCATGACTCGTCGACCTCCTCGGCGCCCAGCAGCTCGCGCAGCTTCGTGCGGCCCCGATGGACGTGCACGCGCACCGTCACCGCGGTGATGCCCATGCGACGCGCGACTTCCTCGACCGGCAGGTCGGCCTCGTAGCGCAGCACGATCGCGGCTCGTTGGTTCGGTGAGAGACGACGAAGTGCCGCCAATAGCCCAGCGACATCGGGAGGATCGGCGGGGACTTCGGGCTCCAAGGGGGGCCGGCGGCGCTCCGCACGCAGCTCCTTCGCCGCCAGCCGGAACGCGGTGCGGTACACGTACGGCACGGGCTCGCGCACATCGGCGTCGTGCGCGATCGCCCGCGCGAACGACTCGGACACGACCTCGTCGGCGATGTCGCGCCGCCCTCCCGTGTACGCGTAGATGGCGCGGAAGAGGCCCGGCCCGTGGTCGCGGTACACGCGTTCGAAGTCGTGCCGGGCCGGGGCGTCTGCACGCACGGGGTCCGTCTCGGCGTCGATCGCCTGCTCGTCGACCGGCGGCTCGTCGATCGCGCGCTCCTTCACCGTGGCCATCATCAGGGTTGCGTGCACCGTTCGCACCTCACGCAACGACAGAGCGCCGGGAGGGGTCGTCCGTTTACAACGGTGCACACAAGGGAGCGCCATACTCGACCGATGGAGCACGAGGGCGCACCCGAGGTGGCCGCCGCGAGCTGGTTCAACCCGGGCGTCCGCTCGATCGGGCTCGCGAGCTTCCTCTCCGACGTGGGGCATGAGATCCCCACGTCGCTGTTGCCGAGCTTCCTCACCTCGACGCTCGGCGCGCCCGCCTCGGCGCTCGGGTTGATCGAGGGCATCGCCGACGGGTCGGCCGGCGTCGCGAAGCTCGCGGGCGGGGCGCTCGCCGATGACCCCGATCGCAGAGCGAAGGTGGCGGTCGGCGGCTACGTGACGACCGCCGTCCTGTCGAGCGGCATCGGCCTCGCGACGGCGCCGTGGCAGGTCGCGGTGCTGCGCACCGGGGCGTGGGCCGCTCGTGGCATCCGCGGACCGGCCAGGAACGCGATCCTCGCCGACGTCGTCTCCCCCGACGCGTACGGGCGCGCCTACGGGTTCGAGCGAACGGCCGACAACCTCGGCGCGATCGTGGGGCCGCTGCTCGCGATCCCGCTGATCGCGCTCGTGGGCGTCCGCTCGGCGATCCTCGTCTCGATCGTGCCGGGGCTGCTCGCGGCCGTCGCGATGTTCGCCGCGGTCCGGCGCGTGCGACGCCCGTCCATCCGGGAGCGCAGGCCGCTCCGCCTCCAGGTGCGGCCGGTGCTGCGGGGCGGGCTCGGAAGGCTGTTCGCAGGCATGGGGGCCTTCGAGTTCGGGAACTGCGCCGCGACCCTGCTGATCCTGCGGGCGACCGAGCTGTTGGAGCCCGGGCGCGGCCAAGACCGAGCCGCGAGCATCGCGGTGCTGCTGTACGTGGCCTACAACCTGGCCGCGTCCCTCACGAGCCTGCCTGCGGGTCACCTGGG
>JBOGVO010000045.1:0-3855 GCA_050692855.1 Actinomycetota bacterium | reverse complement strand
AGGCCGAGATCCGTTCGGCCGTCGCGTCGAGCTCATCGTCGGAGATCGGCCGGAACGGCGGGGACTCCATGCCGACGATCTCGATGCCGGGGTGGGCCGTCGCCAGGTTCTCGCGGAGCTGTGTGAGCGTGTCGCCCGTCGCGCCGTAGAGGTAGTGCCTCAGGCCTCGTTGGACCCCCCACGACGTCACCAGGTTCATCGCGTCGGTGCCGGTGAGCCGCATCGTCGGCGCCCCCTTGGTTCGCGCGGCCCACGCGACGGGCATGCCGTCGGGCAGGTTGAGATCGCCGCTGTTGAGCAACGCTCGGTACGCGGGGTCATGCCGTGCCTCCACCGTCGGGTGCGCGGCGCAGAAGTGGAGCAGATGGCTCGCTCCGCACTCCTGGAACGAGCCAACGATCGAGAGGAACTCCGCGGGGGTGACCGGGTCGATCCGAACGCCATTCACCCGAGCGCCAGAGTTCGGGCGGACGCAGGAGTGGATCACCGCGGACCTTCGCGGGGCCTGGCCGGCCGGGACGTTCGCCTCCGCTTCCGCTTCCGCGCGCCCCTGCTCCATCATGCCCTCGTCTCTCTCGTCCGCGTTCAGGCGCTGGCCCCCCTTCGCATCGTCGCCTGGGCCAGTATGCGGGGCGCCGACGACCACCGCCAAGCTGGACGTTCGACCTAGCACCCTCGATCGGCTTCAGGTCCCGGCGGCCTCGTCGAGCTGGTCCCTGAGTGCCTCCGGCGAGGTCACCGGCAGCCGGCATGTGAAGCCCTCGCAGACGTACGCCGTCGCCGATCCGCCGATCGTGGACCGCTCCCGCAGCAGCGGCACCGCGCGCCGAGCCGAGTCGTCCTGAGGCGCCGCGACGGCGAGCACGAGGTTCGGCCGGTACCGGCGGCCGGTGACCTCCGCCGCCAGGGCTCGGGTGTCGTCGTCGGCGGGATCGCCGACGATCGCGACCTCCCGGTGCGGTCCGACCACGCGATCGAGCACGCAGAGGGCGTGCCCGAACGCTCCGGGCGCCCGTCTCGCGACGTCGCCGATGATTCGCAGGGCCCCCTCGGCCTCCGCCTCGAGCTCATGATCGCCGGTCAGCGCGGCCATGCGCACCAGCGCCTCGGCGGCGACCGAATTCCCGCTCGGGGTGGCGTTGTCGGAGAGCTCCTTCGGGCGGAGGAGCAGCGCCTCGGTGTCGCTGCCCGTCTGGAAGAATCCACCCGTCTCCTCGTCGTGGAAGAGCCGTCGCAGCGCGTCGAGGAGCGTCCGGGCCTGTTCGAACCAGGAGAGATCGAACGTCGTCTCGTACAACGTGAGGCACGCCGCCGCCATCGACGCGTGGTCGTCGGCGAACCCGGGGCCGCCCGCGACGCCCTCTCGCCACGACCGAAGCAGCCGTCCGCCGTCGTCGCGGAGATGCTCGAGCACGAACGTGGCCGCCCGGACGGCGGCATCCACGTAGCGGGGCTCGCCCAGCGCCCTGCCCGCTTCCGCGAACGCGCCGATCGCCATGCCGTTCCAGGCTGCGAGCACCTTGTCGTCGGTCGCGGGATGCACCCGTGCCTCGCGAGCCTCGAAGAGCACCGCGCGAGCCTCGGTGAGCCGGGCTGCCAGGTCATCCGGCGCGAGCCCCTCCGCCGATGCGACCGCCTCGATCGAGGCGGATCGCCACAGCACGTTCGTCCCCTCCCAGTTGCCATCGGGTCGTGCGCCGAAGGCTCGGGCGACCGACTCTCCCACGAGGCCGACGAGCTCGGGCCACGGCCACGTGAAGAACCTGCCCTCGACCCCTTCTGAGTCGGCGTCCTGCGACGAGAAGAACCCGCCCTCGGGGTGCTGCATCTCACGCAGGAGGTACTCGGCCGTGCCCCCGGCCACCTCGCGATATCGCTCGAGGCCCGTCACCAGCGAGGCGCGCGTGTACAGCTGCAGGAGCAGCGCATTGTCGTAGAGCATCTTCTCGAAGTGCGGCACGTGCCATCGCTCGTCGGTCGAGTAGCGCGCGAAGCCACCACCGAGGTGGTCCCGGATGCCCCCCTCGGCCATGCGATCGAGGGTCGTCGTCACCATCTCGAGGGCATCGGCCGAGCCGCGCAGGGCTCGGCGCAGCACGAACTCGAGGGTCATGGGTTGGGGGAACTTCGGAGCCGACCCGAACCCTCCCCACCGAGTGTCGAACGAGCGGCGCAGGCTCTCGGTCGCCTCGTCGGCGATCGTCGCATCGAGGGCGGCGCGGCTCGGGGGGACCCGCACCGCTCGCGCGATCGCCTCCGCGACCCGGCCGGCCTGTCCGACCAGCTCCGATCGGCGGTCGCGCCATCCCTCGGAGACCGCGAGCAGCACGTCGCGGAACCCGGGCAGGCCGTGGCGAGGTTCCGGAGGGAAGTACGTGCCGGCGTAGAAGGGCTCGCCCTTCGGCGTGAGGAAGGTCGACATCGGCCATCCACCCTGTCCGGTCATGGCTTGCACCGCATCCATGTAGATGCCGTCGAGGTCGGGGCGCTCCTCCCGGTCGACCTTGATCGAGACGAACCGTTCGTTGAGCACGGCGGCGGTCGCCTCGTCCTCGAAGGACTCCCGCTCCATCACGTGGCACCAATGGCACGCGGCGTACCCGATCGAGAGGAAGATCGGCCGATCCTCGGCGCGAGCCTTCGCGAGCGCTTCTTCTCCCCACGGATACCAGTCGACCGGGTTGTGAGCGTGCGCCACCAGGTAGGGGCTCGTCTCGCCCGCGAGGTGATTCGCCGGGTGCCGGGGGGCGTCGCTCATGGTTCGAGTCTCCCCGACCTCGATGCCTTTCGACCAGCGGCGACGGGGCCGTCGTCGTTCAGGGTGGCGCCACGGCGTGCCGATGGGAAGCCAGATGGCCGACCGGATCAGGGTGCTCGTCGTCGACGACGGTGCGGGGCTCACGCGCGAGCTCTCGTTCGCGCTCGCCCCCCGCGGTCCCGTTCGCGTGGCGGGGCCGGTCGACGACGTCGCCGCGGTGATCGACCAGCTGACGTCCGGGCTCGCGGATCTCGTCGTGGTGCACATCGATCGTCCCGACGGGCTGGGCACCGAGAGGATCGCCGCGATCGCCGCGGGTGGCGGACGAGGCCGGGTGCTCGCGGCGAGCCGGGCCGGCGGCCCCGACGTGGCCGCGCGCGCGCTGTCGGCGGGGGCATGCGGGGTGCTTCCTCCCCAGCGCGACCGGTCGTTGATCGATGTGTTCCGGCGCGCGCTCGCGGGTGAGCTCGTGCTGCCCGCGGACGACCTCTCCAACCTCGTCGACCGACTCATGCCGCCGGCCGGGGGATCTCGCGGCGACCCGGTCGCCGACCTCACCGATCGAGAGCGGGAGATCCTGCGGTCGCTTGCGGCCGGGGCGTCCACCGCCGACGTGGCCGAGGCGTTCGGCATCAGCCCGCTCACCGTGCAGAGCCACGTCAAGAGCATCCTGGCCAAGCTCGGCGTCCATTCGAAGGTCGAGGCCGTGCGCATCGCCTGGCGCCACGGCCTCGCCTCCGCCTCGCGCTCGGCATGAGCCCGGGATAGCCTGCCCGGCCATGGACGAGGAGACGACGACCGTCGTGATCGCCGTCGGTCACGACGTCGTCGGCCAGGTCGCCAGGCGCGCGTGTGAGCACGAACCCGGGCTCGAGGTCATCGTCGAGGTGCGCGACGAGGCAGGTCTCCTCGGAGCCTGCAGGACGTCGCGGCCCGACGTGCTGGTGCTCGACGACCGCCTCGAAGGCGGGGAGCCGACCCTCGACACGCTCAGGGCGCTCCGCGAGGAAGGCATGGCCGTCGCGGTCGTGGTGCTCACCGATCGCGTCGACGGGGCGGCGGTGCTCGAGGCCTTGCGGCTCGGCGTTCGCGGGTAC
>JBOGVO010000044.1:0-3686 GCA_050692855.1 Actinomycetota bacterium | reverse complement strand
CGTTCGGCCCGAGCAGGCCGAAGACGGTGCGTCGCTCGACGGCGAGATCGACGCCGTCGAGTGCGGCGAGGTCGCCGAACCGTTTCGAGAGCTGCTCGACGAGGATCGCTGGGTCGCCCATATTCGGACCTTCTCACTCCGGTCGGGTTGCGTCAGTCGTGGAGCCTTCCGACGCGGCGTAGGTCGTCGCACCCTGCAGGTGGAGCGAGACGTACGGCTCGTCGCCCACCACCCAGCTGTCGTGCCCGCCCGGGATCGCGAAGAGGTCGCCGGGTTCCATGACGAACTCGGTGCCGTCATCCATGCGGACGGCCGCTCGGCCGGACACCACGATCCCCACGTGCTCGACGTCACACGACGTGGCGCCCGTGGCCGCGCCGACATGCTCCGACCACTTCCACCCGGGTTCGTAGCTCGCCCGGCCGACGGTCATGCCGCCGAGCTCGACGAGCTCGAAGATGCCGAGGGGGAACTCGCGCCGTTCGACCGGTTGCTCGAAGCGTTCGATGGCCAGTTCCATCATCCGACTCCTTCTCTCCGCGATGCTCGTGTGCAGGCACCGTCATCGGCGGGAGCGTACTTCCACGCGCACTCCCGACTCCGATTAGGCTCGCGGCGCCCGCCGGAAGGAAGGGGGATCGCATGAGCTTCGACGTGCTGGGCGACCTCAACTGGCTCGCCGTGATCGTGGCCGCGGTCGCGTACTTCGCGATCGGGGCCGTCTGGTACGCGCCGCCGGTGTTCGGCGAGGCCTGGATGGCGGCCGGAGGCATCACCACGGAACAGACCGAGGGCGGGCCGGGAGCCGCGGTCTACGCCGTGCCGCTCGTCGGCAGCCTCCTCTCGGCGATCGCGCTCGGGATGCTGGCGGAGGCGACCGGAACCGACACGCTGAGCGAGGGCCTCGTGCTGGGGGCCGTGGTGGCCCTGGGGTTCGCACTGGCGATCTCGCTCGTCACCGCCACGTTCGAATCCGCGAAGCCCAAGCCGATGGTCTGGGGCGCGGTGAACGCCGGCTACCACATCGTCGGCAACCTGGTCGCGGCGGCGATCATCGGGGCCTGGCAGTAGCCGGGGTTTCCGGGCTCGCAGAGCGGCGTCCCCACGGCGGACGAGCGCCGTGGGGACCGGCCCTTGCGGCTAGGGAGCCAACGGCACCGAGACAGCCCGGCCGTCCATCGGGTGGCTCGGGTCGGTGGCGATCCCCATCAGCCGCAGGATCGTCGGCAGGATGTCCACCGTCCGGATCCGCGTGGCCGGCTTCGCGCCCGCCCGCAGCCCGGGCCAGTCGAAGACGATCGGGATGCGCTGGATCGCCCTCTGGTGGCCGCCGTGATCCCCCATCACGCCGTACGACGTGTCGTCACGTAGCAGCCCGACCACGTCCGGGCCATTGCCGTCGGACGCCGCCATCGTGTTGACGAGCCGTTGCGCGTTGTGGCGGAACCACGCCCGCTCCCGGTGCGTCGTCGCGCTCAGGTCGCGCGTCAGCTCGGTGTAGTGGGCGCCGTTTCGAGCGTAGGTTGCGATCACGTCGGGAAGATCGGCCGCTGCCAGCGCGGCTTCCCGTGCCTTCGCATTGGATCTGTTCTGCAGCCATATCGCGATGTGGCCGTCCTGGTAGGTGAAGTCGACGTTGCCGCCGAGAGCCGCCACGAGGCTCGCGATGGCGGGGCTCGGATCCAGGTAGGTCTCGTCCGCATCCTCGCCGTAGTACCAGTTGAAGTTGCTGCGCCCGGCCGCGTCGATACCGTGGAACCGGTTGGCCGTCTGTCCCGCGTGGTCCGTGGTGAGCACGACGAGGGTCTCGTCGTCGAGGCCCTGCGCCTCGAGCTCCCTCAACAACTTCCCGACCTGACGATCGGCGATCCGCGCCGAACGAGGCAGGTGGGCGAAGGGGTAGACATCATCCCCGACGCCCGAGGGGCCGGTGTCGTCGGTGCCCCACATGTGTGCGGTCTTGTCGATCGCGGGCATGCTCACGAGCATGCCATCCCAGTCACCGTCGTTGCGCATGACCTTGATCGCAGCATCGGCGGCCCAGACGTCGCCGCCCAGGTGTTCCGGGTCGTTCCCCCGGATGTACCGGGCACCGTCGGCCGGGTAGATCCACGCCGGCGATGTCGTGTCGGTACCGAACGCGTTCGACGTGTCGACGTAGAAGCGACCGCAGACCGATGAGACATAGGCGGGCACGTTGACGCCCGATGGGCCACGCCAGCTCTCGGTGGTGCCGTCCCCGTCACAGTCCAGCGTGGTGGAGCTTCCCAACCGGATGATGATGTCGTTGTCCACGCCGTCCAGGGCAGGTTGCCCTGCGGGACAGGACGAAGTGGTCTTGTTCCCGATCGAGACGAACTTGCCGTCGCTGCCTCCCGTGCCCAGATAGTCCTCGAGCTTCGGGTAACCCTGGGCGGTGATCAGCGCGCCGAACTGGTCGCAGCTCAGACTGCTCGACACGTAGTACGCGCCCCCGCCGCCGCCGAGGACGTCACCGACATCTCGGTAGACCTCATTGGTCCATCCCATGTGCTTGGGGAACATCCCGCTCGTGATCACGTTGTGGCTGACCACGGTCTCGGCGGCCATGTGCCCCAGTCGCGCCCTCGGGAAGTTCACGCCTCCCCGCTTCAACGCCTTGACGTTCCGCATGTCGAAGCGCTGCACGTAATCGGGTCGCATCTGATCGAGCATGATGATCAGCACCCGCGTGGGCCGACCGGGCGCCGCCGTCGCAGGAGTAGGCGGCGCCACCGTCGCCACCCCCATCAACGACAGCGACACGACCGAGGCCAACACCTTCCACCGCTTCCGCATGCCGAGCCCCCTCCCTCGCGCGATCTACAACATGTGCATACCTGAAGGGTGTTCAGCTGTCGAATCGGCAGAGCCTCGAGATCGGGCAACCGACTACGCTCGCGGCGTGGACGTGCTGCTTCCCTCGACACTCGACGAGGCGCTGGAGGCCGTGGCCGAGCGTCCCGATGCACGACCGATCGCCGGCGGCACCGACCTGATGGTGGAGCTGAACCGAGGTGACGAGCGCCCCGACGCGATCGTCGACATCTCGCGCGTTGCCGAGCTCGGCCGATGGAGCCGCCCCGACGAGGGGAACCGGAGCGCCGGCGACGATCCGGACGACCGGGAGTTCCTCGGGGCGGGCGTCACCTACTCGCGCATCCTCGCCGAGGCTCGGCGAGACGACGCCCTGCCGCAGGCCGCGCGCGCGGTCGGGTCGCCGCAGATCCGCAACCGTGGCACCGTCGGCGGGAACCTCGGCACCGCCTCACCGGCGGGCGACCTGTTGCCCGTCGTGGCGGCGCGCGACGCCGACATCGAGCTCGCCTCGGCGACCGGGCGGCGGTCGTTGCCGTGGCACGAGTTCCTCACCGGCCTGAAGACCACGGCGATCGCGCCCGGCGAGCTGATCACCGGCGTTCGCTGGCGCCGGCCAGACGGCCCCTCGGTGTTCGCGAAGGTCGGACCTCGCAATGCGATGGTGATCTCGATCTGCAGCGTCTGCGTGCAGGTCGACGAGGAGGCCGGGTCGGTCCGGGTGGCGATGGGCAGCGTGGGGCCCGTGGTGCTCCGCGCCCCCGAGGCAGAGGTCTTCGCCCGCGATGCGATCTCCGACGCGGGTGCCTGGCGCGACCCTGCGCGCCCCCTGGCACCCGGTGTCACCGGGC
>JBOGVO010000043.1:0-16574 GCA_050692855.1 Actinomycetota bacterium | reverse complement strand
GGCCTGCCCGGCCGCCGCGACGCCCGACAGCAACACCAGGATCCCGCCACCGATGAAGAAGTAGAACGAGGAGAGGTTGAGCCGTGGGAACGCCATGTCGGGCGCCCCGATCTGCAGCGGGACGAAGTAGTTCGCGAGCCCCGTCGCGAACGGTGCCACGAACAGGAAGATCATCACCGTGCCGTGGATCGTGAACAGCGTGTTGTAGGCCTCGTTCGAGACGATCTGCCGGCTCGGTTCCATGAGCTCGGTGCGCATCACCTCGGCCAACAGGCCGCCGACGAGGAAGAAGGTGAACGCCGAGACGCAGTAGAGGATGCCGATGTTCTTGTGGTCGGTGGAGACCAGGCGATGCACGAGCCCCGGCTTGGAGCGCGGCGCCGGCGCCTGCGGTGGACGATCGATCGTCGTGGTCACGCCGCCTCCTGCTGCTGCAGCCAGGTGTCGAAATCGCCCGGGCTCACGACCTGCACCTTGAAGTTCATGTACGCGTGGTTCAACCCGCAGAACTCCGCGCAGTGCCCCTGGAACGTGCCCATCTCGGTGGGCGTCACGTCGAACTCGAACGTGCGCCCTGGGATGGCGTCGTGCTTGTACAGGAACGCCGGCACCCAGAACGCGTGGATCGTGTCGTTCGACGTGAGGGAGAACCTGATCGTCCGGCCGTTCGGCAGCATCAGCACCGGTTCGGTCGCATCCTCACCGCTCGGTGGGCTCACCACGGTCACCCCGTCGGGATAGGCGAAACGCCATCCCCACGCGAACGCTTCGACCCGCACGACGAGGTCGGGGTCGGACGAGATCGCGGTCACTCGATCGTCGGTCCGGATCGCGAGGACGAACAGGACGATCACGATGATGATCGGCACCGCCGTGTAGACGATCTCCAACGGGATGTTCTCGGCCCGCTGGGACCCGAGGGCGTCGGGATCGTCCGAACGTCGCCGCCGGTACCGGACGAGCGACCACGCGATCAACACGTACACGATGCCGGCGACCGGGATCGCCGCGATGAAGAAGATCTGCCAGATCTCGAACGTCTCCTGCGCCTGCTCGCTCGCGCCGCGAGGCATGCCGAAGGAACCCGAGCAGGCGCCGGCGCACAGCACCGTCATCGCCGGCACCGCGAGGGCGAGGAGCCGCCTCGAGCGGGTCGCTCGCGCGCCGGTCGCCGGCGCGCTCGTCGCTCGCTCGCGTGTCATGGCGACCGGACCTCGTCGCCGGCGCCGGCCTCGGCCTCGGCCTCGGCATCGTGGATCTCCTCGAACCCTCCGGCGTCGGTCCGGCGCAGCGTCATCGCTTCGGGGCTCTCGATCGGGTGTCGCGGGCGGTCGCGCAGGTCGCGGCAGAGCATGAACGTGAAGACGCCCGCCAGCACGGGGAGGACGAATGCCGACCACCGCAGCACGGTGTTGAACGTGTCCACTTCGATCTGCAGGTACTTCGCGAGCACGTCGTTGCTGCCGGCGAGGAACAGCACCACCATGAGCGCGACCGCCGCCGCGCCGAGCCCGCTGCGGACGGGGGCCTCTCGCGGCTCCTGCGCGAAGTTGTGCCATGCGCGGTCACCCGAGAACCTCGCTTCCAGGAACGGCCAGGTCGCGAGCAGCGTGAACATGATGCCGGGCACGACGATCGCCGGCAGGAGCAGCTCGCCGATCGTGATCCCGAAGATCGTGAACTCCCAGTTCGGCCAGAGGCGCAGCAGCCCTTCGAGCCAGCCCGCATACCAGTCGGGCTGGGACGGCGAAGGCCCCGAGTACGGCACGTACGGGCCGTAGAACCACACGGGGTTGATCTGGAAGAGCCCGCCGAGCAGCGTGAGGACCCCGAAGGTGACGAAGCCGAGCCCGACCGACTTCAACGCGAACTTCGGCCACACCGGCGTCCCGGTGACGGTGTCGTTCGTGCGGCCCGGGCCCTTGAACTGGGTGTGGGTCTGGTGCCAGACGATGGCGAGGTGCGCGGACATCTGCCCGAGGATCGCGAGCGGGATGATGAAGATGTGCAGGGCGAGCAGGCGCGGCAGCAGCGCCGTGCCCGGGAACTCCCCGCCGAAGAAGACGCTCGCGAGCCAGTTCCCGACGAACGGGATCGACTGCGCGATCGAGTACGCGATGCGCAACCCGACCCCGGAGAGCAGGTCGTCCGGCAGCGAGTAGCCGGTGAAGCCCGCGCCGATGCCGCTGACGACCAAGCTCACACCCAGCAGCCAGCTCATCTCCCTCGGCTTGCGGAACGCGCCCGTGAAGAACACCCGGAGCATGTGCGTGACGATCGCCGCCATGAACACCAGGGCCGACCAGTGATGGGTCTGCCGCATCACGAGCCCGGCGCGCACCTCGAACGACAGGTGCAGCACGGAGTTGTAGGCGAGCGAGACGGGCCGGCCCTGCAGGGGCTGGTACGGACCCTGGTAGGTGATCTGCTCCGGCGAGGCGACGTAGAACATCGCCAGGAACGTCCCGGTGAGGATCAGCAGGATGAAGCTGTAGAGCGCGAGCTCGCCCAGCATGAACGACCAATGGTCGGGGAAGACCTTCTTCAGGTTCCGGGCGATGAACGAGCTGGCGTCCAGCCGTTCGTCCACCCCCTCGACGAGACGCTTCGAGATCACGACGGACCGTCCGTGATGTTCCAGAAGGTCGGCCCGACCGGTCCGGTGAAGTCGCCTTTCGCGTGCAGCGTTCCGTTGTCGCCCACCTCGATCAAGAGCTGCGGCAGGGGGCGCGGCGCGGGCCCGTAGACCGGCTCGGCGCCGTTCAGCACGTTGAACGTGGATTGGTGGCAGGGGCAGCGCAGCTCGTGGTCGGCCGCCAGATACAGCCCGAGCGGGCATCCCGCATGGGTGCACACCTTCGAGTAGCAGACCAGGCCCTGCGGAGCTCCCTGGGCTCGGTCCGACGGCAGCTGCAGTAGGTCGGGCTCCACCTTGATGAGCACGGCCTGGGAGTCGGCCGAGCCCACGGAGCCTTCGGGGAACACGGTGGTGAACGAGTCGACCTTCAACGTGTCGGTCGTGACGACGTTGCCCTCGACGTCGACGAGCTTCGAGCCACGCTTCCACTTCGTGAAGAACGGCGTGTTGCCCGGAACCTCGCCGAGCGAACGGATCGGGAACAGCGCCGCGAGGCCCAGCGCCCCCGCCGCCCCGATCAACAAGCGGGAGAGGAAGGTCCGGCGTTTGAGCTCGTCGACGCCGCCCAAGACCGTCTCGGCGGCCGCTTCCTCGTCCCGCTCGGAGACCGGCTCGTGATGGCGCGACTGGGTCTCGTCCACGATCTGCGGCATCAGCGTCTTCGCCCACAGGATCAGCCCCGCGCCGATTCCCCCCAGCGTCAGGAACAGCAGCGCGCCCTCCAGCTGGGTCTGTCCTCCCTCGAGGTAGACGAAGAACAGGCCGAAGGCCGCGAGGATCGCGACGATGAACGAGCCCGCGACGACACGATCGGGCCGCTTCACGTCTTGCTCCCCGTGAGCCGGACGACCAAGAACAGGAGTCCGAGGCCGACCACGAACGCCACGAGGCCTTCGGCGACGGCGCCGACGCGTCCGAGCTGGAGCCCGCCTTCGTCGCCGTTGTCCCGCAGCCAGTGCAGGTAGGCCGCGATCGAGTTCAGGTCCTGCTCCGAGAGGTTGTCCTCGTCGAAGACCGGCATGAGCCCGGGTCCGATCCTGGCCGCCTCACCGATCTGGGTGGCCGTGGCCGGCATGAGCGACGGCGCGATCTGCCCGCCGCCCACCGAGTCCCCCACCCCCGCGGCGGCGTGGCAGCCCGAGCAGTTGTTCAGGAAGAGCGCGGCGCCGTCGGGCAACACACCCTTCGACGTGTCGACGTCGGGGATCGGGGGTCCACCGGGCGCGATCTCGGCGAGGTAGGCGACGATGGCATCGATCTGCTCGTCGGTGAACTTCGGGGGCTGGCGCATCGGCTGGTCCTCGGGTGCCGCCAGGGGCATGCGTCCCGACGTGAGCATGAAGTTCACGGCCGCGGACCCCGAGCCCTGCAGGCTGGGACCGTTCGCCGTTCCCTCGGCCTGCAGGCCGTGACAGGTGGAGCAGCTCGCCTCGAACAGGGTGCGCCCCTGCTCCGCGGTCTGCGAGAGCGCCTGGCCGGTGGACGGGCGGAACGACCAGAGGATCTGACCGCCGACCACGAGCACCAAGCCCACGCGGAGCACGCGAGAGAGCAAGCGAGCCTCGGCCGACCTGGGTCTCATCGAAGCACGAACACCACCAGGAAGATCAAGATCCAGGTCGCGTCGCAGAACTGCCAGTAGTAGGCCATGGCATGGGCGCCGTCCAGCTCACCGGTGTCGTAGGCGCCCTGGAAGGACCGCGCGATCAGCACCGACAGCACGAGCAGTCCGGCGATCACGTGGAGACCGTGGATGCCGGTCAGGGTGTAGTACATCGTGCCGTAGGGGTGGCTCGAGATCACGAAGTCGACGTGGGTCCAGTCCCAGGCCTCCGTCGCCAGGAACCCCACGCCGAACGCCATCGTCACCAGGGTCCAGCGCCGGAGCCCCGCGAGGTTGCCCTCGGCCGCGTGACCCACGCCGCGCGCCAAACAGACGCTGGAGAGCATTAGCAGGGCGGTGCCGAGCGCGGCCAGCGCGGCGTCGGGCACCACACCGTCCGGTGGCCAGGGCGTCGTCCGCGATCGGAGGCCGAAGTAGGCGGCGAACAGTCCACCGAAGAGCAGCAGCTCCGATGCCAGGAACAGGATCGTCCCGAACCGGACAGGAGAGGCTGACGCAGCCGTCGACCGAGCCGCCGCCACCTCGTCCAGTGTCACTTCCTGATTCAAGTGGATTGCCCTGCACGGAGTCAAATGCGCAGGCGTGGGACGATTCGCTCATGGGCGCCTCCGTTCCCGGCACCGACACATGGTCGTGGCTCGCTGCCTGGCCCGGTGACCCACTGGCGCTCGCGGTGCTCCTGGCCGGGGGTTCCCTGTACGCCGGCGGGTTGCTCCGGCTGCGACGAGCCGGCACCCCGTTCCCGATCCGATGGGCCACGGCGTTCTGGTGCGGCCTCGGTGTGCTGGCGGTGGCGATGCTCACCCCGGTCGACGCCTACGCCGACGTCTCGTTCTCGATCCACATGACCCAGCACCTGCTCCTGACGTTCGTGGCCCCACCGCTGCTCGCCCTCGGAGCTCCGATCACGCTCGCGTTGCGAGCGTCGTCGCCGGCGAGGGCTCGAGCGATCTCCAGAGTCATGCGGAGCCCGGTCGGACGCTTCCTATCGAACCCGATCGTGGGCTGGGCCCTGTTCGTCGGCGTGCCGTTCGCGATCCACCTCTCCCCGTTGTTCGACGCGTCCCTGCGCAGCACCGCGGTCCACGCGGGCGAGCACGCCCTGTGGGTCGGAGCGGCCCTGATCTACTGGTGGCCGATCGTGGGCCGCGACCCGAGCCCGCATCGCGTCTCCTACCCCGTCCGCATGCTGTCGTTGTTCCTGGCGATGCCGATGATGTCGTTCCTGGCCCTGGCGCTCTACCAGGGCACGACCCCGCTCTATCCCTCGTACGCGGCGCTCCGGGCGCCGTGGGGCGCGCGCGCTCTCACCGAGCAACGGTGGGCGGCGGTGCAGATGTGGCTCGCGGGCAACCTCGCCCTGATGGTGGCGATCCTGGTCGTGGCCGTGGCCTGGAAGCACGCCGAGGACGAGGAGCAACGGCGGCTCGAGGCCCGGATCGATGCCGCGGAGGCCGACGATCAGGCGTCGCGCATCGATCGGTAGCGCCTGATGAGCGCGTTGGTCGACCCGTCGTGGGCGAGGTCGGCATCGTCGGCCGCCGTGAGCTCGGGGATGATCCGTTTCGCGAGCACCTTGCCGAGCTCCACCCCCCACTGGTCGAACGAGTCGATCCCCCAGATCGTGCCCTGCGTGAACACGTTGTGCTCGTAGAGCGCCACCAGGGTGCCCAGGGTGCGAGGGGTCAGCTGCTCGGCGAGGATCGTGGTCGTGGGCCGGTTCCCCTCGAACGTGCGGTGCGGCACGAGCGCCTCGGGCGTGCCTTCGGCGCGGACCTGATCGGGCGTCTTGCCGAAGGCCAGGGCCTCGGCCTGCGCGAACACGTTCGACATCAGGACGTCGTGGTGGTCCCCGAGCGGGTTCAGCGGCTTCGCGAACCCGATCAGGTCCAGCGGGATGAGCTCGGTGCCCTGGTGGATCAGCTGGTAGAACGAGTGTTGCCCGTTGGTGCCCGGCTCCCCCCAGTAGATCGCCCCGGTCTTGGCCTGCACCGGGCTTCCGTCGAGCGTCACGTGCTTGCCGTTCGATTCCATCGTGAGCTGCTGCAGGTAAGCCGGGAACCGCTTGAGGTACTGCTCGTAGGGCATCACGCCCACGGTCCTGCTCCCGAAGAAGTCGCCGTACCAGACGGCGAGCAACCCCATGATCACCGGCAGGTTCCGCTCGAGCGGGGTCGTGCGGAAGTGCTCGTCCATCGCGTGGAAGCCGGCGAGCATCTCGCCGAACGCCTCGGGGCCGATCGCGAGCATCGTCGACAGGCCGATCGCGGAGTCCATCGAGTACCGGCCGCCGACCCATTCCCAGAACTGGAACATGTTCGCCGTGTCGATGCCGAACTCCGAGACGCCGTCCGCGTTGGTGGACACAGCGACGAAGTGCTTCGCGATCGCGGTCTCGTCGCCGCCGAGGGCCTCGAGCGTCCACGACCTGGCGGAGCGGGCGTTCGTCATCGTCTCGAGCGTCGTGAACGTCTTCGACGAGACGATGAACAGGGTCTCGGCGGCGTCGAGGTCCCGGGTCGCCTCCACGAAGTCGGTCCCGTCGATGTTCGAGACGAACCGGAAGACCATGTCGCGCCGGCTGAAGTGTCGCAACGCCTCGTGGGCCATCACGGGGCCGAGGTCCGATCCCCCGATCCCGATGTTCACGACGTTGCGGATCGGCCGGCCGGTGTGTCCGGTCCAGGCGCCCGAGCGGATGCGGTCGGCGAACACGCCCATCCGTTCGAGCACGCCGTGCACCTCGGCCACCACGTCGACGCCGTCGACGGTGAGCGACGTGTCGGCCGGCATGCGAAGCGCCACGTGCAGCACCGCTCGGTCTTCGGAGACGTTGATGTGGTCGCCGCGGAACATCGCGTCGATGCGCTCGCGCAGGCCGGACTCCTCGGCGAGCTGGAAGAGCAGCCGCATCGTCTCGTCGGTGACACGATGCTTCGAGTAGTCGAGGTACAGGCCGGCGCCCTCGGCGACCATTCGCTCGTCACGATCGCCATCGTCGGCGAACAGCTCCCGCAGGTGGAGACCGGCGATCCGGTCGTGATGATCGACCAGGGCCGTCCAGGCGGCGCGCTGGGTGAGCGGAACGGTGACCATGTGTACCTCCGGTCGTGGATGTCCCGGCGGGCCTCCACGGTTCGCGTCGATGCGACGCGTTCGGTCGATCCCGACGCCGTCGAATCCTACGGCGTTCGGCGGGGGGCAGGCTCACGGGGCCGGATGCGAGTCCGTCGGACACTCGGCGAGATGCAGGTACAGACCGCACTCCTCGTCGGTCAGCGATCGGGTGACCTCTCCTTCCGCGATCCGCGTCAGGTCGTTGACGGCGACGGCCCACACCCTGATGGTGCCTTCGCTGCCGAGCGAGGCGAGGCGCGACCCGTCGGGGCTGAAGGCGACGGCCTGCACGAACCCCGAGTGTCCTCGCAGGTCCACGACGGTTTCCTCTTCGGGGTTCCACAAGGTCACCAGGCGGTCGCCGCCGAGGGCCACGCGATCGCCGTCGGGACTGAAGACCACGGGCTCGACGGCGTGCCCGGCAAGCGTGGCGAGTCGTTCACCGCGCTGGAGATCCCACACGCTCGCCGTCCCTCCCGCGACCACCGCAAGCCGGGTGCTCTCTGGGTCGATGGAGATGCTCTGGATCGGGGATCCAACCTCGATCCGATCCACCTCCGAACCGGTCCGCGGGTCCCAGACCCTCACGGAACCGTCCCAGCTCGCGGTGACGAGCGACCGCCCGTCCGGGGTGAACTGGACCGACACCATGGAGAACGTGATCTCAGGTGTGGAGGCGATCTCCAGCGAATGCAACTCGCGCCCGGTGGCGACGTCGATGATCCGCGAGGTCCCGTCCAGGCTCGCCGTGGCGAGGAGCTTCCCGTCGGGACTGAACCGAACCCTGATGACCCATGCGGCATGACCGTCGAATGTGAACACTTCCCGTCCGGTCGTGAACTCCCACACCCTCACGGTGTGGTCGTTGCCCGCGGTCGCGATCAACCGACCGTTGGGGCTCACCGCGATCCCGGGGACACCGATCCCGCCGAAAGAACCGGGGTGCTGGTGCCCTCGCAACGTGAGCCGCTCCCTCCCAGTCGCGAGGTCCCACATCCGAACCGTCGAGTCGGGAACGCTCCCGAGGACCGATCGCCCATCCGGCGAGAAGGTGACGTCGCTGACCCAGTCCGGCTGCGCTGCGACGTTCCACCACTCGGCATCGCCGGAGAGCCCAAGGTCCCAGAACCTCGCGGTGCCGTCTTCCTCGACGGTCAGGACGTCGGTCGGATCGGGGCCGAAGGAGATGTCGCCGAGGAGCCTGTCGTGGGCAGGGAGCTCGACGAGCGGCTGAGCGTCACCTTCGGAACCGACCTTCCACACGTGAGCGCCACTGACGAGTCGCGAGCCGTCTCGACTCCAGTCGGACCGTTGGGTCCCGGCCATCGAGTTGACGAAGGTGCCGGAGCGCGGGTCCCACAGGCGCACGGTCGGTCCGAGCTCCGACGTCGCGAGGAGCGATCCGTCAGGACGCCAATCGACGTCGGTGACGTTGAACACGTGCCCACGGAGTACCCGTACGAGCCGTGCCGTCGATACGTCGAACACCCGCGCCGTGTCGCTATGCGCGAATGCGAGCTGGGACCCGTCGGGACTGAGCGCGGTCGCCCGGGAGAAGAGCTGCCCGGTAGGGATCGAACCCACCCGGTGGCCGGTCACGACGTCCCAGACCCCGGCTCCCATGGTCGAGAGACCGGAGACGAATCTCCCGTCGGCACTGAAGGAGAGCCCTGATGCGTCGACGAGCGGATCCTCGAGCTGCGTGGTCGCCTCGCCAGTGGACGGATCCCAGAGCTCGACCCCGGCAGTACCTGCGGTGGCCAGCCGCGAACCGTCTGCACTGAACGCGAGGTCGTTGAGATCACCGGCGACGACCCAAGACCGGATCGGTTCTCCATCGGTCGCTCTCAACGTCACCGTGCCCGGATCGTCATCTCCGGTGACGGCAACGATTCCGGTTGGACTCCAGTCGATGCTTCTGACCCCGGGGATCGTGTCCACGATCCTGGAAGACGTGATCGCCTCATGCAGGGCCGCCTCGGCCTCGGGGAGGACGGATCCGTCCACGGATCGCGTCGTCCGGATGGCCTCACGGGCGAGCAGGATCGAGAGCTCCGGGTCGACGTCGAGGTTGGCCAGGGCGGCGGCGGCTAGCTCCCGGGCGGTCGCCACGCGCGCCTGTTCGCGGGCCCGCTCACGCTGGGTGAGCGTCACGACGGTCAGGGTGGATGCGATCAGGGCCGCGACGGCGAACACAGCGACCAGCGCTCGGAGTCGGATCCGCGACCGGCGCTCGAGCGCCGACTCGCGCGCCCTCCAGGCTGACTCCTCGGCCAGCTCCGCTTCCCGGGCTGCGGTGCCGGCGTCCAGGAAGCGACGTTCGGCCGCGGTCAGCGCGAGGCCGGAGGTCGCTGTCCATGCCTCGAACCGCTCGAGTTGCCCACCCCGGAAGAGGAAGCCCCGGTCCCGGTCGGCGGCGTCCCACTCAACGGCGGCCGCCGCCAGGCGGCGGTGCATCCTCACGTCCTCGCGGGCCGACTCGATCCATCCCCTCAGCCGCTCCCATTCGCTGAGCAGCGCCTCGTGGGCGACCTCGACTGTCGGACCGCGGGTGACCGGATCCCGGTCGGAGGACAACAGGCGATGCGAGTCGAAGCTGGCGACGGCCTTCTCCATGGCGACCGTATCCACCTCGAGATCGGTCAGCTCGCTCCGCAGGACCCGACGGCGCGTCTCGGCGTTTCCTTCTTCGCCCACGGTCACCAACCGCAGGAACAGTTGGCGGGTCGCCTCCTTGCCGATCGGGTCCAGTTGCCGGAAGATGTCCTCAGCCCGTCTGCCCAGCGCGCCCGTCATACGCCCGATCTCGTGATAGGTTTCGAGCGTCATCGAAGCATCGGTCCGACGCTCGAAGAGCTCGGTGAGGGCGTACTGGAGGAGCGGCAGAGCGCTCGGACGATCGGTCACGTCGGTGAGGATCGCGGAGACCAGGCGAGGTTCGACCGTGACCCCCACGCGCTCAGCAGGGCCAACGATGGCCCGCTCGAGCTGGTCGGTCGACAACCCCGTCAGGGCATGGGTTCGAGCGCCGAGGAGATCGCCGAATGCCTTGAAGAGGAGCGGCTGGTCGTAGAAGTCCGCCCGCAGGGATACCACCACCCGAACCCTGCTCGAGGGGTCCGACACCGCGACACGGAGGACCTCGAGGAAGGCCTTTCGGCGATCGGAGTCCTGCATCAGCGTGAAGAGTTCCTCGAACTGGTCGATCACGACCAAGAGCTCGGCCTCGTCGGGCGGGAGCACCCATCGGGTTGTGCGAACGAGACCTCGTTCGTCACGCTCCAGCTCCTCGAGGAGGCTCGTCGGTCGGGCCACGGCGACGCTCAGGAGGGCTGCCTCCAGTTCCTCGAAGGGGTGGACGCCCGGGTGCATCTCCGCTACGAACCAGTCCTCGGAGTCGGGCACGTTGCCTGCCCGGATCGCCGGGATCAGCCCCGCCCGGATCGCCGAGGACTTCCCGCTTCCCGACGGGCCGACCACGGCGAGGAAGCGTGCCTCGGTCGTGGGCTCTCCGAGCCGGGCCGCCAGCCTCGCCGTCAGATCCTCGCGGCCGAAGAAGTCCGGTGTGTCGGGCTCACCGAACGCTCGCAGGCCCTTGTACGGGTTGCGGAGCTCCACGCCCGGAAGCGCCGCCAGCTGTGCGCCGGCTTCGAGCGCGAAGCGGAAAGCCGACGCGAGCGACGAGGCGTCCGGATACCGAGCGAGCGGATCCCTGGCGGTCGCGCGTTCGAGGACCTCCTCGACGGCGCCGGGGAGGTCGGGGCGGACCAACGAGATCGGCGGGATGGTCCCGCTGAGGTGACGCTCACGAAGCTCCGGAACGGGCACATCCGCGAACGGGTGCCGGCCGGCCAGCACCTCGTACAGCAGGAGGCCGAGGCCGTACACGTCGGTGGCCGGACCGATCGGCCCACCAGAGATCTCCTCCGGCGAGAGCGAGAAGATCGCTCCCGTCGAAACGGCGGCCGCATCCGTCAAGGCGAGGTCCCGGATGATGCTGAAGTCGGTCAAGTAAGCGTTCCCTTCTTCGTCGAAGAGGACGTTGGATGGCCGGACGTCGCGATGGACGACCCCCTGGCGGTGGGCTACGGCGAGGGCCGACGCGATCTGTTCGACGAGCGCCGACGCCGTCTGCGGCGTGGACGGGCCGCGCGCCTGGAGCAGCGCCTCGAGACTCCCACCGCGGAGGTATCGCATGACGAGGTACGCGCCTCCCGGATCTCGCCAGTAGTCGTACTGGGGCACGATGTGAGGGTGCTCGAGGCGGCCGACACGCTGAGCCTCGGGCTCGAATCGGCGGATGAAATCCGGGTGATCCGCGAGCCACGGGTGGATCACCTTGACTGCCACCTCTCGTCCCCCCTCGGGCTGGAGCCCCCGATGCACTGACCCGACGACGCCCTGGCCGATCTCCTCGAACAGCTGATATCCGCGGAGGGGACGCCCCGCGATCTCGAGCGAGGGATCCTGTCCGAGGATCTGCTCGTGCACCCGCCGGAGGTCTGGAGACGGGTCGATACCGAGCTCGTCGGCCAGGATCTGTCGGGCGCGCCGGTAGGCACCGAGCGCCTCGCCCTGTCTGCCCGCTCGGTAGAGGGCGAGCATCAGTTGCGCCCACAGCCGCTCGCGCATCGGGTGCTCGGCCACGAGGACCTCGAGCTCCGCGATCAGATCCGCGTGATGGCCGAGCGTGAGTCCGGCGTCGATCCGGTCCTCCACTGACGAGAGCCGAAGCTCTTCCAGGCGGGTGATCTCGGCCTGGAGGGAGTGATCGTCGGCCAGGTCGGCGAACGCGGGTCCGCGCCACAACGCCAACGCCCGATCGAGGACGGCCTCCGCCGCGGCCGGGTCCGACCCCATGGACCGCCGAGCGTCCGCCGCCATGCGCTCGAACCGCTGTGCGTCGACCTCCTCGGGTCGGGCGTGCAGGACGTAGCCGGGTGAGCGCGCCTCGATCGTGTCCGCACCCAGCGATCTCCGGAGTCGTGATACGTAGGCCTGCAGCGAGCTGCGGGCGGCCTCGGGTGCTTCCTCGCCCCAGACATGGTCGATGAGGCGGTCGGCCGGGACGACACGGTTCGCCTCGACCACGAGGTGGGCGAGAACGAGTCGTTGCTTGGGTCCGGCCAGAGGAACGTCACGACCCTCGACGGACGCCTCCAGCGGCCCAAGGACCCTGAACTCCACTCGGAGACCGTAAGGCTCCGACTCGGAGAGCGAAAGGCCGTGCGTCGTCTCCGCATCCACGGCAGTCAGGGTCCGGCGCGCACCTTGCAAGCGGCTTGCAAGCCGTCCCGCCTCCGCTCTGCAAGCTCCGTGAGCGAGCCTGCCTGACCATGAGACCCCGTCAGAAGGAGGGAACGATGTTCGAGGGGCTGAGGAACGGCAGGCTCGCTGTCCTGTTGAGTGTCTTCCTGGTCGGCGCGGTGGCGTGCTCGAGCTCCGACGAGCCCGTTCGAGGCCCCAGTCTCGGGAGCCCGGAGGCGGATCCGGCATCGACCGCGGCAACGGACGCGGCTATCACGCTGTCCGCAAAGGGATGCGCTTTCGTGGGTCCCGGCACGGTACCGGTGGGGCAGGTCACGATCGACGTGATCAACCGGACGCCGGAGGAGCTCTACGCCGCGGTGTTGTCGATCGACGAGGAGCATGCGTACGGCGACCTGGTCTCGTGGGTCTCCCACGAACGTCCAAGGCCTCCACGTTGGGTGACGGTGACGGACGACGGCTCGACTCCATCGCACGGAACGGATCAACTCACCGCGAGCGTCACGTCGGGCAACTACGGCGTCGTCTGCGCGACGCCCAAGGTCGAGACAGGGAAGACGATCTGGCCCGCTGGTCATTTCAAGGTGTCCAGCAGGGTGTCGGCCGACATCGGAACAGTGAAGATCTCGGAAGCCGGATGCACGGGCGTCCTACCCGGCCACGTGGAAGCCGGCCAACTCTCGGTCGCCGCCATCAACGAGACCGATGGGCTGGCCGGGTTCCATATGTGGCGGATCGCCGACGGGCACACGTACGAGCAGTTCGCGGCGCATATCCGGAAGGAACGGGGACGTACCCTGGCTAACCAGCCCTCCCTCGGCCCCCGTCACACGGACATGTCGTCACTGATCCCGATCGAGCTCGAGGCGGGGGAGTCGGGGACCATGACCGGGATCGCGCAGCCCGGGACGTATGGCATCGTGTGCGCCAGGGACTTCAAGGAGTCGAGGTTCGGCGTTTCCGACCTGGTCGGACCGATCGAGGTCGAGTGAGATCCTCGGTCGGTGGCCGTCACGCTCCAGAGGGACTGGACTTCTCGATCACCGCCAGTAGCTCGTTCCAGCTCGACACGAAGGCCTCGGCGCCCTTCGTCTGCAGCTCCGTCGCGAGCGCGTCGACGTCGATGTCCGCTGCGGCGAACCTCGCGAGCACCTCGTCGGCGTCGCCGCCGTCGGCCGGCAGCGGATCGCCGACCTCGCCGTGGTCGGCGAAGGCCTGCAGGGTCTCCCCGGGGATCGTGTTCACGGTGAACGGCGCCGCCAAGCCGTGCACGTAGAGCGTGTCGGACGCCGCCGGGTCCTTCGTGCTGGTGCTCGCCCAGAGCAGCCGCTGGACCCGGGCACCGGCGTTCGCGAGCCGCTGGGAACGGTCGGACTCCATCAGCGAGCGGTACGCGGCGTAGGTCTGCATGCCCACGGCCAGCGCGAGCCGGTCCTTCAGCTCGTCGGGGGCCCGGTCGGCGACGGCAACGTCCCAGCGGGACATGAACACCGACGCGACCGATCCCACGGCGGGGTCGAGCCCCTGCTCGTGACGCCGCTCGATGCCCTTGAGATAGGCGTCGGCCGCAGCGAGGTACTGGCCGGCCGAGAACAGCAGCGTGACGTTCACGGGCACACCCGCGGCGATGCACTCCTCGATCGCGGGGAGCCCCTGTGCCGTGCCGGGGATCTTGATGAACAGGTTGGTGCGGGCCGCGCGGGCGTGCAGAGCCTTCGCCTCGCGCACGGTCGCGTCGGTGTCGTAGGCGAGCGCGGGTGAGACCTCGAGCGAGACCCACCCGTCCACTCCGTCGGTCGTCTCGTGGATCGGCGCGAAGATGTCGGCGGCTCGCTGCAGGTCCTCGATCGCCAGCTCGAAGAAGAGCTCCTCTCCGTGGAGACCCTTCGCGGCCTGTTCGCGGATGGCGTCGTCGTAGTCCCCGGATCCGATCGCCTTATCGAAGATCGACGGGTTCGACGTGAGGCCGGTGATCGTGTACTCGGTGACGTATCGCTGGAGCTCCCCGCTGTCGAGCAGTCCGCGGGTGATGTTGTCGAGCCACAGGCTCTGGCCGGCCTCGTGGAGCTTCTCGGTGGCGTTCATCGCTGGTCCTTCCGTCATGCGTCGCGGGTGGCGGCAACACGCTCGCGGGCGACCTGGGTCACCGCGTCCGGGGTGAACCCGAACTTCCCGAGCAGCTGCTTCAACGGAGCCGAGGCCCCGAACGTGTGCATCGCGACGACCGCGCCGGCGTCGCCGAGGTAGCGGTCCCATCCGAGCGACGACGCTTGCTCGACGCCCACGCGTGCGCGCACCGAGGGGGGCAGGACCGCGTCGCGATACGCCTGGGGTTGGCGGTCGAACAGCTCCCAGCACGGCATGCTCACCACGCGCGCGCCGATGCCCTCGGCCGCGAGCTCGTCACGGGTCGCCAGGGCCAGCTGCACCTCGCTCCCGGTCGCCATGAGGATCACGTCGGGCGTCCCGTCGTCGACGTCCGCGAGCACGTAGGCGCCCCGGGCGACGCCGTCGGCCGACGCCACGACCGATCGATCGAACGTGGGCAACGCTTGCCGCGAGAGGATCAGGGCCGCGGGCTCGTGCTGGAGCCGCATCACGATGCGCCAGGTCTCTGCGACCTCGTTGGCGTCTGCCGGGCGGAACACCAACAGGCCGGGCATCGCTCGAAGCGACGCGAGCTGCTCCACCGGCTGGTGCGTCGGGCCGTCTTCCCCGACCCCGATCGAGTCGTGCGTGAAGATGTGGATCACGGGGATCTCCATCAACGCCGAGAGCCGGATCGCGCCCCGCGCGTAGTCGGAGAAGATCAGGAACCCCGACCAGAACGGGCGCAGCTTCGTCACCGACAGGCCGTTCGCGATCGCGGCGCTCGCGTGCTCGCGGATGCCGAAGTGGAAGTTGCGCCCCGCGGGATCGTCCGGCTGCAAGTCCCCGGCGCCGTCGAAGAGCAGGAGCGTCTTGGTCGAGGGTGCGAGGTCGGCCGAGCCTCCCAGCAGCCAGGGCACTCGGTGCGCGATCGCGTTCAGCACCTGCCCGGAGGAATCGCGCGACGCGATGCCCTGCTCGTCGGCGGGGAAGTCCGGGATGTCCCGGTCCCACCCGTCGGGCAGCTCGCGACGCTGCATCTGCTCGATCTCGGCGGCGAGGTCGGGATGGGCCGCCCGGTACTCCTCGAGCCCCGCTTCCCAGGCCGCCCGCGCCGCCGCCCCTCGTGCGCCGATCCCGGCGGCGAAGTGCTCGTAGATGCCGTCGGGCACCAGGAACCGTGCGTCCTCGGGCCAGCCGTATGCCCGCTTGGTCGCTCGCACCTCGTCGGGCCCCAACGGCTCGCCGTGCGCGGCCGGCGTGTCCTCCACCTTGGCCGAGCCGTACCCGATGTGGCTGTGCACCAGGATGAACGTCGGGCGTTCGTGCTCGGCGTGGAAATCCTCGATCGCCCGGGCCGTGGCGTCCAGGTCGTTCGCGTCGGCCACCGTCACCACGTTCCATCCGTAGGCGGTGAACCGCTCCGCGACGTCCTCGGTGAACGTGATGTCGGTGTGACCCTCGATCGTGACCCGGTTGCTGTCGTAGATCCAGCACAGGTTCGACAGGCCCAGGTGCCCCGCGAACGACGCCGCCTCCGAGGAGATCCCTTCCATCATGCAGCCGTCGCCCGCCTGGGCGTACACGTCGAAGTCGAACATCGTGAAGCCGCCGACGTTGTATCGGGCGGCGAGCCATCGGCTCGCGATCGCCATGCCGACCGAGTTCGCCACGCCCTGACCGAGCGGCCCGGTGGTCGTCTCGACCCCGCTGGTCCATCGATACTCGGGATGTCCGGGGCACTTCGACCCAAGCTGGCGGAACGTCTCGAGGTCGTGCAGCTCCACCGCGGGACGTCCCAGGACCTCGTAGTCGGGGTCGACCGCCTTGACCTGCGTG
>JBOGVO010000042.1:0-4404 GCA_050692855.1 Actinomycetota bacterium | reverse complement strand
CCTCACCCCAGCGCTCGTGCACGACCGTGTCGCCCGCTGCGAACACCGGCATCTCGCGCTGGGGCACGCCCCGGGGTCGCGGGGGCGTCCAGTCGGCCGCCGGCCGGTCGTCGTCGTCGTGCTCGCGGCGCCCACCGATCACCCGGCCGCCGCCCCGGCCGGCGCCCGGATACCCGCCGGTGCTCGCACCCTTGCTCTCGCGCACGTCGAACAGGTGCTCCGGCATCTCTTTCAGGAACCGCGACGGGGGGTTGTACTGGGTCTGACCGTAGAGCGTGCGGCTCCAGGCGTGCGTGAGGTACAGGCGCTGCTGGGCGCGCGTGATGCCCACGTAGGCGAGGCGGCGTTCCTCCTCGAGGGCGGCCGCGTCGGTCATCGACCGGAAGTGCGGGAAGATGCCGTCTTCCATGCCGACGATGAACACGACGGGGAACTCGAGCCCTTTCGCGATGTGCAGCGTCATGAGCGTCACGCTGGAGGCGTCCTCGTCGTACTCGTCCTGCTCGCCGATGAGCGAGACCTGCTCGAGGAACGCCTCCAGGCCGGCATCGGGCTCGCGCGTGAGCAGCTCGGCCGCCACCCCGCCCAGCTCCTGGATGTTCTCGATGCGTCCCTGCGCCTCGACCGAGCGCTCTTCCTCGAGCTCGGCGAGGTAGCCCGACTCGATCGCCGCGAACTCGACCATCCGCGCGGGGCCGGCCCCGTCCTCGTGGTGGTGTCTGATCGCCTCCATCACCTGGTTGAAGCCGGCGACCGCACCCTTGGCGCGGGTCTGCAGCACGACGATCTCGTCGATCCGGCGGCAGGCTTCCATCGCGTCGATGCCCTCCGTGTCGGCGAAGGACTCGAGCGCGGCGACGGTCGCATCGCCGATGCCGCGCTTCGGGGTGTTCACCACGCGGCGGAACGAGATGACGTCCTGCGGATTGATCAGCAGCCGCAGGTACGCGAGCACGTCCTTAATCTCTCTGCGTTGGTAGAACCGTACGCCCCCGAAGACCCGGTAGTTCGTGCCGACGCGCATCAGGACGTCTTCCAGCACCCGGCTCTGCGCGTTCGTGCGGTAGAAGACCGCCACGTCGGAGAGCCGGTAGCCCTCGGTCTCGCGCAGCCGCTCGATCTCGTCGACCACGAAGAACGCTTCCTCGTGCTCGTCGTCGGCGCGGAACCGCACGATCAGCTCCCCCGACCCCGTCTCGGTCCACAGGGCCTTGGGCTTGCGCTGCTGGTTGTGCTCGATCAGCGCGTTCGCCGCTTCCAGGATGTTCTGCGTCGAGCGGTAGTTCTGCTCCATCAGGAAGACGGTCGCATCGGGGTAGTCGCGCTCGAAGTCGAGCATGTTCTGGATCGTCGCGCCGCGCCACGAGTACACCCCCTGGTCGGCGTCGCCGACGACGCAAACGTTCCGGTGCTTCGCGGCCAGCAGGTTCACGAGCTCGTACTGGGCCCGGTTGGTGTCCTGGTACTCGTCGACCATCAGGTAGGGGAACCGCTCCTGGTAGTGCTCGAGCACCTCGGGGTGCTCGCGGAACAGCCGCACGGCCTCGGTGATCAGGTCGTCGAAGTCGAGCGCGCCTGCCTCGCGTTTGCGTCGCTCGTACGCCTGGTAGACCTTGACGATCGTCTCCTCGTAGAAGTTGCTCGCCATCGACGCGAAGTCGTCGGGGTCGATCACCCGGTCCTTCGCGCTCGAGATGGCGCTCGCCATCGCTCGCGGCGGGTAGCGCTTCGGGTCGAGGTCGAGGTCCTTCAGGATGCCGGCGATCAGACGTTCGGTATCCCCGTCGTCGTAGATCGTGAACCCGCTCGGGACGCCCAGATGGGTGTGCTCGCGCCGCAGGATGCGCGCGCACGCCGAGTGGAACGTGAGGATCCACATGCCGCGGGAGACCCGCTCCCCCAGCATGCCCTCGACCCGCTCGGCCATCTCGCGCGCCGCCTTGTTCGTGAACGTGATCGCGAGGACCTCGAACGGCGAAACGCCGTGCTCGCGGATCAGGTAGGCGATGCGGTGGGTCAGGGCGCGGGTCTTGCCGCTGCCCGCCCCGGCGACGATCAGGACCGGCCCCTCGGTGTGCAGGACCGCTTCGGTCTGGATGTCGTTCAGGCCCTCGAGCAGGGGGGAGACGGCGTTCACGCACGGCAGTGTAGGAGGGATGGGCGACGCAGGCCCTGCGCGGCGGTACCGTTGGCGCCGTGATGGCCGAGGAGCAGGACCGTCGATCGCGAACGGGCTGGCGCACGCTCGTGCACTGGTTCGGCATGGCCTGCCTCATGGTGGCCACCGGCCTCGCGGGATACGTCGGATGGTCCCTGTGGGGCACGGGGTTGCACACGGCGGCGGCACAGGAGCAGCTGCGGGCGGAGTTCCGCCAGGAGCTGGAGACCGCGCCCGCCGATCCCTCGGCCGCGCCCGAGCAGGTGCCGCTGGGCGATGCGTACGCGCAGCTCGAGATCCCCGCGATCGACGTGAACTTCATGGTCGTTCAGGGAACCGGCTACGAGGACCTGAAGGACGGGCCCGGCCACTACCCGGACACCGCCGACCCGTGGGACGAGACGGGTCGCGTCGGCATCGCGGGACACCGCACGACGTACCAGGCGCCGTTCTTCGACCTCGAGCAGCTGCGGGCAGGCGACGAGATCACGCTCCGAACCAGGGACGGGACGTATCGCTACGAGGTCGACCGCGTGTTCGTGGTGCCGTCGGCCGGATCGGGACGCGTGCTGGTGCAGACCCCTCGCCCGTCGCTGGTGCTCACGACCTGCAACCCGAAGTACTCGAGCAGCGAGCGCCTGATCGTCACGGCCCGCCGGCTATCGGAGCCCTAGCGATCAGGGTCGGGGTCGGTCGGCCCCTCGAACGGCGAGAGCGCACGGATGTGCTCGTAGTCGACGAGTCCGTCCTGGATGTTGGTGAGCAGAGCGCCGAGCGCGACGGGCACCGCGTGCCCCGGCCTCCTGAGGCCCACGACCAGTTCGAAACCGGCGGCCTCCACGAGCCGCATGAGCGTACGCACCGTTGGAACTCGCTTCCCCGATTCCATGACCGCGACGGCCGGTTGGGAAGTGCCCGTCCGTGAAGCGAGCTGCCTCTGTGACAACCCCGATAGCTCCCGGGCAGACAGGACGAGCTCACCGACCCCCAGCGAGGACAGTGCGCCGTGGGTGCGGTTGGCAGCCTCCTCAGCCTCCGAGATCTCCGCTTCGATCAGTGCGCGGAAGTCAGGGAGCTCCGACCGTTCCGATACCGCTTCGGGTATCAGATCGGACCCAGGCGTCTCAGGGGCGACTCCGATACCGATATCGGTATGACGAGCCTCTCGTGCTTCGGCCTCCACGGATGGATGCTACGGCCGCGCGCCGACATCCAGTCGCGACATCACTCCCACTCGATCGTGCCGGGCGGCTTCGACGTGATGTCGTAGGCCACGCGGTTCACGCCGGGCACCTCGCGCACGATGCGCGACGCGATGCGGTCGAGCACGTCATCGGGCAGCCGGGCCCAGTCGGCGGTCATCGCGTCCTCGCTCGTCACCGCCCGCACGATCACCGGGTTCTCGTAGGTGCGCCCGTCGCCCATCACTCCCACGCTCTGCACGTCGGCGAGCAGCACGCAGAAGGCCTGCCAGGTCGTCCGGTCGAGCCCGGCCCGCCTGATCTCCTCGCGCACGACGGCGTCGGCCCCTCGCACCTTCGCGAGGTGCTCGGCGTTCACCTCGCCCACGATGCGCACGGCGAGCCCCGGCCCGGGGAACGGCTGACGCTGCACGATCTCTTCGGGCAGGCCCAGCTCGGCACCGACCGCCCGCACCTCGTCCTTGAACAGATCGCGCAGCGGCTCCACGAGCTCGAACGTCATGTCCTCGGGCAATCCACCGACGTTGTGGTGGCTCTTGATCCTGGCCGCATCCCTGGTGCCGGACTCGATCACGTCCGGGTAGAGGGTGCCCTGTACCAAGAAGCGTGCGTCCTCGAGCTCGTCCCGGGCGACCTCCTCGAACACGCGGATGAACGTCTCGCCGATGATCTTGCGCTTGCTCTCCGGGTCGGTGACCCCGGCAAGCCGGTCGAGGAACCGGTCGGCTGCCTTTACGTGCACGAGATCGATCTTGAGATGGCGGCGGAACGTCTCGACGACCTGGTCCGCTTCTCCGGCGCGCAGGAGCCCATGATCGACAAACACGCACGTGAGCTGATCCCCCACGGCGTGGTGCACGAGCGCGGCCGCGACCGATGAGTCGACTCCGCCGGAAAGCGCGCAGACGACCTGTTCGGTCCCGACGACGCCCCTGATGTGCTCCGCAGCGGTCTCGATGATCGAAGTCATCGTCCACGAGGGCAGCAGATCGCACGCGTTGTAGAGGAAGTTCTTCAGGAGGTCGAGGCCGCGCGGCGTGTGGG
>JBOGVO010000041.1:0-15633 GCA_050692855.1 Actinomycetota bacterium | reverse complement strand
GCAACGAGGCCGCATACGGCATCGCGGGGCTGACCGCCGCGATCGTGGCCGGCGCCCAGATGCTCGGGGGTTTGCTCACGGCAAGGATCCGCGGCCTCTTCAGACTGCGCACCTCGGCGCTGCTCGTGGCCGAAGGCGTGAGCGTCGCGTGCATCGTGCTGATCGGCCTCGTCGCGAACTTCTGGGTGGTGCTGGCGCTGATCGTGGCCTGGGGCTTGCTCTTCGCCGCCGCGATGCCGATCCGTCAGGCCTACCTCAACGCCTTGATCCCGTCGAAGCAGCGAGCCACGATCCTGTCGTTCGATTCCTTGATGTCGTCGAGCGGTGGCGTGGTCGTGCAGCCCGGTCTCGGACGGGCCGCCGACGCGTGGGGGTATCCGGCTTCGTACCTGCTCGCGGGAGCGATCGGAGCGATCGCGATCCCCTTCATCGCGCGATCGCGCGCCGAGCACTCGCCGGCCGATGCGGCGCAGGGACTCACACCTGCCGAGGGCGAGCCCGATCCCGAGCCGGATTCCTCGACGGTCGACCCGATCGAACGTCGCTGATCGGGTCCGGGGCTCCCGGAGACGCGGGTACCATCGTCGGATGGCCGAGCCGAGCGCGCCGCGAACCGATGAGATCGATCCGGTGATCGCCCTGCTCGCGAAGGAGGGGGCAGAGTACCTCGCGACCCTCGACGACCGCCGGGTCCGCGCCGCCGCCGCCGAGTCGGTCGCCGCGACGTTCGACGCGCCGCTGCCCGAGCGCGGGGAAGGCGCCGAGCCGGCCATCCGGGAGCTGCTCGGTGGCCTCGACGGCGCGCTGCAGACCTCGGGGCCGCGCTGGTTCCACTTCATCACGGGAGGGACGACGCCGGCGGCGCTCGGGGCCGACTGGCTCGCGACCGTGCTCGACCAGAACCCGGGCGCGTGGGTGGCCTCGCCGCTCGCGGCGCAGATCGAGCTGGTCGTGCTCCGTTGGCTCAGGGAGCTCTTCGGCCTGCCCGCGACGTGGGGTGGCGTGCTCAGCACCGGAGCGACGATGGCGAACTTCACGGCCTTGGCCTGCGCCCGCCGATGGTGGGGGCTGCGGCACGGCGTCGACATCGACGAAGCGGGAGCCGCGGGCCTTCCCTCGATGCCGGTGTTCGGCTCGGGATACGTGCACGCGAGCGACGTGAAGGCCCTGGCGATGCTCGGGCTCGGTCGGTCGAGCGTGCGCAAACTCGCCCGCGACCCGATCGGACGGCTCGACATCGAGGCGCTCGACCGCGAGCTGGCCGCGCTGGGTGGTGCTCCGGCCGTGCTGATCGCGAGCGCCGGCGAGGTCAACGCCGGCGACTTCGATCCCATCGACGCGATGGCGGACCTCGCGGAGCGCTACGGCGCCTGGCTGCACGTCGACGGCGCGTTCGGGCTGTTCGCGGCGGTGTCCCCGCGCACGTCGCACCTGCTCGCCGGCCTGGAGCGAGCCGACTCGGCGATCGCCGACGGGCACAAGTGGCTGAACGTGCCGTACGAATCGGGCTTCGCGTTCGTCCGCGACCCGTCGCTGCAGCCGGCCGTGTTCGGCAGCGGGGCCGCGTACCTGCCCGACGTCGACGACCCTCGCCCGAACTGGGGATACCTGGGGCCGGAGATGTCTCGGCGGGCGCGCTCGTTCCCGGTCTGGGCGACGTTGCGCGCCTACGGCCGCGAGGGGTACCGGGCGATCGTGGAGCGTCACCTGGATCTCGCCCAGCGCATGGCCGCGCGCGTCGACGAAGCGCCCGACCTCGAGCGGCTCGCCGACGTGCCCCTGAACATCGTGTGCTTCCGCTATCACCCCGAAGGCATCGCCGAGGAGCGCCTCGACGACCTGAACCGGCGACTCGGGGAGGCGGTGATCGAGGACGGCCGGGTGGCGTTCGGCACCACGGACTTCGGCGGCACGGTCGCGCTCCGCCCGGCGATCACGAACTGGCGCATCCGCGAGCAGGACGTCGATCTCGCGGTCGACGTGACGCGCGAGCTCGGCGCTCGGGTGCTGGCGGGCGACTGACGTCACGCTTCAGGCTCGTCACCCCGCGGCCGTATACTCGGAGGGACAACTGCATAGATGGGGGTGTACAGGCTTCGATCTGGGCGTTCATCGCTCGGGGGAAGCGGGCCGTGATCCCGGATGTCACGTTAAACGCCGGACAACACACAAGCGCCAACGAAGAGTACGCGCTCGCTGCCTAAGCGGTAGCCGTCCCCCCCGGGACGTCTGCGACCGGGGGATGGGCGTCGTGAGCAGACTCACTCCGCCGGTTCGGCCTCGGGGCCGGCGGGGGACATCGCACCGAGGCTGGCCGAAGGGAACTCTGCCGGTGGGAGCCCCGAGGCGAGATCTCACCACCAGGCTGCGCCCGGAGAAGTCCCGAGTGGTCGCCGAGACACAGGGGTTCGATTCCCCTCACCTCCACCATCGAGCCCTTGTGCGACCGAGAGGGATGCGAAGGGCTCTTCGGACGTGTCGTCGGCGATCCGGCCGTCGTGGACGCGGATCGTGCGGAAGGATCGCCGTGAGGCGTCGACCTCGATGTGATGCGGGCATCGTCCTGAGGAGGGCGTTGTGTCTGATCTGCACCCACGATGCAACAATCCACGGATGCCCGACCCCACTGAGGTCGACGAGGTCGCGCTTCGCGCCTCGTGTACGCGCTCCCTGTCCTGGCACGGGAATCGTCGACCGGCCGACCTCCTCGCGGAGCTTCCCGACGACATCGCGCCCGACCGATACGGGGACGGCGGTGCGGTCACCGAGCTCGAGGCGGAGGTGGCGTCGCTGCTCGGCAAGCCGGCCGCGGCGTTCCTCCCCAGCGGCACGATGGCCCAGCAGGTGTCACTTCGTGTGCACGCGGACGCGCGAGGACGGCGGGTCGTCCTCTTCCACCCCACCTGCCACCTCGATCACCACGAGGGCGGCGGCTACCGGCGGCTGCACGATCTCGTCGGCCGGCCCGTGGGCGACGAGCTGCGGCTGATAACGATCGAGGACTTGCGGTCGGTTGCCGAGCCGCCGGCAGCCCTGCTCCTCGAGCTCCCGCAGCGGGAGATCGGCGGACAGCTCCCCGCGTGGGACGAGCTCGTGGAGCAGGTCGAGTGGGCCCGAGAACGCGGAGCGGCCGTGCACATGGATGGCGCTCGACTCTGGGGGTGCGGGACCTTCTACGGACGAACGCTCGCGGAGATCGCCGGCCTGTTCGACACGGTGTACGTCTCGCTCTACAAGCAGCTCGGGGGCATCACCGGCTGCTGTCTCTCCGGCCCCGAGGACGTCATGGCCGAGGTGGGCGAGTGGCGGAAGCGCCACGGCGGCACGCTCTACGCGATGTGGCCGTATGCGGCGTCCGGGCTCGCGGGACTGCGGACGCGGATCCCGCGGATGCCGGCGTACCAAGAACATGCTCTCGCGATCGCTGAGGCGGTGAAGGAGATCCCCGGCGTCGCGGTCGTCCCCGACCCGCCGCACACCCCGATGATGCACCTGCTCTTGCCGACCGGAGCCGACGAGCTCCGCGCGTCCGCGTTCGCGATGGCCGAGCGCGAAGGGATCTGGACGTTCGCGCACCCCATGCCAACGGGCTCGGCCAACCTCCAGCGCGTCGAGCTCGAGGTGGGCGACGCCACGCTGGAGTTCACCCCGGACGAGTTCCGTGACGTGCTCCGACACCTGCTGGCTGATTAAGCGCGCGCGCCCGATCGGCCATCCTGACCGTGGAGCATCCGCTCGTTCCCTCGCTCGCCGTGCCCGTCCACGACCAGCGCGACTTCGAGTTCGCGAGGGCCAACACCCTGCCGATCCGCGTGGTGATCCAGCCCCGGGCGAGACCCGGGACGCCGAGACGATGACCGAGGCGACCAGGAAGGCTTCCCTTACGCGGTCGCTTTCGCTCGGAGCGCGGCGAGTAACTCGATGCGTTTCACACATCGTCCTTGGTTCCACCACGAGCTTGCGGATCAGAACGTTTCTCCGCGTACGCACGCCAGCGACGCTGCGTCCGCGGAGGCAGCGGCGTCCGATCAGTGCGCTCGCGGGTCATCGGCACCGGTAGCCGAGCCATGATGTCGAGCCCGCGCTCGTTCTTGCCATCAGGGGAGAGGTCCTCCCAGCCATCGATGGTGGCTTGTTGGCTGGCTTGCTTGGGCCCGTTGGCCGCGCACCCGGATGAGAACTGGTACACGCCCAAGAAATGGCCCGATGGTTCACTACCAGTAGTGGGTTTGATCCGCGGACAACGCTCCTAGTGCGTACACCCGGGGCGGCAGGCCGTGGACAAGGCCGCGCGGCCTCACGCGCAGGGCGCGCGGCAGGTTGTTGGAACGTGCTGCCTGCCGGTGGCCGGAGCGCTGGGCCATCGACCGAAGGTCTCATCCTGTCGGACTGAGCGATAGCCAATCGCCCCAGACGGTCCCGGTCACGAGACGACGAGGGTCGGAGCCGTCGGCGTTGATGCTCCAAAGCGAACTCATGCCGCGGCCCCCGTCGTCCGTCCTCGAGAAAAGGATCCGATCACCCTCGGGCGAGAACTCGATGACCCCCCAGTAGAGATCGTTCCCACCCGTGCCGGCCACTAACGACGTCACCTCGCCCGTCGCCACGTCGAGCACACGGAGCTCCGTGGACGCCAGACCCTCCCTCTCCGAGTAGATGAAGGCGACCTGATCACCGGTCGGCGACCATACGGGGCGCTGCACCCAAGGCGCGATCGCCTCCTGAGGGTCCGAACCATCGGCCGCAGCAACCTCGAGCGACCCGTGGTCGACGTAGGCGACGCGCGATCCGTCGGGCGAATACGCGGCGTCCTTCGATCGTGGATCTTCCGGGGGAAGTTGCCGTGGCGTGCTGCCGCCGAGCGGGATCTCCACGCCGTGAGGAACCAAGAGCGATGCGCCGTCCGACGACCACACCGGGTCGAAGTCGCCCGGAGCCATCAGCCCGCCCGGCAGCTCGAGCACCGCCTGGCGCTCGCCGTCGAGCCCGTAGACGCCGACCGTCTCGCCCCAGGTGATCCATACCGCGACGCGCGTGGCGTCGGGCGACCAGGAGATGAGCCACCCCTCGCTCGGGATCGACGCGACGACCTCGCCCTTCGGATCGATGATCACGGCGTCCCACCACCCCGACGCGCCGTCCTGACACCTCGTCGCGTGCCGAGCGGCGAGATACCGCCCGTCGGGCGACCAGATCGTCCCCTCCGCCCAGAACTCGTCCGTGCAGCCGCCGGTCCCGGGATGCCCGTTGACGATCCGGGCGGGGTTCGCACCGTTCCAGTCGGCCACGTAGAGGTCGCCATCGAGGAAGTACGCGAGGGCGCCCAAGGCCATCGGCGAGTGGACTGGTCGATCTGCGGGTTGAGCCAGCTCATCGAGGGCCCCCGAACCGTCTGCCGCGGTCTCCTCGACTCCCGCCTCCCCGCTGCACGCGGCCGCCGTGAGCACAAGGCTCGTGACGATCGCCAGGAGCACCCGCCCAATGAGATGCGTTGCTGCTCCGTTTCGGACTACGTGCGAGGCGCTCATTTCGGTCTCCTCCCTATCAGCCGCCGCTCCCATGAGGACCATGACCCGATGTTGGCGGGCGGCGCTTGAGGGTGGCTGGAAGAAGCCTCCTTCCAGCCGTTCTCAAGCGCCTCGCTCGAGGGTGGAGCCCATGACGGAGCGACAGAACGACGCCGGGGTATGGCGGCCGGAAGGCCGAGGGTCGATACTCGGCCGCATGGGGCAGATCGGTCAGGCTCCCCATGGACCGGCCAGGATGCGTGGCCGCCGCGCGGGAAACAGTTCAGCTCCGGACGAATCGGCCGAGGAGATCAGGATCTTTCTCGTCGCGGATGTCCGCGGATACACCGGGTTCACCCAGGAGCGAGGCGATGAAGCGGCTGCCAGCCTCGCGGCGACGTTCGCCGATATCGCTCGGGAGCACGTCCAGGCTCGGGACGGATCCGTGATCGAGCTCCGGGGAGACGAAGCTCTCGCGGTGTTCCGTTCCCCTCGTCAGGCCATCAGGGCGGCGGTCGAGCTGCAGGCGGGGCTTCTCCGGGCAACGAGAGCCTCCCCGGATCTCCCACTCCCCGTGGGGATCGGGCTGGACGCCGGTGAGGCGGTGCCGGTCGAGGGCGGCTACCGCGGAGGGGTCCTGAATCTCGCGGCCAGGCTATGCGGCGAGGCCGGTCCGGGCGAGATCCTTGCCAGTCAGAACCTCGTTCACCTCGCCCGCACGGTCGAGGGCGTCCGGTACCTGGATCGCGGCCAGCTTCACTTCAAGGGGTTCTCAGATCCCGTGCACGTCTTGACGGTCGCTTCGGAGCAGGGCGACGTCGCTGAACAGATCCGAGCGCTCCTACCCACGCCGCTGGCGCGTCCCGTGTACGGGGGGAGGATGCGGTTCGGGGTTCTCGGGCCACTCGAGGTGGACGCGGGGGGCGGCCCCATTCCTCTCGGCGGGCCGAAGCAGCGCGCGGTCCTGGCGCATCTGCTTTTCCGCGCGAACGAGCTCGTGCCTGCCGAGACCCTCGTCGACGAGATCTGGGCCGAAGAGCCGCCCGAGCAGGCCCGGAACGTCATCCAGACCTACATCTCGCACCTCCGGAAGGCCCTCGGGCGCGACCGGATCCAGAGCCACGCACCCGGGTACCGCCTGAGGCTCGATCCCTCCGAGCTGGACGCGACGCGCTTCGCCGCGCACATGAGAGACGCGAAGAAGGCCCTGCCTGTGGATCCGAACATCGCGGTCGGCACGCTCGATGACGCCTTGACCCTGTGGCGCGGGCCGGCCCTCGCCGACCTCGCCGACCAGCCCTCCCTCCTGGCCGAGGCCGCCCGACTCGACGAGCTTCGCCTCGAGGCGCAAGAGGTTAGGACCGAAGGGTTGTTGGCGAGTGGCGCCGAGGCCCGGGCGATCGGGGACCTTGAGACCCTGTTGGCACGGCACCCCTGGCGAGAGAATCTTTGGGGACTCCTGATGCTCGCCTACTACCGCGAGGGGCGCCAGGCCGACGCCCTCGATGCCTTCCAGCGAGCGCGAGAGATCCTGGCGGACGAGCTGGGCATCGATCCCTCCCCGGAGCTCCTCAGGCTTCACGAACGGGTCCTGAAGCAGGATCCCGGACTCGATCTGCGGGGAGAGCCCCTTCGCGGCTACCGGCTCCTGGAGAAGATCGACGACGGACCCACCGGGGTCGTCTTCCGCGCCATCCAGCCCCACGTCGAGCGCGACGTGGCCGTAAAGGTCTTCCACGAAGGCATCGCCGCCGACCCGGAGTTCGTCCGTCGCTTCGACGCGGACGCCCAGGCCATCGCCGCCCTGGAGCATCCGCACATCGCCCCGATCTACGACTACTGGCGGGAGCCCGGTCGTGCCTACATCGTCTCTCGCTACCTCCGCGGCGGGAGCCTTCGAGCCATCGAGGAGAGAGGGGAGCCGCTGGAGCGGGATCGGGTCCTTCGCGTGGTCGAGCAGGTTTCTGTGGCGCTCGCGTTCGCCCACCTCCAGGGTGTAGGCCACGGGAACGTCGGATCGTCCAACATCCTCTTCGATCCGGAGGGGAACGCCTATCTCGGCGACTTCCTGATCAGGGGCGACCCGGCGCCGGAACCCTCCGAGGACGTCCGGAAGCTCGCTGGCCTCGTCAAGCATCTGCTGCCCAGCGAAGCGTCCATCGCGGAGCTGGCCGAGCGGGCAGAGGTCGGGACGAGCGCACCCGAGGCGGATGCGTTCGCCGTGGCGGCCCGCACGGCGCTCGAGCCCACCGCGACCATCTCTCCTCGACCTGCTGATGAGCGGAACCCCTACACGGGCCTCCGGGCGTTCACCGAGGCCGATGCCTCAGACTTCTTCGGGCGAGGGGAGCTCACCCGGCGCCTCCTCACCAGGCTGAACGAGGTGGGGCCCGGATCCAGGTTCCTTGCCGTCGTCGGCCCGAGTGGGGGCGGGAAGTCTTCAGTCGTGCGCGCGGGACTGGTTCCGGCGATCAGGCAGGGGGCCTTGGAGAGTCAGGAGGCTCCCTTCATCGTCGAGATGTTCCCTGGAGCACACCCCATCGACGAGCTCGAGGCCGCGCTCCTTCGGATCGCGGTGCGTCCTGTGCCCCGTCTGCACGACCGCCTCGATTCAGGAACTCGAGGCCTGCTCGAGGCGGTCGACCTGGTTGCGCCCGGGCAGGCGGAAGTCGTGCTCGTGGTCGATCAGTTCGAAGAGGTCTTCACACTGACCACAGACGAACGGGACCGGGAACTGTTCCTGGAGGCGCTTCGCGTCGCCACCGCCGACCCCGAGAGCCGGCTCCGCGTCATCATGACCCTGCGGGCAGACTTCTACGACCGCCCGCTCATCTACCCGCGTTTCGGGGAGCTGCTCGCTGAACGGACCGAAGCGGTTCCCCCCCTCACACCCGACGAGCTCGAGCAGGCGATCCGAGGGCCGGTCGAGAGGGTCGGAGTCCGGCCCGAGCCCGGGCTGGTGGCGGAGATGATCGCCGACGTCGCCCATCAACCCGGCGCCCTTCCGCTCCTGCAATACGCCCTCACGGAGCTCTTCGAACGTCGGGACGAGGATCGATTGACCCTCACCGCGTACCGGGAGCTCGGCGGGATCACGGGGGCCCTCGCCGCCCGAGCCGAACACATCTACGAGACGATCGACCAACAGGGCCGACGGGCCGCCAAACAGACCTTCCTGCGGTTGGTCACCCTCGGAGAGGGGCGGCAGGACACACGGCGCCGCGTCGCACGCAGTGAGCTGGACGCCTTCGAAGTGGAGCGGGAAGCGATCGACATCGTGGTGGATACCTTCGGGCGCCACCGTCTCCTCACCTTCGATCGGGAGCCTTCCACCCGGGAGCCCACGGTCGAGATCGCCCACGAGGCGCTGCTGAGCGCCTGGGGACGGCTGCGAACGTGGATCGACGACGCGAGAGACGACCTCCGCCAGGAGCGAGGCCTGGCCAGGGCGGCCGCCGAATGGCGAGGCTCCGATGGGGACAAGAGCTTCCTCATGCGGGGTGCCCGACTGGAGCAGCTCGAGACGTGGGCCGCGACCACGGAGCTGGCGATCGGGCGACCCGAGCGCGCGTACCTGAAGACGAGTGTCGATCAGCGCGATCGGGAGCGTGAGGAAGATGAGCAGCGGCGCACGCGCGAGGCGAGGATCGAGCGGCGCTCAGCGCGCCGGCTGCGGGGCCTGGTTGCCGTCTTCGCGGCCGCGGCGCTCATCGCCGGATCGCTCACGGTCGTCGCGACGAACCAGAGCAACAGGGCGGGCCGTGAGGCCGATCGGGCGGAACGCGAGGCCCGGTTCGCGACGGCGAGAGAACTCGCTGCGGCCGCCGTAGCGAACCTGGAGGTCGACCCCGAGCTCAGTGTCCTACTCGCGACCGAGGCCGTCGAGACCACGCGTTCCTCGGGCGGGACCGTTCTCCCGGAAGGGGAGGAAGCGCTCCACCGAGCCCTGGTGGCGTCGCGGCTCGAGCTGGAGGTGCCCGAGCTGGGGGGACTCGTTGCCTGGAGCTCGAGAGGAGTCTTCGCGACCGAGGGTCCCGAGAACTCGGGCATGATCGACATCAGGGACGACGAGTCGGGTGAGAGAGTCCTCGCGTTCGAAGGACACGATGGGGACATCAACGACGTCGCATTCAGTCCGGACGGCTCGATGCTCGCCACGACCGGCGACGACGGGACGCTGAAGGTGTGGAACGCCTCGACCGGGCGCCTCGTCTCCAGCGTGTCGGCGGACGGCAGCGCATTCGGTGTGTGGGGTCCTTCGTTCAGCGAAGACGGTTCGCTCGTCGCCGCCGCTTGGGGCGACTGGAAGGAGACCTACGGGAGGGTCCGGGTCCTGGACCTGTCGACCGACCGGGTGGTCTCGAACGTCCCGATGGCCGGCGCGATCGACACGGCCCTGAGTCCCGACGGCATCCGCCTCGCCGTGGTGTCTTGGTGGGAGGAAGGGATCGGGTCCGTGTTCGACGTGGAGACCGGCAAGGAAGTGTTCGAACTGAGCGGGCCCAACTGTTGCACCCTCCCCAACTCGCGGGGGGTGTCCTGGAGTCCGGATGGCCGATACATCGCCGCGAGCAGTCTGAACAACACGCGGATATGGGAGGCGGAGTCGGGAAGGCTCCGTTACACGTTGCTCGGTCACGCGGGGTCCGCCTTCAACGTCGCGTGGAGCCCGGATTCCTCTCGCCTGGTCACGGGAGGTTCGGACGGCACTGCGAGGGTGTGGGAGATCGGGGTGGAGGGCGTCCAGGAGCTGTGGTCGCTATCGGCGCAAGAGACCGGGAGCGGCATCGTTGGCGTGGCCTTCTCGCCGAGCGGGACACGGGTGATGGCCGGGGACGCCGGTATCTCCGCCGTGAAGATCTGGGACCTGGGTCCGGACGGAGGCGCCGAGTGGGCGAACCTTCAAGGCGCCGGCTATCCCGCAGCGGTGTTCATGCCGGATGGACGGCACGTGGTTACCGGCGACCCCAACGACGTCGGGGCGCTCACGATCTGGGATCTGCAGCCAGGTCGGAACCTTCGATCGCTCAGCTCGACTCGTGACGACTTGGAGATCTCCGCATTCGACGCGAGCCCGAGAGGCGGGTTGATCGGAGTGGCCGTCTACGACAACGACCGTGGCTGCCCTCCTTGCGGCGGCGAGGTGGCGAGGTTGTGGGATCCGGCGACGGGGGAGGAGCTCTCCACGATCTGGCACACGCTCGACGTCAACGCCGTCGCCTTCAGCCCCGATGGGGAGTTCCTGGTCACCGCCGGCTGGCGCGGAACGGCGAAGATCATCGATCGATCCGGCCATGTGATCCGCGTCCTGCAAGAGGAGGACCGTCGATCTCATCTCTTCGATGTTCGCTTCAGCCCCGATGGTCTCCTCGTGGCGACCGCGGCCGAACCAGAGCAAAGGAAGAGCCACGTGACGATCTGGGACTGGCAGCGGGGTGAGGTCGTCCGCACGATCGATACGAACGCATCCTCCTTGGACTTCGATCCCAGCGGTCCCCGGATCGCGACGGCCGGTCCGGAGGGACCAGTGGAGATCTGGAACGTTGAGGGCGGACCACCTCTGTTCGTCCTGGAAGGTCAGTCGGGGGGCGAGACCGACATCGCCTTCAGTCCCGACGGATCGCGCGTCGCCACAGCGAGCGAAGATGGCACGGTTCGGCTCTTCGAGGCAGCCACGGGAGCGCAGCAGCTCGTCCTGCCGCGCTCTGGATGCGCCGTCTATGGCGTGAACTTCAGCCCGGACGGCACGAAGCTCGCCTCCACGAGCTGGTGCGATGGCGTCCGGATCTGGGCCCTCGACATCGACGACCTTCTCGAGATCGCCCGCCGGGAGGTCCCGAGGACGCTCACCGACGACGAGTGCGGCCAGTACCTTCATGTGGACCAGTGCCCGCAGGTGTAGAGGGGATCTTGATGGATCCGCGAACCGCAGATCCGTCTAGTGGACGACTCAAGCGGTCGCAGAAGGTCCCGAGGGATCCTCGGCCGTGGTCGGATCACATCTGGCGCGTGGCCGGGACGCCGAGCGAGTCGAAGATCGCGTTCGCGCGACCGGTCGCCGCCGACGCTTCCTCGTTCCGACCGAGGGCATCGAGCGACCGGCCGAGCCCTGCCAGTGAGTGCGCCGTCTCGAAGCGGCCGCCCCAGGCTTCCCACGCCCCCGCGGTCTCGCCGAAGGCGGCTGCTGCGGTGTCGAGATCCCCTCGGTCCTCGGCGAGCAGGGCGCGTGAGGAGGCTACGGCGAGCTGGGTGCGCCGGACGAAGACGGAGCGGTCGCCGACGATCCGATGCGCGAGATCGGACCCGTCGGCGGACACCACCGCCCGGACGATCTCCGGCAGGTGGAGCTCGCGGTACTCCGTGGGGCCGCCCGCCGTCGCGTCGTCGAACTCCTCGGCGAGCGCGGATACCTGCGCGCGATCGCCGGCGGCGGCATGGGCCACGATCGCCACGGCGAGCGCCGGCCCGAGCACCTGCAGATCCTCGATCTGGCGCGCCTCCGGGAGGAAGGAGCCCACGAGCTCGAGCGCCTCCTTCACGTCGCCGCGGTGGGTCATCACCCGCGCGCGATAGAGGTCGGCCACGGTGGCGATCTGCTTGTCTCCGTGCGCGCTCGCCCACGCGTCGGCGTCGCCGGCCTCCGAAAGCAGCTCGTCCCACAGGCCGGCGTCGAACCGCAGCCAGAATCCCTCGGCGCGCGCCCACATGCCCTGCCCTTCGATGCCGCGTCGCCGGCACAGGTCCACGGCGGTGCGGTTCATGGGCAACCCCACCGACGGGCCGTCCATGAGTCCGACCCACTCGAGGAGGTACGAGTACGACGTGACGATGTCGATCGCGACGCCCGACGCCTCGGCGATCTCGAGGGCTCCCCGAAGGTCGTCCACCCCGCCCAGGTCCCCGGTCTCGCACCGGGCGTTGCCGCGCAGGTGCAGCGCCATCAACGCGACCGATTCCGTGTGCGGCAGCTCGAGCGCGCGTTCGGCCAGTCGGCGGGACTCGCTCGAATGCCCCGCGAACATCTCCGCCTCCGATCGGCAGGCGAGCAGCTCCGCCAGCTCCTCCTGGGCATCCGGGTCGTCCTCGACGAGGGCGATCCCCCGATCGAGCGCCGCGCCCGCCTCGGGGGTCTCCCCCCGCAGCCCGTGCTGGAAGTACATGCGACGGAGCACTCGTGCCGCCAGCCGGTGGTCCCCCGCCTCGAGCGCCTCGCGCTCGGACTGCTCGTACTCCTCCAGCGCCTCCTTCGACGTCATGCCGCCGGATCGCCAGCCGAGGCTCGTGGCGTCGCGACGGATGGCGGCGCGCTCCCCCCCGGGCGGCGCGAGCGCCACCGCCTGGCGGTAGTACTCGGCGGCTCGCGCGGCATCGAGCGATTGCTGTCGCTCGCCAGCCGCGACCAGGTGGCGCAGCGCATCGGCCTCGAGGTCGGGGAGGTCGCCGTCGAGCCCCGCGGCGCGCGCCAGCTCGAGCGCCCGGACCGCGTGTGACGCCAGCAGGTCGGCCTTCGCCGTCATGCCGGCCGCGTCGATCGTCCCGAGCCACGAGGTGACGCTGCGATGGAGATGGGAGCGCGCCGGCCTAGGCAGGCGACCGTACGCCACATCGCGGATCAGGGCGTGCGCGAACGAGAACTCCGCCTCACCCTCGATCGCGCTGGTCGACGAACGACGGATCAGTCCGCGCCGCTGCAAGGTGCGGAGGGACGCCTCGAGGTCCGGCGCGACAGGGTCCAGCGTCGCCAGGGCGCCGCGCCAGAAGCGGTCGCCGACGACCGAGGCCGCCTGCAGTAACCGGCGGTCGGGAGGCTCGAGCGCGTCGAGCCGGGCCGCGATCAGGGCCTGGACGGTATCGGGCACGTTCACGCTCGCCTCCGCTGCGCGTGCCCGCGCCGCTCCACCGTCCTGGCTCGCGGCCGGCGGACCGATCCCGACGCCTTCGCCTCGATCCTCGAGCATGTGCACGAACTCCCGCGCGTACAGCGGATTCCCACCGGCGCGCCGCACCAGCTCGCCGCTGCTCTCCGGCGACAGCACCGATCTGAGCAGCAACGCGCCGAGCAGGTCCGACATCTCGCCGTCGCTGAGGGGAGAGAGCGAGATGGTCGTGGCGTGCGGAACGCCGGCCGCCCACGTTGGCCGCCGAGCGAACAGCTCGGGTCGAGCGGTGCAGAGCAGGAAGAGCGGCACGTCCGGGGCGCGTTCCATCAGGCGTTCGAGGAACTCGAGCAGGGTGTCGTCGGCCCAATGCAGATCCTCGACGACCAGGGCGACCGGAGCGCGCTCGGCGGCCGATTCCAGGAACCGCGTCCAAGCCGTGAAGGTCTCGTCGACGTCGACCGCGGAGTCGTCGTCGGCGGGGAGCCCGAGGAGCGGGCGCAAGCGGGCCGCGAGCCACGTTCGGTCAGCTTCCTGCGGCTCCACCGAGCCGAGCTGGGCTTCGAGCCGCGCCTCGACCTCCGCGGCCGGAGCTCCGGGCCTGATGCCGGCGATCGATCGCACGATCTCCTCCAGGGCCGCGTAGGTGATCGACTCCCCGAAGGGTCGACACCGTCCGCGATGCCAGGCGACGCCGTCGTGGGTCGCCCGGAGGTGATCGTGCAGCTCCTGCTCGAGCCGCGTCTTGCCGATGCCCGGCTCGCCGACGACCGTCACGAGCCGAGGCGTGCGATCGTCGATCGTGCGCTCGAGCAGGTCGTGCAGGAGCTCCTTCTCGCGGATCCGGCCGACGAACGGGGGCGGGTCGTCTTCTTCCCGTTCCGGCGTATCGGCGCGGACCGATCTCGCCACGAACGCCACGAGCGGCTCGGCCTTGCCCTTCACGCGGGTGGCCGGCAGGGTCTCGTACTCGATCGCGTGACGCGTGGCGTGCTGGGTGGGCTCGCCGACGATCACCGAGCCCTCCGCGGCGAAGGACTGCAACCGCGAAGCCGTGTTCACCACGTCGCCCGCGACCCGCTCGCCGATCTGCGGCCCTTCCCCGAAGGTCACGAGCGCCTCGCCCGTGTGCACGGCGATCCGAACCGGCAGGTGGCCGTCGGTGACGCGTTCGCGGATGGCGAGCGCGGCGCGCACCGCGCGCTCGGGATCGTCCTCGTGAGCTATCGGCGCCCCGAACACCCCCATCGCCGCATCGCCGATGAACTTGTCGAGGGTGCCGCCGAAGCGCTCGATCTCCTCCTTGGCCACCGCATGGAACGGCACGAGGATGCGCCGCACATCCTCGGGGTCGGCGCGGTCGCTCTGCTCGGTGAACCCAGCGAGGTCGGCGAAGACGATCGTGACGAGCCGGCGTTCCTCGAGCGGCGCGCCGGCGGACGTTTCGCCCCCCAACGGTGTGCCGCACGACGGGCAGAACCGGGCGTTCGGGGGCACGTCGGCGCCGCAGTTGGGACATCGCTGCACCAGCTGGGCACCGCACGACGCACAGAAGCGCGCCGCCTCGTCGTTCAGGGCCTGGCAGGTGGGACAGGGGGTCGCCACATCGCCGAGTCTATCGGCGCCGGGTCCCCCTCCTCGGCCTCAGCCGGGCGCGATGCGCGGAGGCTCACCGGCGGCGGCGTGCACGGTCACCGTCTCCCCGCTCGCGAGGCCGTGGCGGGCCGCCACGACGACGGGCACCTCGATGCCATAGAGCTCCGCCGCGACGATGGCGCCGAGCGCCACGATCGGGTCGGCCTCGCCCAGCACCACGGCGGCGGGCGCGGTGCCGGCTCGGATCGACTCGGCGAACACGGAGGAGCTCGAGCTCGATCCACGCCCAGACGGCAGCACGACCACGCGACCGGCGAGCCGCTTGCCTGCCTGAGGATGATGGGCATCGATCAGCAGTCCGGTCTCGGGATCCAGCCCTCCCCAGAAGCTGAGCGGCTCGTCGAGCACGAGGACCCGGCCCGTGCCGACGCCAGAGGCCAGGACCCGCAGGGCCGCTGGATCAGCCCGATCAGCCATCGGCCCATGCTTCCTCGTTCCGAACGAGCCGGCCCGTCTCGGCGGAGCGGACGCATTCCTCGAGCGTGGCGAACGCGACGTCGAACCCGAGGTTGCCGGGGGCGTACCAGGCCCATTTCCCGGAGTTCGTCACGACGGGACCGGCCGCGCGCTCGATGATCGGCGTGATGTAGGTG
>JBOGVO010000040.1:0-12692 GCA_050692855.1 Actinomycetota bacterium | reverse complement strand
GGCCATGCCTGCCGCTCCCGCGATCGCGATCGCCGAGTAGTCATCGGCGGGGAACACCTTCCGCATCGTGTCGTCGGCGATCGTGTAGCCCGAGGTGGCCCGCCGGTCGCCCGCGACGAGCACACCGTCGCCGTAGATCAGCCCCAGCACGGTGGTGCCGTGCGGCACCGCCGTGGCGGCCTCCGCCGTGACGGTCTGCCGCAGGTGCGTGAGCTCCTCCGGACGGGCATCGCGGAGCAGGTCGACGAAGCTCGGGTTCGCGCCGAAGGACGCGCCCGACAGAGGCAAGAGCGGGTCGGTCACTCCCCGCCCTTCTGGACGTAGCTCTTGACGAATTCCTCGGCGTTCTCTTCGAGCACGGAGTCGATCTCGTCGAGGATGTCGTCCATCTCCTCCTTCAGCTCCGCGGCCTTGGAGGTCGACTGCACCTGGCCGGCGTCGGCGTCGTCGCTTCCGCCGCCCTTCCGTTGGACCTTCTTCTGCTCCTGCTCCTGCGGCACGGCACGACTCCTTTCGATGCGACCATCCTACCCGGGGCTTCGGATCGTTCGGCTGAGGGCTGAAGGACGCTCGCGCCGGCCCGGCGCTCAGCCCTGGAGCTTCGCGACCAGCGATGCCGCGTCGTCACAGGCGGCCAGCAGCTCTTCGACGTGCGCCCTCGTGCCTCGCAGTGGCTCCCGCATCGGTATGCGCTGCAAGGCATCGGCGCCCGTGTCGACGATGAGTGAGTCCCACGACGCGGCCGCGATCGCGTCGGGGAACTTGCCGATGCAGCGGCCTCGGAAGTAGGCGCGGGTGTCGACGGGCGGGTTCATCACCGCGTCCTCGACCTCTTCGTCCGTCGTCAGACGATCGACCTTGCCGCTCGCTTCCAGCCGGTGGTACAGCCCCTTGTTGCGTCTCACGTCGTGATACTGCAAGTCGATCGCGCGCAGCTTGGGATCGTTCCACTCGAGACCGTCGCGGTCGCGATAGGCCTGGATGAGACGATGCTTCGCGACCCAGTCCAGCTCGCGGTGGAGCGTGAGTGGATCGGTCTCGAGCGCGCCGAGCACCAGCTCCCAACGTTCGAGCACCTCACGGTTCTCCGGGGTGTCGTCCTCACGCTCGACGTACTTCTTGGCGTGCTCGAGGTACTCCCATTGGAGCTGCACCGCGTTCACCTGCCGGCCTTCTGCCAGCGCCACGTCCTGGGTGCACGTGATGTCGCGGGAGACCTCGTGCAGCGCCTGCACCGGGTTCGCGATCGTGAGGTCCGGCAGGAAGCCGTCCTCGATCATCTTGAGAACGATCGCCGTGGTGCCGATCTTCAGGTAGGTCGAGACTTCGCAGAGGTTCGCATCGCCCACGATCACGTGCAGCCGCCGATAGCGCTCGGGATCGGCGTGCGGCTCGTCGCGCGTGTTGATGATCGGCCGCTTCAAGGTCGTCTCCAGGCCCACCTCGGTCTCGAAGAAGTCGGCGCGCTGGGTGAGCTGGTACGCCGCACGGTTCCGGTCGTCCCAGGGCGCTTCCGCCCCGACCTTCCCGGCACCGGTGAACACGATGCGGGATACGAAGAACGGCGTCAGGTCGCGAACGATGTCCCCGAACGGCGTCGCGCGGTCGACCAGGTAGTTCTCGTGGGTGCCGTAGCTGTTGCCCTTGCCGTCGGAGTTGTTCTTGTAGATCGAGAGCTGCGGCGCGCTCGGCATCACCTGCGCCACCTCGTGGAGCGAACGCTCGAGGATGCGCTCCCCCGCCTTGTCGTGCACCACGAGCTCCCTCGGCGTGATGCACTCGGGGGTCGAGTACTCGGGATGCGCGTGGTCGACGTAGTAGCGGGCCCCGTTCGGCAGGATCACGTTCGCGAGCCCGAGATCCTCCTCGGTGCCCTCGCGCGCGGGGACCGGCTCGAACCCTCGGGCGTCGCGGAGCGGAGATTCCTGCTCGTAGTCCCAGCGGATGCGTCTGAGCGACCCCGCGTACGTGGATATCAGCAGCGAGGACGACAGCACAGGGTTGAAATCGGGCGCCCCGACCGCTGCGATGCCGTACTCCGTCTCGGTCCCGAAGACCTTGGGGATGGCCACGCGGCCACCCTACAGGTACTGACCGGCGTTCACGCGCTCGACCTGCCGGCCGTCACCGTCGTGCCCGAGCAGGGTGCGCACGTAGACGATGCGCTCGCCCTTCTTGCCCGAGATGCGGGCCCAGTCGTCGGGGTTCGTCGTGTTGGGCAGGTCCTCGTTCTCCTTGAACTCGTCACGGATCGCCGTGAGGAGGTCCTCGGTCGTGATGCCCTTGTCGCCGGTCGACAGGAACCGCTTGATCGCGTCCTTCTTGGCGCGCCGCACGATGTTCTCGATCATCGCGCCGGAGTTGAAGTCCTTGAAGTACAGGATCTCCTTGTCGCCACTCGCGTACGTCACCTCGAGGAATCGGTTGCGATCGCTGGGCTCGTACATCTGCTCGATCGTCTTCTCGATCATGCGGAAGCACGCCTGCTCGGCGTCGCCGTGGTACCGGGCGATCTCGTCAGGGTGGATCGGCACGACGGGATTCAGGTACTTGGACATGATATCGGCGGCCTGCCGCTGGTCGGGACGCTCGATCTTGATCTTCACGTCGAGTCGGCCCGGGCGCAGGATCGCGGGGTCGATCAGGTCCTCGCGGTTCGAGGCGCCGATCACGATCACGTTCTTCAGGGTCTCGACGCCGTCGAGCTCGCTCAGCAGCTGGGGCACGATCGTGGATTCGACGTCGCTCGAGATGCCTGTACCGCGCGTGCGGAAGATCGAGTCCATCTCGTCGAAGAACACGATGACCGGGAGCCCCTCGTCGCTGCGCTCCTTGGCCCGGATGAAGATCTCGCGGATCTGCCGCTCGGTCTCACCCACGTACTTGTTCAGCAGCTCGGGACCCTTGACGTTCAGGAAGTAGCTGCGAGCGTCGCTGCGGCCGGCGCGCTCGGCGACCTTCTCGGCGAGCGACTTGGCGACCGCCTTGGCGATCAGGGTCTTGCCGCACCCCGGAGGTCCGTACAGCAGCACGCCCTTCGGTGCCTCGAGCTCGTGCTCGGCGAACAGCTCCGCGTAGAGGAAAGGCAGCTCGACGGCATCACGGATCGAGTCGATCTGGCCCTCGAGGCCGCCGATGTCCTCGTAGCTGACGTCGGGGATCTCCTCGAGCACCAGCTCTTCGACCTCCTCCTTGGGCAGCAACTCGGTGGCCACCCCCGCGCGAGGATCGAACAGGACGTTGTCGCCCGCTCGGACGTGCGTGGACAGCAGCTCACCCGCGAGATGTGCCACGTTCTCCTCGTCGCCGCGGCCGACCACGATCACGCGGTCGTCGCCCAAGCGGTCCTTGACCTTCACGACCTCGCCCGCGCGGTCGGGCTCGAGCACCTCGACCACGTTCAGCGACTCGTTCAGGACGACCTGGACGCCTGGACGGAACGAGCGTTCGTCGATGTCGGGAGCGGGCATGACCCGCATCTTGCGGCCGGCCGTGAACACGTCGATCGAGCCGTCGTCGTTGCTCGCGAGATACACGCCGAACGAGGCCGGGGGTTGCGAGAGCTTCTCGACCTCCTCGGCGAGCGCCTCGATCTTGTCACGCTCGGCCCGCAGGGCGTCGGCGAGCTTCTCGTTCTGGCCCACCGCCCGGTTGAGCTGCCCGCGCGTCTCGACGAGTTTCTCCTCGAGGAGCGTGACCTGCCGGGGCGCGTTCGTGAGCCGACGGCGCAGGAGTCCGACCTCCTCCTCCAGGAACTTCACCTGGCTCTGGAGCTCGTGCACGTGAGCGTCGTACCGTTCGACCTGCTCTCGATCCGCCATGGTGGTCACCTCCAGCGGGTAGAGCCGGATGGTACCCCCGGCTCCCCCGTTCCTGTGGAGCGTCGTTCGAGTCCTCTTCCTACTCATACGGAAGTTCTCGGCGAACGTGTAATGCCCATTCCAGGGTAGTTCTGTCCATCGCTCGTGACGACGACGCTACCGACCGCCGCCGACACCGAGCCGGCCACGGATCACGCCGGCCCGCGGGCGATGGTGTCACGCCAGCCGGCGGGCGATGGTGTCACGCCAGCCGGCGGGCGATCGTGAGGAACCCGGTGTGGCCCACCATCCGATGGTCGGGCCGGACGCTCCGCTCGGCGACGTGCCATCCGCGCTTGAGGGTCTCGAATGTTTCGATGTGATGGAACCCGTTGCCGGGCAACGCAAGCACGAGTTGCTGCACCTGGACGGTGGTGGGCAGGTAGGTGCAGACGACCGCTCCGGGCTCCAGGACCTCGTTGAGCGCCTCCAGGGGCACCCACGGCTCTGCCATGTCGAGCACGGCTCGGTCGAACCGCTCGTCGGATCCGGCGACCTCCGTGAGGTCGCCCCGGCGAAGGTCGAGCTGATCGGGCATCTTGCCGAAGAACCCCTCGATGTTCGCGACTGCCTTGTCCCGATGGTCGTCGCGGACCTCGTAGGACACGACCCGTCCTTCGGGCCCCACGGCGCGGCAGAGGGCGATCGTGAGCGCCCCCGAGCCGGTGCCGGCTTCCAGCACGTGAACGCCCGGAGACACGTCGGCGTAGGTCACGATCGGCCCCAGATCCTTCGGGTACACGACCTGGGCACCTCGCGGCATCTTCAACACGTAGTCGGCGAACCGGGGCCGATAGGCCACGAGCACCATGCCCTTCGACGTCGCGAACGCGGATCCTTCGTCGGAGCCGATCACGTCATCGTGCGCCAGCGTGCCGCTGTGGGTGTGGAACGTGCCCCCCGCCTCCAGCCGGAACAGGTACGCGCGGTCGCGCTGGTCGACCACCAGCACCCGCTCGCCGGCCTCGAAGGGTCCGCTCATGCCGGCGTCCCCCCGTAGATCTCGGCCGGGAGCACCTCGTCGGAGAGCGCTTCGGCCACCTCCCGATCGTCGGCCGGAGCGATCGCCTCGGTGCCGAGCCGTCGCCCGAGCACCTGCGCCCTGGCTCGACAGAACGCGCAATACCTCCCGGTGGTCGGCTGGCCGCACGACTCGCACCCCCGCAGGTCGGCGTCGTCCTCGCGCGCGAACAGGCCGGCGCCCCGATCGAGGTATCCGAAAAGGAACTGCGCCTTCGCGCCGGGCGACGTCGACTCGATCGCGTTCATCGCGTCCTTGTATCGCAGGTGTGTGTTGCCGGCCACGAGGGGGCATTCCTCCACGACGTAGTCGATGCCTCGGAGGAAGGCATATGCAGCCGTCTCGAGCTCGCTCAGGCGGTACAGGGGCTTCACCTTCTTGACCATGCCGTCCTTGGCCGGGAGCAGCGGCGACTGCCGAGCGATGGACGTTGTGTTCCACCGCAGGGTGTTGCCGAGCAGGGTGGCGGCTTCGTCATCGAGGTTGTGGCCGGTCGCGATCACGTCGAAGCCTCCGTCGAGGGCGGACCTGTTGAAGATGTAGCGCTTCGACAATCCGCAGACGGCGCATGTGGAGCGCGAGCCGCGGCGACCTGCGGTGGGGATGTCGAACCCGTGCTCCGCCTCGAGATCGACGACCCGCAGCTCGGCGTCGCGTGAGCGTGCGAAGGCCGCGGTGCGCTCATGCGACCGATCCGAGTACCCGCCGATGCCGAGCCCCAGGTACAGGCCCGTCACGTCGTAGCCGAGCTCGAGCAAGACGTCCCAGAGGGCGAGTGAGTCCTTCCCTCCGGAGACGGCCACCAGCACGCGATCGTCGTCCCGGAGCATGTCGAAGCGCCGGATCGCTCTGCGAACCTGGTCGGTGACGACGGGCGGGAAGCAGTCCTTGCAGAACGCGGCGTTGTGCCTGCGAACCTCGACCACCGCCGGCCCGTGGCATCGCCGGCATCTCACGCGGCCCCCCCGGAGATGACCGGACGCACCTCGAGATCGTCACCCTCGGCGACGCGATCGTGACGCGTCATGAGCTCGCCTCCACGGATCACCAGGACGGTGTCCGGGTTCACGCCGAGCTCGTCGAGGACCTCGCGGACCGCACGCCCGCCAGCGACTTCGACCTCGCGATCGGGGTTGCGGAGCCTCACCTTCACGGGACCCAGGCTAGCGCACGGGGCCCGTGAGGAGTGACGGCTACGGGATGTCGACCGGGAGCGGCCGAGCCGCGAGCTCGACCTCGACCGTGCGGGTCTGACCTCCCGACTCGACGAGGTCGATCGACACGGTGTCACCCGGTGCGAGGTCGTCGAGCACCAAGCCCAGGTCGTCGGGAGACCGCACGGCCTTGCCGTCGACGGAGACGATCACATCGCCTTCCCCGATGCCCGCGCCTGCTGCGGGACCGTCGGCGAGCGTGCCGACCACGAAGGCGCCCGACTGCACGTCGAGCCCTTGCTGGAATCGGAGGTCGGGCGTGATCGCGGCCGTCGACACGCCGAGGTAACCGGACGGTGCGAGCGGATCGTCGATCGACGACTCGATCGTGTCGCGGACGAAGTCGATCTTGATGGCGAACCCGATGTTCTCCGCGTCGCCGTTGCCGGCCGAGTTGATGCCGACCACCTGTCCCGACATGTCGACGAGCGGCCCTCCCGAGTTGCCGGGGTTGATCGCCGCGTCGGTCTGGATCACGCTCGGGTAGGTCCGAGCCGGCACGGGTCCTTGAGCGGTCTGCTGCGTTGGGCATGACCCGCAATTCGGGTCGGGAACATCGATCGTGCGGTCGAGCGACGACACGATGCCGTCGGTGACCGTGGGGCCACCCTCGAGGCCGAGTGCGTAGCCGAGCGCCACGACCTGCTGTCCGAGGCGCAGTCCCTGGGAATCACCCAGCGCGACCGTCGGAAGGCCCTCGGCGTCGATGTCGAGCACGGCGAGGTCGTTCAAGCAGTCGGCGCCGATCAGCCGAGCCTCGTACTCCGTTCGGTCCTTGTCCGAGAGGAAGACGGTGAGACGGGATCCGCCTTCGACGACGTGGCAGTTGGTCACGATCACGCCGTCCTGACGCACGATGAAGCCCGTTCCTACCCCCTGACCCGACGATCCATCGGCTTGATAGACGTCGGTGGTCACGTTCACCACAGCGGGCAGCACACGGTCGACGACCGCCGCGACCGGTTCGCGACCGGGGTGGAGCGGCTCGGCGGCGGTGGAGCTGAGTCCCGTGGCCTTGTCCTGCGTCGCCTGGTCGCTCAGTGAGAGCGAGCACGCGGTCGCCGACACGGCGAGCACCGCCAACAGTACGATCGTTCGTCTCATCGAGGGGTTCCTCCCGTTCGAGGTTCGAGGTTCCGAGGGTTTGGGGGTCGAGGGTTCGTGGTTCCACGCATGATTCGATACCCCGATGGCGAGGGGTTCAGCCGAGAGAACGCCGAGATGTGACGAAGATGTTCCGCCGCGTGGCGTGTGACGCTACGACGACAGAGCGCCGGCGGGCTTCTCCTTCCGGGGATCCACGAACGGGATAGCAGCGGTCGAGCCGGTGAGGTGGGCACCGTCCTCCGTCTCGACGTCGAGCTTGCTCCCGGGCTCGGCCAAGGCGATCGGCACCCAGACGTAGCCGATGTTCTTCTTCAGCCCCGGCGACCACACCGCGTCGGTCATGTGTCCGACTTCCTTGCCCTCGGACGAGACGGTCCAATATTCGGACATCTCGGCCCGCAGCTCGTCGCCGTCGAGCTCGATGCCGACCAGCTTGCGGTCCACGCCCGTGACGCGCAGCTCCTCGAGCGCCGCCTTGCCGATGTAGTCCTGCGGCTGCTCCTCGACGAGGCGCTCGAGCCCCATCACGTGGAGCGGCGTATCGCCGAGGCGGATGTCGGACCCGTAGTTGAAGATGCCCGCCTCGATGCGCCGACCCTCGCACGGAGCGATCGGACGGATGTCGAATTCCTCACCCGCGGCAGCGACCGCGTTCCAGAGGTCGTTGCCCTTGCCGGAGTCGAGCAGGTTCACCTCGAAGCCCGGGATCGCCGTCCAGCCCGTGCGGCTGATCACGACGGGGATCCCGTCGATGTCGAACTCCTCGATCCAGTAGTACTTGATGTCGTAGATCGCGGGGCCCACGAGCTTCTCGAGCGTCTTGGCGGCCATCGGCCCCTGCACCTGCATGGGATGCACGTCGGGCGTCGTCACACGCACGTCGAGCCCGGCGGCGGCCGCGACGCCGAGGGCGTACAAGCCGGCGTCGGAGTCGGCTAGCTGCATCCACCAGCGATCCTCGGCCACGTGGAGCAACACGGGGTCGTTCACGATGGACCCGTCGGGGCCGGTGACGAGCATGTACTTGCCCTGCTTCACCGCGCACTTCGTCAGGTCGCGGCACGTGATCATGTCGATCAGCCGGTCGGCGTCGGGGCCGCCGACCTCGATCGTCCGCTCGACACCCACGTCCCACATCGTCACGCCGTTGGTCAGCGCCCAGTACTCGGTCTCCGGATCGTCGAAGTACGCCGGCAGGTACATGTGGTTGTAGATGTCGTACGACGTGCATCCAGCTCGCCGGGTCGCCTCGAAGAACGGCGACTGGCGGTACCACGGTCCGAAGTACAGCGTCGCGCTCTTCTCGAGCATCTCCTGCCGCTCGTTCACCATGTCTCGGCCTCCGTGTCTCTCGCATCGGCCCGGATGGTTGCCGGGCGCTCAGATTGAATCATGGTTCAACACAGGCCCGGACGCAACTCCGATGGGCGGCCCTCGCCAGCCGTTCGGACTTGAACGCTTGATCAACCCTCGTCGACTACGAGACGGGGATCTGCTTCTTGGGATCGACGAACGGCATCTCGACCACCGTGGCGTCGCGGTCGCCCCACTCCGTGGCAACGCGCAGCGACGTGCCGAGGGGCCCGAGCGCGGTGGGGACCCATGCGAACCCGATGTTCTTCTCCAGGCGCGGCGAGTGGATCGCCGAGGTCACCGTGCCCACCTCTTCCCCACCGGAGGACACGGGCCACGTGACGTTGTTCAGGGCCGGGAACGGCTCCCCGCCGATCTCCACCCCCACGATGCGGCGATCGACGCCGGCGTCGCGGATCTTCCGCAGGGCCGCCATCGAGATCGCGTCCTCGTCGGACAAGGTGTCCCAATCGACCAACCGCTCGAGACCCATCTCGAGCGGGTTGTTCTCATAGGTCATGTCGGCGCCCCAGTTGAAGATCGCTCCCTCGATGCGACGGATGTCGCTCGGGCCGGTCGGGACGATGCCGAACTCCTGCCCGGCGTCCATGATCGCCTCGTAGACGTCGTTCCCCTGGGCGGTGTCGGTCGTGTAGACCTCGTAGCCGACCTCCGACGTCCAGCCCGTCCTCGTGACGACGACCGGCACCCCGGCGACCTTCGCCTCGGTCCAGAAGTAGTACTTCAGGTCGAGGATGCCCTCGCCCAACAGCTTGACCATGAGGTCCTTCGACCTGGGGCCCTGAACCTGCAGCGGCGCGACGTCGGCCTCCTTGATGGAGACATCGAGGTCGGGGTAGGCGTTCTTCAGCCCGCGCGCGAACAGCAGCGCGTCGCTCGAAGCCAGGGCGAACCAGAACGTGTTCTCGTCCATGCGCGTGAGGACGGGGTCGTTGACGATGCCGCCGTCGCTGTCGACGATCAGGACGTACTTCGCCTGGCCGACGGCGCACTTCGACAGGTCGCGCGGCGTGAGGAGCTGAGCGAACGTGAACCCGTCGGGGCCCGAGATCTCGAGGCACCGCTCGACCGAGACGTCCCACAAGGTGACGGCGTTCAACAGCGCGTCGAACTCCGCTTCGAACGAGTCGAAGCGGATCGGGAAGTACATGTGGTTGTAGACGGTGAAGCCCTTCGGACCGTACTTCTGGGTCGCGTCGTAGTACGGGGTCCGCCGGTTGCGCGCTCCGCGCTGCACCAGCCCCATGTCGAACGACTCGGTCATCGTGGCTCCCTCCTCGTGGTTGGACGGAATCGTACGCTGCGGAACCGCCGTGGACAGGCGCTCGACTGTCCCTGGGTCAGGCGCCGGCGTTGTCGGGCTCGTGCGCCCGCGGGGGCTCGCTCGCGCGACCGTCCAGGTAGGCCTGTGCGACCATCCCCATGAACATGTGCACCTCGTCCTCGCTCCACGCGAACGGGCCCTGACGAGACCCTGCGCTCCGGAGACCTCGGGTCACGGACTCGCACGCGAGCCAGTCCTCACGGTTCGTGATGTCCCAGAACTCGCTCGCGTACGCCGGGCTGAAGCCAGGTCGCTCCGTTGCCTCGGGCGGGAAGAGCCACTGGCACTCGACCTTGGTCCGGGCGGGTCCGAGCGGCTCGATGCGATGCGTCATCACGTAGTCCGGGTGCAGGCTGAGCAGCAGGTTCGGGAACAGTCCCACATAGAGGACCGTCCGCCGCTGCCGGTCGTCGAGTCCGCGGAGGGGAACACCGAAGGACTCCCCGGTCAGCGACATCGTCTGGGCGAAGTCCTTCAGCTCCATCGTGCCACCGATCCACATCCCCCCGTGTGGCAGGTTCTCTCCGGAGTCCACCGGGGTCACGGCGCACAAAGCGGGGTGGATCGAGGGGCAGTGAGAGCGCTCGTGATAGTTCTCCGTGATCGTCTTCCAATTCGCCTCGATCACATACTCGTGCGTCTCCGCGACGACGAGCCGCGACGGCTCCCAGGGCGCGACCAACTCGTCGAGGCTGCCGAGCTGGTCCTCGAGCGTGGGAGCGTCGCCGTCCGCGTTCACGAAGATCCAGCCCCCCACTCCTGGACGCGTGCGGCGACGAGCGGGTGTAGTCGCCCTTGTCGAATCCCTCGAACTCATCGAACCTCGGTGCGGATCGCCCTCTGGTCGCCGGGCTTCGCGAGATCGTGGGCTCGCCCGACGCAGACCCATCCTCCTTCGAACAGATGCGCTGCCTCCCAGTCGAAGACAGCCTGCGACGTGTAAGCCGTGGCAGGAAGGGTGCGCGCCTGCCCGAGCGCCGATGCCAGCACGGGCTCGAGCATCGTCGGGTCGATGGGACTCTGGGACAACGTCGGAGACCTCCGGGGAATGGCGTCGTTCGAAGGATCGAGGCCGGATGCTAGCACCGCCCTCGGGGCGTTCGCGCTGCCCGCCCGGCCCGTGGTCAACGGTGGGACGCAGACGGCGTCGGCCGACGGCGCCAGCTCATGCCCCCGCGGCTTCGTACACGTTGGCGCCCTCCACGAACGTCGCGACCACCCGCGCGTCGCTCAGCGCCGAGACGGGATGGTCGAACAGGTTCCGATCGAGCACGACGAGATCGGCGGCCTTCCCGACCTCGATCGAGCCGGTCTCGTGATCGAGGTGATTCACGAACGCCGAGCCCATCGTGAACGCGGCGATCGCGGACGGAAGATCGAGCCGTTCGTCGGGCAGGAAGACTTCCTGGATCTCGACCTCGTGGTGGTCGCCGAGTGGCAACGACCGGTTCACCGCGACGTGGATCTCCTCGAGCGGATCGGGGCTCGAGACGCTCCAATCGCTCCCCATCGCCAACGAAGCGCCGGACCGGACGAGGCTGGCGAACGGATACTGCCATCGCCACCGAGGCTCCCCGAGGAAGGGGATCGTGAGCTCGTCCATCTGGGTCTCGTGCGCCGCCCACAGCGGCTGTGCGTTCGCGACGGCGTCGAGCTCGCGGAACCGTGGCACGTCGTCGGGGTGCACGACCTGAAGGTGGGCGAGATGGTGGCGATGGTCGCTCGGACCGTTCGCGATGCGCGCCGCCTCGATCGCATCGAGCGCCTCGCGGACGGCGCGCTCGGCCAGGGCGTGGAAATGCACCTGGAACCCGAGCCGGTCGAGCTCGGTGACGTAGCTCTTGAGGGCATCGGGATCCACGAACGAGATACCGCTGTTCCCGGTGGGGTGGCCGTCCGCATCGAGGTAGGGCTCGAGCACGGCCGCCGTGAAGTTCTCACACACGCCGTCCTGCATGATCTTCACGCTCGTGGCGGCGAACCTGCCCGCGCGGCCACGGGCACGGAGGTCCACGAGCGCATCGATCTGTTCGGCCCCCGCGTGGCGATCCCACCAGAGCGCCCCGACCACCCTCGCGGTCAGGTCGCCTCGTGCCGCCGCATCGAGATAGACCGAGTAGTTGCGACCGAACGCGTTCGATTCGTCCACGATCGCGTCCTGCCACGCGGTGATGCCCAGTGAGTGGAGGTACTCCTGGCCCTTCAGGAGCCCCTCGTACGCATCGCCGGGGGGAGCGCCGGGCGCCAGGCGCCAGACGAGGTCGGAGGCGCCTTCGTGCAGGGTCCCGGTGGGCCGGCCGTCCGCATCGCGCTCGATCCGTCCGTCGGGAGGATCCGGGGTCTCCGCGGTCACGCCGGCGAGCGCCAGGGCCCGCCCGTTGACCCACACGCCGTGACCGTCGCGATTGGGCAGGTAGACGACGCGATCGGGCACGATCGCATCGAGCGATTCCGCCGTGGGCGTGCCTCCCGGGAAGGCATCCATCGACCAGCCTCCACCGAGGATCCACTCCCGGTCCGGGTGCGCCGCGGCATAGGCCCGGATCGCCTCGAGGTACTCCTCGCGGGTCGAGAGCCCGTGCAGGTCGCACCGGAGCATGTCGAGCCCGCCTCCGACGGGGTGCACGTGCGCATCTTGGAAGCCGGGCAGCAGCATGCCCCCGCCGAGGTCGACCACCTCGGTGGCGCTCCCGACGTGCTCGCGCACGTCGTCGTCGGTGCCGACCGCGACGATGCGGCCACCTCGAACCGCGACGGCTCGTGCCCACGACCGCGCGGCGTCGACCGTGTAG
>JBOGVO010000039.1:0-5011 GCA_050692855.1 Actinomycetota bacterium | reverse complement strand
CCGCCTCGATCGCGATCGAGGCCGTCATGACCACCGAGACCGACGTGCGCGAGGTGCGATTCGTGCTCTTCGACTCCGAGGCGCGGGCCGCGTTCGAGCGCGCCTTGGACGCCTGGTCCTGACGCGTTCGCGCCGAGGCGGGAGCCGGGGAAAACCCGGCCCACTGGTAGGCTCTGCATCTGCCATGGGTGAGACGACGAGCGATCATCTGACCACCGTGCGAGGTGTGCACGACCGGCTCGACGAGATCCAGCTGGTCGATTGCCGCGAGCTCTACGAGTGGGAAGCCGGGCGCATCGACGGCGCCGTGCACCTGCCGCTGAACTCCATCATGGCGGGCGCCGGGTCGGAGCTCGACGAGGGCCGGCCCATCGCCGTCATCTGCCGCAGCGGCAACCGCAGTGAGCTCGCGACGATGATGCTGCAGGCCCGCGGTTTCGAGGCCTACAACGTCGCAGGCGGCATGGAAGCCTGGGACGCCGAGGGGCTTCCCTTCCGGGCCGGCGACGGCTCTCCCGGACGCGTCGCCTGAGGCCGCCGCCCCTCCGATCGGCCATCGGGGAGCGGTAGCCTGCAACCTATGGCCGACGTCGATGCCGCCCGCCGCGAGCTGGAGGCCGCGCTCGGCCCTGACGCGGTGCTCTCCGACCCGCTCGCGTTGCGCCTGTATGCCCGCGACGCCTCGATGGTCGAGGGCGGCTGCGCCCTGGTCGCCCTGCCGATCACCACGGAGCAGGTCCGGTCGTGCGTGCGCGTCGCCGCGGCGCACGGCCTGCCGATCGTGCCACGCGGGAGCGGGACCGGCCTCGCCGGCGCCGCCACGCCGATCGGCGACTCGCTCGTCGTGGTCACCGCTCGCATGACGCAGATCGTCGAGGTGCGCCCCCAGGACCGTCTCGCGTGGGTCGAGCCGGGGGTGCCGAACCTCGACCTCGCGACGCACCTGCGACCGATGGGATGGACCTACGCCCCCGATCCCTCGAGCCAGCAGACGTCGTCGATCGGCGGCAATGTGAATACGAACGCCGGAGGTCCGCACTGCCTCGCGTACGGGGTGACGAGCGCTCACGTGCTCGCGCTCGAGGTCGTGATGCCCGACGGCTCGCTCGAACGCTTCGGTGCCGAAGGGCCGGAGGCGGCCGGCTACGACCTTCGCGGGGTGGTGGTGGGCAGCGAGGGAACGCTCGGGGTCGTGACCCGGGCGTGCGTGCGCATCCTTCCGCTCCCCCCGGCCGTCCGGACGATGCTGTTCGGGTTCGACACGGTTGAAGCATGCGCCGCCACGGTGTCCGCGCTGATCGCGCGCGGCGTCGTGCCGGCGGCCGTCGAGATGATGGACCAGGGCATCGTGCGCGCCGCCGAGAGCTTCGCGCACGCCGGCTACCCGACCGACGCCGCCGCCGTGCTGCTCGTCGAGGTCGACGGGACCGCGTCCGGCGTGGCCGCGCAGTCACGGGCGGTCGAGGAGGCCGCTCGCGACAACGCCGCCTCGAGCGTGCGGGTGGCCAGCGACGAGACCGAACGCGCGCTCCTGTGGAAGGGCCGGAAGTCCGCGTTCGGCGCGGTCGCCCAGATCGCCCCCCACTACCACCTGCACGACTGCGTTGTGCCGCGGACTAGGCTCGTCGAGGTGATGCGCGGGGTCTACGCGATCGCGGAGCGCCACGGCCTGATCGTGACCAACGTGTTCCACGCCGGCGACGGCAACCTGCACCCGCTGTTCTCGTTCGACCGGTCGGTGCCCGGCACCCTCGAGCGGGTGCTGCAGGCGAGCGACGAGGTCGTGCGCCTCTGCATCGACGCGGGGGGCGCGCTCACCGGCGAGCACGGCATCGGGCTGGAGAAGCGCGACTTCATGCCGCTCGTGTTCTCGGCCACGGATCTCGACGCCCAGGCGTGCGTGCGGTCGGCCTTCGACCCCGACGGCCGCATGAACCCGCGGAAGGTGTTGCCCGACGGGGCGCGGTGCGGCGAGTTCGCCCTGGCCGCGGCGGGCTCGGGCGACGCGGAGGCCGACGCCCGCGACCTCCCGGAGGGCTCGTGGATCTGATCCACCCGCGCACGGCGTCCGACGTGACCGAGGCGCTCGGGGAGGCGAGCTCGTCGGGCCGACGGGTGCTGATCGTCGGCGGACGGCGTCACCTCGACAAGGGCAACCCGGCCGAGGTCGACGCCGAGCTCTGGACGACCCAGCTCGACCAGCTGGTCGCCTACGAGGCGGCGGAGATGCTGGTGGTGGTGCAGGCGGGCATGCGTTGCGGCGCGCTCGCCGAGACCCTCTCCGAGCGAGGTCAGGAGTGGCCCGCCGACGCCCCCGCCGACGCGACCGTGGGAGGCGTGATCGCGTCGAGCTCGTCGTCGCCCCGCCGGCTCCGCGTCGGGGCGATCCGTGACACGGTCGTCGAGATGGAGCTCGTCACCGGTGACGGGAGGATCGTGAAGAGCGGAGCCCGCACCGTGAAGAACGTCACGGGATACGACCTCCACCGGCTGATGACGGGGTCGCTCGGCACCCTGGGTGTGATCACGCAGGTCGCGCTGAAGGTGCGTCCGCTCCCCGAGCGATCGGCGACCGTCGTCGCGCCACGGGCAGGCATCGCCGAGGCCGACGCGATCGTCGCGGGCGTGCCGTTGGTCGCGGGCGTGGTCGCGACGGCCGAGGGCGTGGAGGTGCGGCTCGAGGGGTGGGACGGCGAGGTCGAGGAGTCGTCCGGCGCGTTGAGCGACATCGTCCCCGGCAGCTCGCCGGCCACCGACGACGAGCGGTTCCCGCGGTCGCCGTGGTGGACCTGGCCGCCTGGTGGGACCGTCGTGGAGGCGTCGGTGGTGCCCTCCGCCCTCGCTCGGATCATCGCGGGTTCCCACACGCACGCGGCGCTGGCCGGGGTCGGCCTCGTCTGGATCGCCGCCACGACCGATGAGGAGCTCGACGCCGTGCGCGCTCGCGTCGCCGACGCCGGAGGCGTCGCGCCGGCGGTCATGGGACCCGGTGGCCTGGGTGACGCCCCGCCCCCGGCCGTCGACGTGCACCGCCGCTTGCGAGCTTCGTTCGACCCGGCCGGCATCCTGGCGCCGGGACGCGGCTGGGTCCGGTGATCGGGCCGGGACTCACGCGGTGCGACGGGGGCGCTCCGCCACCACCATGCCGACCGCGGTGATCGTCCACGCCGCGAGACCGGCCCAGAAGGCCATCACGGGGATCCACGTTCCGAACCCCAGGGCGGCGGCCTCGATCATCTTCGTCGTGGCCACCGAGTACATCCCCAGCGGGAAGACGAGGGCCCAGAACTGCGGGTCGTAGTGGAGCGGCACCCGTTTCACCCCGTGGCGCCAGACACCCATGATCACGAGGAGGGGCACCCACCAGGTCGCGAACGCCCAGAACAGGACCGTCATGCCGGTCAGGAACGGCCGCAGCTCCTGGAGCAGCGCCCATCGCGGTGCCGCGAGGACCAGGTTGGATCCCGCGAGCGTGGTGATCGCCAGAGCCCCCATGTTGATCCAGTAGGGCGGGGTGGCCTGATCGCTCCCCATGGCGAAGAACGTCCAGCGGTAGAAGATCAACCCGATGATCAGGATGTAGAGCATCGCCCCGATGAGATGGGCCAGGAGCGAGACGAACATCACGGACTGCAGCGCGACAGAGGGCGCCACCGTCGTCCCGAGCACGGCGACCGACTCCGTCGACACCACCAAGAGCAGCCACACACCCCCGATCCCGGTCGCGAGGTCCGGCTTCGGCTCGTGGAACGTCACAGCGGTCAGGAACGCGTACAGCAAGACGCCCCACAGCACGAGCCCCACCCACCACAGCACGACGGCGAGGCTCGTGCGCCCGGCGATCGTCGCGAGCTGACTGCCGAGCACATTCGTGCCCGCCACGATCGTCAGGAACGCCGCGCCCTTCTGATGGCTGAGCAGGTCGGCGAAGACCCGGCCGGGAAACCGGACCAGCCGCGCGACCGTCAGGGCCCACAGTCCGGCGTACGCGACCACGTTCACCCAGACGAACGCCACGGCGAGCCCGTGGAACCCGCGTTGCTCGGCGGCGATCGAGATGATGCCCGTCGCCATGATCAGTGCGAAGTACCCGGGAGAGAGCGTCGCGAGCGTCGACCGACCGCGGGGGGCGGCCGTCCGGAGAACCGGGCTCCTCATCGATCGTCCGGGACGATCCACCAGATGGCCAACGCGAGCAGGAACGAGACGCACCGGAAGACCAGCAGCCACCAGAGCTCGGTCCCGCCCTGCTGCGACACGCTCGTCCCTCCCCCCGTCGGTCGGTGTCATTCTTCACGACGAGGGCCCGTCCGTGCGCGACCCCGGCACCGCCGTACGCGATCACGAACGGCCCGACGGCCGCGCCGCGCGACGCCTCAGACGATCCGCCGATCACTCGCCCACCGACTGAGCTCGTACCGGTTCGAGAGCTGGAGCTTCCGCAGCACCGACGACACATGCGTCTCGACCGTCTTCACGGAGATGTGGAGCTCGCGCGCGGCTTCCTTGTACGCGTAGCCGCGAGCGATGTAGCGGAGGACCTCGCGCTCCCGAGGGGTGAGCTGATCGAGATCGTCCTCGATCGCGCCTTTCGGTGGCGCGCCGGCGAACGCGTCGAGCACGAAACCGGCGAGGCGCGGCGAGAAGACCGCGTCGCCGTCGTGCACACGCCCGATCGCGACCGAGAGATCGGCCGGCGCGATCGTCTTCGTGACGTATCCGCGGGCGCCCGCGCGGATCACCTCGATCACGTCGTCGGCTGCATCGGACACGGACAACGCGAGGAACTTCGGCTCGAGGTCCCGGGAGGCGGCGGCCCTGACCACGTCCGCCCCGCTGCCGTCGGGAAGGTGCACATCGAGGAGCACCACGTCGGGACGGGTCCGCTCGATGCCGTCGACGGCCTCCGAGACCGTGCCGGCCTCGCCGACCACCTCGATCGATCCGCCCAGCTCGACACGGACGCCCGAGCGGAACAGCCCGTGGTCGTCGACGAGGAAGACCCGGATCG
>JBOGVO010000038.1:0-27630 GCA_050692855.1 Actinomycetota bacterium | reverse complement strand
GTTCCGGCTCGAGTCGGGGCCGACCGCGGTCGCCGAGCGGATCATCGACATGATCGCCCCGATCGGCAAGGGCCAGCGCGGCATGGTCGTCTCACCGCCGAAGGCCGGTAAGACCACGATCCTCAAGCAGATCGCCAACGGCATCAATGCCTCGAATCCCGAAGTGCACCTGATCGTGCTGCTCGTCGACGAGCGACCCGAGGAGGTGACCGACTGGCAGCGCACCGTCACGGCCGCCGAGGTCGTGTACTCGACGTTCGACAAGCCGACCGACCAGCACATCCAGATCACCGAGCTGGTGCTCGAGCGGGCGAAGCGCCTGGCCGAGGAGAAGCAGGACGTCGTGATCATGCTCGACAACCTGACCCGTCTGGCCCGGGCGTACAACCTGGGGATGCCGGCGAGCGGCAAGATCCTGTCCGGTGGGATCGACGCCTCGGCGCTGTACCCACCGCGGCGCTTCTTCGGCGCGGCCCGCAACATCGAGGAAGGCGGCTCGGTCACGATCATCGCGAGCGCGCTCGTCGAGACCGGCTCGCGCATGGACGAGGGCATCTTCGAGGAGTTCAAGGGCACCGGTAACATGGAGATCCGCCTCGACCGCCAGCTGGCCGAGAAGCGCATCTTCCCGGCGATCAACGTCGACGCCTCGAGCACGCGGAAGGAGGAGCTGCTGCTCCCGCCCGAGGAGCTGGCGCTGGTGATCAAGCTGCGGCGCGTGCTGCACGCGCTCGATCCGGGGGCCGCCCTCGAGCTGCTGACCGACAAGATCCGGGCGACGAAGTCGAACGAGCAGTTCCTGAAGGAGATCGCGAAGAGCGGCAACTGATCGTCGACCCGGGCCCGACGTACCGGGAATAGCCTGGCGTTCCTATAGGTGCGAGGGACCGTCAGCCGTCAGTGAAGGAGACGAACACCACATGAAGCAGGGGATCCATCCCGAATATCAGATCGCCAACGTGCATTGTTCGTGCGGGAACACGTTCCAGACCCGTTCGACGGTGAACGAGATCCGCGCTGAGATCTGCTCGAACTGCCACCCCTTCTACACGGGCAAGCAGAAGCTCGTCGACACCGGCGGGCGGGTCGAGCGGTTCCAGCGTCGCTACGCGAAGACGCAGGCTGCGCAGCAGGCCGCCCAGAAGAGCTAGCCGAAGGTGGCCGACGATCCGGCCGCATCGCCGGCGCCTGCACCCCATCTGTACGGTGGCCAAGCCGTCGTCGAGGGAGTGATGATGCGCGGCGCCCATCACTGGGCGGTCGCGGTGCGTCGCCCGAGCGGAGACGTGCATCTGGAATCGCACGACATCCGGTCGGTCGCCGACCGGCATCCGATCCTCCGCAAGCCTCTGCTGCGCGGGGTCATCGTGCTCGGTCAATCGCTCGCGATCGGGATGCGGGCGTTGATGATCGCCGCGAACCAGTCGGTCGACGACGAGGAACAGCTCACCTCCAAACAGATCGGCGTCTCCCTCGCGCTCGCGCTGCTGCTGTTCGTGGGCGTGTTCATCTTGGGACCGACGACGTTGTTCTCTTGGGTCGAGGGCACACTCGGCGGCGGCGTGCCATTGCTGATCGGCGAGGGCGTCTTCCGGGTGCTGCTGTTCGTCGGATACCTGTGGCTGATCGGCCGGACGAAGGACATCCACCGGGTGTTCGAGTACCACGGAGCCGAGCACAAGACGATCGCCGCCCACGAGCACGGCGTGGGGCTCGTGCCCGGTGAGGTCGACCGCTTCCCGAAGGAACACGTGCGCTGCGGCACGAACTTCCTGATCATCGTGATGATCATCACGATCTTCGTCTTCACGCTCTTCGGCACCCCCGGGCTCCTGTGGCGGGTGCTCTCCCGCATCGTCGCGATCCCGATCATCGCGGGTGTGGCGTACGAAGCGCTGCGCTTGGGCGCGCGGCACCAGACCTCGTTGGTCATGCGGGCCCTCATGGCTCCAGGCATCTGGCTCCAGAAGATCACGACCCAGCAGCCCGACGACTCCCAGATCGAGGTGGCGATCGCTTCGTTCGAGGAGGTGCTGCGCCGGGAGGAGGAAGGGGCCGGCGCCACGGGGTAACCGGACGAGTCCGCTCCGGACACGGCGTGGGGGCGCTGCGGTCGTTGCATCCTGTCGGCCGCGCCTCCAAGATGCGGGGGAGGGCCCTCGGATGCGAGGGTGCGCCGATCCAGTGTGTGAGCTGCCGAGGCCGGTGGTCGGCAGGAGGAGCGATCCGCGGTGTCCACGGGTGATCCGGAGCGTCCGCTCGTGGCGAGCGGCGAGCAGATCCGCCAGCGGGAGTTCGCCACCGTGCGCAGGGGGTACGACCCCGAGCAGGTGCACGCCTACCTCGCGACCCTCGCGGCACGGGTGGACTCCATGGAGCGCGCCCTGGTCGACGCTCAGGCGCGCCTCCGCGAGGCGGAGTCTGCCCCCGCGCCGTCCGGAACGCCCGAGGTGGATCCCTACGAGCAGATCTCGAGGCGGTTCGCGAGCGTGCTCGAGTCGGCCGACACCGAGGCCGGGCTGGTCGTCGAACAGGCTCGCTCCGAGGCCGCGCGCATCAAAGAGGAGGCCCAGGCGCGTGCGGAGGAGGCCCGCGTCGCCAGCTCTCAGGCATTGACCGACGCGCGCGAGGAGTCCGAGCGGATGCTCGCGACCCTCGCCGAGCGGCGCGAAACGATGCTCGCCCAGCTCCAGGAGATGCAGTCGCATCTGCTCGTCATGACCCACGACCTGGAGGACGAGGGCCAGTCGTCCACCCGAGACTCGATGCCCGAGACGCCGCCGATGCCTGGGATGGCACCGACGACTCCGGTCGAGAGCGCCCAGGAGCCCGAATCCGCCGAGAACCCCGAGCCGCCCGAGAACCCCGAGCCGCCCGAGAACCCCGAGCCGTCCGAGGCCTCGCACGACGACGAGGGCCTCGAGGGGCTGTTCGACGATCCCTCGACTGGGCCGGACGAGCCGGCCGTCGACCTGCCCGATCTGAGCTCGATCGAGTTCGACTTCGACGAGCCCGAGCCCGAGCCCGAACCCGAGCCCGAGCCCGAGCCCGAGCAATAGGAGTCGATCGGCGGGCGATCGCATGCCCCCCTGGGATGATCGACGCGTGAGCGACGACTTCGCCTCCCGGCTCGAAGAGATCGTGGCCCGCTACGAGCGGGTGTCGGCAGAGATGGCCGAGCCCGACGTCGCGTCGGACCCCGAGCGTCTGCGCACACTCGGGAGGGCCTTCGCCGAGCTCGAGGAGATCGTGACCCCGTACCGGCAATACGTGGACGCCGTGCGGCAGGAGGCGGATGCGCGCGAGCTCTCGGGGCTCGAGGACGATCCGGAGATGGTGTCGTTCCTCGATGGCGAGGCGACGCACGCCCAACACCGGGCCGATGCGATCCGTGCCAGCCTCGAGGCGCTCCTCGTGCCGAAGGATCCCAACGACGGCAAGGACGTGATCGTCGAGATCCGAGCCGGCGCCGGCGGTCAGGAGGCCGCGCTCTGGGCGGGCGAGCTCTTCGAGATGTACCGCCGGCTAGCCGAACGCCACCGGTGGAAGACCGACGTGCTCTCCGCGACGCCGAGCGACATCGGGGGATTCAAGGAAGCGGTGCTCGAGGTCCGCGGCCGCGACGCGTTCGGCCGGCTCAAGCACGAGTCCGGCGTGCATCGCGTGCAGCGCGTGCCCGTCACGGAGTCCTCGGGCCGCATCCACACCTCGACGGCCACAGTCGCCGTGCTGCCGGAGGCCGAGGAGGTCGAGATCGAGATCCGCCCGGAGGACCTCGACATCGACGTCTACCGTTCGAGCGGCCCCGGCGGGCAGTCGGTGAACACGACCGACTCGGCCGTTCGCATCGTGCACATCCCCTCCGGCATCAAGATCGAATGTCAGGAGGAGCGCTCTCAGCTGCAGAATCGGGAGAAGGCGATGCGATACCTGCGGGCGAGGCTGCTGCAGCGCGCCCAGGATGAGGCGGCCGCCAAGGAAGCCGCGGCTCGCCGGTCGCAGCTCGGCTCGGGTGACCGCGCGGAGAAGATCCGCACGTACAACTTCCCCGACGGCCGTGTGACCGACCACCGCATCCGGCACACCTCCCACCAACTGCAGGACGTGCTGAGCGGTGGGGAGGAGCTCGATGGGTTCGCGGACCGGCTGAACGCCGCCGAACGCGCCCAGCAGCTGGCCGACGGTGGCCAGGACGTGTCCTCGTGAGGCCGTCCGGCGTGCTCCGGCGCGGGGCCGACTTCCTCGCTCGCCACGACGTCGATGCGCCCATGCGGACCGCCGAGGTGCTGCTGGCGCAGGTGCTCGAGACCGATCGTGCCGGCATCTACACGAGGGGCGAACCTCTGCGAGCACCCGAGGCCAGGGCCTACGGGCGGGCTCTGTGTCGGCGCTGCGCGGGGGTGCCGCTGCAGCACATCACGGGGGAGCAAGGATTCCGCCGGCTCACGCTGCTGGTGCGGCCGGGCGTGTTCGTGCCACGGCCGGAAACCGAGATCGTGGTGGAAGCGGCCCTCGAGACGGTGCGTCACGTCGTTCGGCCGGACGTGGTCGACGTCGGCACCGGGTCTGGCGCGATCGCCCTCGCGATCAAGGACGAGCGGCCCGACGCGCGCGTCCGGGCGATCGATCGCTCGTCCGACGCTGTGCAGCTGGCCCGTGACAACGCCGATCGGCTGGGGCTCGACGTCTCGGTGGAGCTGGGCGACCTCCTCGCCGGTATGAGCGATCCGGGCGATCGAGGCGGACCGAACCCCAGGCCGGACCTGCCTCGGGCGTTCGATCTCGTCGTGAGCAACCCACCGTACGTCGAGCCGCACGAGCTCGAAGGGCTCCCGCCCGACGTGCGTGCCGACCCACTCGAGGCGCTGGTCGGCGGGCTCGAGGTCTACGAGCAGCTCTTCGCCCAGGCGCCCTCGCACCTGCGTCCGGGCGGCGCGGTCGTGGTAGAGATCGGTGAGGCGCAAGCGGGGGAAGTCACCCACGCCGCCGGTGAGGCGGGCGCGCGGTCGGTGCAGGTCCGACCCGATCTCGCCGGCCGCGACAGAGTCGTGGTCGCGCGATGGGCATGAGTCCGTGAGCCGCGACGTGCACGGCGACCCGATCGCCGATGCCGCATCGGCGGCTCTGCGCGGGGAGCTCGTCGTCGTCCCGACCGACACCGTGTACGGCATCGGCACTCGGCCCGACGACCCATCAGCCACGGCTCGGTTGTTCGAGGCGAAGCGACGCCGACGAACCCTGGAGCTCCCGGTGCTCGTGCCGTCGGTGGCCTCCGCGCGCGAGATCGCAGTGTTCCACGAGATCGCGGAACGGTTGGCTCGGGAGTGCTGGCCCGGCGGCCTCACGCTCGTGCTGCCGCGCCCGGACCGCACCTCTGCCTGGAACCTCGGCGGGGACCCCGACACGATCGGCATCCGCATGCCGGCACACCGGCTCGCTCGAGCCGTGTTGGACCTGGCGGGACCGCTCGCCGTGACGAGCGCGAACCTGTCCGGGGAGCCGCCCGCCACGACCTGCGACGCGCTCCGGGCGGCGTTCGGCGATGGGGTCGCGGTGTACCTCTGCGAGGAAGCTCCACTCGAGGGTGTGTCCTCGACCGTGGTCGATCTTGCGCATGGCGCGCCCCGGATCGTCCGTGCCGGAACCGTGCCACCCGATGCGATCGCCCGATCGCTGCCTCGCGGGGAGGCGCTGCTAGACTCCCGCCCTTCGTCATGACCTCGATCCTCGTCGTCTGCAGCGGCAACATCTGCCGGTCCCCGATCGCCGAGGGCTTGATGCGCGACGCCCTCGTTTCGAGGTTCGGGTCCGAGGCGCCGGTGGTCTCCTCCGCCGGCACGATCGCGGTCGACGGCGCCCCCCCGTCGGAGGGATCCGTGACGGCGGCCGACGAGCGCGGTTCCGACATCGCGGCGCACCGCGCGCGACGCCTCACGCTCGACCTGGCGAGGGCGGCCGACCTCATCGTCGGCATGGCCGGGGAGCACCGGGAGTGGCTCGCCGACGCCCCGGAGGTCGCGGCGCGCACCTTCACGCTGAAGGAGCTCGTCCGGCTGCTGGGCTCGCTGCCCCAGGTCGCTCCGGGCGCGGGTCCGGACACCCTGCCCGCGCGGGTCGCGGAGGCATCCGAGGCGCGCGCCCGAGGCTTCGCGGGGAACCCGCTCGACGAGGACATCGCCGATCCGCTGGGCATGCCCCTGCAGACCTACCGAGCCGTCGCCTGGGAGCTCGACGATCTGATCGGTCGGTTGCTCGACAGACTCTACGGCGCGGGCCGGCTGTCCGCGGCGGGGGAGGGTTGACGACGCAAGATCAGCGTGGCCCGAGGGCCGGGTCGGCTACGCTGCGTGCATCGCGGGGGCTCGCGCGCGGACGAACGGGCGATGCGAGGGGATGCATCGTGACGGGCGGGCCGGGGCACGGGAGCCGAGGGCGCGCTTCGAACGAGGGGAGCAGTGACGATGAGCCAGAAGGACTACGCCGCCGACTGGGAGGCGCTGAAGGCCACCGACCCCGAGGTGGCCGGTGCGATCGCGTCCGAGCTCGAGCGGGAACGCACCCAGCTGCGCTTGATCGCCTCGGAGAACTACGCGAGCCCCGCCGTGCTGGCAGCGATCGGCTCGTCGATGAACAACAAGTACGCCGAGGGCTATCCCGGCCGCCGCTACTACGGCGGATGCGAGTTCGTCGACGTCACCGAGCAGCTCGCGATCGACCGCGCGAAGGCGCTGTTCGGGGCGGATCACGCGAACGTGCAGCCGCACGCCGGCGCCCAGGCGAACATGGCCGTCTTCGGCGCGTTCCTCACCCCCAACGATCCCGGGGAGTCCGTGCTCGGCATGGTGCTCGCCCACGGCGGGCACCTGACGCACGGCTCACCCGTCAACGTGAGCGGCATGTGGTTCAACTTCGTCGGTTACGAGGTCGATCGCGAGACCGAGCAACTCGACATGGATCGCATCCGTGACCTGGCGAAGGAGCATCGGCCGAAGATCGTGCTGGCCGGGTATACGGCGTATCCGCGGGAGATCGACTTCGCGGCATTCCGGGAGATCGCCGACGAGGTCGGGGCGCTGCTGTGGGTCGACGCGAGCCATTTCATCGGCCTGGTGGCGGGCGGCGCGTACCCCTCGCCGGTGCCGCACGCCGACGTCGTCACGTTCACCACGCACAAGGCGCTGCGAGGCCCGCGTGGAGCGATGATCCTGTGCAGGGAGGAGCACGCGAAGGCGATCGACAAGGCCGTGTTCCCGATGATGCAGGGGGGCCCGCTCGAGCATTGCATCGCGGGCAAGGCGGTGGCGCTGAAGGAAGCTGCGACGCCGGAGTTCCGTGCGTACGCCGAACGCACCGTCCGAGACGCTCGGGCCCTCGCGGCGGGGCTCGCCGACGAGGGGCTGCGCGTCGTGTCGGGGGGCACCGACTCCCATCTGCTGCTGGCCGACGTGAGGCCGCTCGGCATCGACGGCAAGACCGCGGAGGCGGTCTCCGACGAGGTGGGCATCGCGCTCAACAAGAACCAGATCCCCTTCGATCCGAACCCGCCGTCGGCGCCCTCGGGCGTGAGGGTCGGCACCCCCGGTCCCTCGACGCTCGGCATGGACGAGCCCGAGATGCGCGAGATCGCGAGCATCATGGCCGACGCGCTGAAGGCCCCCGACGACGCCGGGGTGAAGGAGAAGGCGCGCGGTCGCGTCCTCGACCTCATGCAGCGCTTCCCCGTCTATCCGTAGCCGGAGAGCCGGTTGCCGCGACGTCGGCCGGGACGCACACTGGCGCCAGCGTGAGCGCCTACCTCATCATCTTCCTCGCGAGCGCGGGAACGACCTTCGTCGCCACGCCCCTGGTTCGCGGGCTGGTCGTGCGGATGGGGGCCGTCTCCGAGCCCAACGAGCGCACGGCGCACGATGTGCCCACGCCGACGATGGGCGGACTCGCGATGTACACGGGGTTCCTGGTCGGGCTGGCCATCGCGTTCATGCTTCCGTTCTTCGCCGACATGCGCCGGGGCAGCCCGATCCCGCTCGCCGCCCTCGTGACGTGCACGCTCATGGTGGGTCTGGGCATGATCGATGACCGTCGCGGAACCAGCGCGCTCGCGAAGTTCACGGCCCAGGTCTTCATCGCCGGCGTGCTCGTGCTGATGGGGGCCGCGCTCACGTACTTCTGGCTCCCGGGGGCCGGTGTCGTGCTGCTCTCCGCCGATCTCGCCGTGCCGCTCACGATCCTATGGGTGGTCGCGGTGGCGAACGCCGTGAACCTGGTCGACGGGCTCGACGGGCTCGCCGCCGGCATGATCGCGATCGCCGCCGCATCGTTCTTCGTCTACATGACCAGGACCCCGAGCACGTTCGGCGATGCGTCGGCCGCCGCGCTGCTCTCGGCCATCACCGTGGGGGTGTGCGTGGGGTTCCTCCCATGGAACTTCTTCCCGGCGAAGATCTTCATGGGAGACTCGGGATCGCTGCTGCTGGGCATGCTGTTGTCGATCGCCACGATCAGCGGCGCGGGCCGGAACCCGTTCCCGCCCAGCGGCGGCGACATCGCGGCGATCGCCGGGGTGCTGATCGTGCCCCTGCTCGTGCTGTTCATCCCGTTCCTGGACGTCGTGCTCGCGATATCTCGGCGCACGTGGCGGGGACAAGGCATCGGTCACGCCGACAAGGAGCACATCCATCATCGGCTGATGGACATCGGCCACAGCCAGCCGCGTGCGGTGCTGCTGATGTACCTCTGGAGCGCGTTGATCAGCGGGAGCGCGCTCGCCGTCGGCCTGATCGACGGACGTGCCACGGTCGGCCTGATCCTGCTGGCCGCCCTGGCCCTCTTCCTCGCCACGGCGCTGCCGGCGCTCGATCGGTGGCGTCGTGGCGAAGAAGGCACCCCCCGGGAGTCCGAGGGTGCGGGGGCTCGAGCAGCGGCTCGCCCGGCAGAGCGACCGGAGTGATCGGGATGACGGAAGAGGCACCCTTGTCCGTTCCGTACAAGTGGTCGATGATGCATCTCCGAACCCGAGGGTTCCTGAGTACGTACCCACAAGTGAAGATGCTCACCGCCCGTGCGCGTCGCGTCCCGGCCGGGGGGGTGTCGGAGGAGGGGGTAGCCGCGTGCCGAACGAGATCGACGTCCGTCTGGAGCGCGTCACGAAGATGTTCGCGGCCGTGGCCGCGGTCGACGACCTTTCGTTGGACATCGTGGAGGGAGAGTTCTTCTCGATGCTCGGCCCGTCGGGGTGCGGCAAGACCACCACGCTCCGCATGATCGGCGGCTTCGAGGATCCGACCTACGGCACGGTGTACCTAGGAGGGCGCGACGTCACCGACCTGCCGCCGTACAAGCGCGACGTCAACACGGTGTTCCAGAGCTACGCGTTGTTCCCGCACCTCGACGTGTACGAGAACGTCGCGTTCGGTCTGCGCCGCAAGAAGGTCGACAAGGGCGAGGTCGAGGCCAGGGTCAAGCAGGCGATGTCCCTCGTCGACCTGATCGGCTTCGAGAAGCGCAAGCCCCCGCAGATGTCGGGTGGACAGCAGCAGCGCGTGGCGCTCGCGCGCGCGCTCGTCAACCATCCGAAGGTGTTGCTGCTCGACGAGCCGCTGGGCGCCTTGGACATGAAGCTCCGCAAACAGATGCAGTTGGAGCTGAAGCGTATCCAGCAGGAGGTCGGCATCACGTTCATCTACGTGACGCACGACCAGGAAGAGGCCATGACCATGTCGAACAGGCTCGCGGTCATGCGTCTCGGCAAGATCGAACAACTCGGCGACCCCGAGACGGTCTACGAGAATCCCGCCACCGAGTTCGTGGCCGGGTTCCTCGGCGCGTCGAACATGCTCGAGGGCGAGCTGAAGGAGGGTGCGAACGGGGCGGCAACGGTGGCCCTCACCGACGGCGGCACAGTGCGCCTGCCGACGACCCGCGTCCCCTCCGACGTGATGGGCACGGTGAAGGTAGGCGTCAGGCCCGAGAAGCTCACCATCTCGCGCGGCGACGACTCGGCCGTGGAGACCGGGCTGAACAGTGTCTCGGGCCGGGTCACGATGACCACCTACATCGGCGTGAGCCACCAGTACAAGGTCGAATCCGTGGGCGGCACGATCATGACCGCCTACGTGCAGAACCTCGGCCACGACGAGGCGCCTCGCCAAGGCGAGGCCGTCACGGTCTCCTGGCGACCGGAGCACACGTTCGCGGTCGCCCCGCAGGAAGGCTTGATCATGGAGGAGGACGAAGCATGACCGAACACCGCAGGCAGCCCGATCCTGCGTTCGAGAGCGCCTTGATCCGCGGCATGACGCAACGCCGGCTCTCGCGCCGAGACCTCATCAAGTACGGCGGTGCCACGGTGGGCACCCTGAGCCTCGCCTCGATCCTGGCGGCGTGCGGCGGTGGTGACGGCACCGGCGGCGGGAACGGCGGGACCGAGCCGACGGGGCAGACCGTCGACTTCTCAGCGGCCCCCGGCGACACGGTCAACTTCTCCAACTGGCCGCTCTACATCGACAAGGGCAAGCTCGCCGACGGCAGCCGAGGATACCCCTCGCTCGACATGTTCAGGGAAGAGACCGGCATCACGGTCAACTACAACGACGAGATCCAGGCCAACGACTCGTTCTTCGGCGAGCTCCTGCCGCAGCTGCAGGCAGGCCAGGACACCGGACGCGACATCATCGTCATCACGAACGGGCGTGAACTGACCGCGTTGCTCGCGAACGGGTGGCTCACCGAGCTCGACCCCGCATCGCGTCCGAACTTCGATGCCAACGCCGCGAAGTGGGCGAAGGACCCCGACTTCGATCCGGGGAACCGGTTCTCGATGGCGTGGCAGTCCGGGCTGACGGGCATCGGCTTCAACAACGACATGGTGAGCCGGCCCCTCACGAAGATGGATGACCTGATGAACACCGACATCGTCGGGACGAACTCGGTCGGCATGCTCAAGGGCGACATGCCCGACCTCGTGATGATCAACCTCGGCATCACGCCCGCGGGTTCCGGTCCCGCGGAGTGGCAGCAGGCCGCGGACTGGATCCAGATGCTGAAGGACTCCGGCACCGTGCGCACGTTCTACGACCAGGGCTACATCGACGACTTCGTGCCGGGCAATCTCTCGGCGGCGATGGCGTGGTCGGGCGACATCCTCTACTACAAGATCTGGGAGGACTACCCGTTCGAGTTCATCGTGCCCGAAGGCGGGGCGCTGCTGTGGATCGACAACATGTTGATCCCGGCGAACTCGACGAACCCGCAGGGCGCCTACCAGCTCATGGACTTCGTCTACAGGCCGGAGATCGCGCAGCTCATCACCGAGTGGGTGCTGTACATGTCTCCGGTCCCGGCCGTGCAGGACCTGATCGAGGAGCACGCCAACGGAGAGAGCGGGGCGTTCGCCGACGATCTCGACGCGACGGCGACGAGCGAGTTCCTGTGGCCGGACGACTCCCTGCTCGAACGGACCCCCTTCGGCAGGAACCTCACGACCGATGAGGAGCGAGAGGAGTGGGACAACATCTTCCTCCCGCTCTCGGAGACGTAGGGTGGCGCGCGACCAGGCCAACGATCTCGAGCTCCTGACGGCGACCGTCACGGGGCGGGCGGGTGACGAGCCTCCGAAGCGGGCGGACCAATTCCTGGCGAAGCGTCAGCGGCGCGTCGCGTACGGTCTGCTGGGGCCCGGCGCGATCTACCTGGCGCTCGCCTTCATCGTCCCGTTGTTCCTGGTCGTGTACACGTCTCTCGAGAGCGGTGGCCTGCTCTCCGGCGGCTACTCGTTCACCTGGGCCTTCGACAACTACACCGAGGCCCTCAGACAGTACCGGAGCTTCTACGCGAAATCGCTGGTGTATTCGGGCCTGGCGACGCTGCTGTGCATCCTGCTCGCGTACCCGATGGCGTACTGGATCGCGTTCTACGCGGGGAAATGGAAGACGACGCTGTTCTTCCTGATCCTGGTGCCGTTCTTCGTCTCGTTCGTGATCCGCACGGTGCAGTGGAAGTTCCTGCTGGCCGACGACGGCTTGATCTTCGGTCCGCTGAAGTCGATCGGGCTGCTGCCCGAGAGCTTCCAGGTGCTCGCGACGCCGATCGCGGTGGTGGCCGGCATCACGTACAACTTCCTGCCGTTCACGTTCCTGCCGCTCTACGTCGCGCTGGAGCGCATCGACACGCGGCTGGTCGAGGCCGCCAAGGATCTCTACGCCTCGCGGTTCCAGGCCTTCCGCAAGGTCGTGCTGCCGCTGTCGTTCCCCGGCCTGTTCGCCGCCTTGATCCTCACCTTCGTGCCGGCGACCGGCGACTACGTGAACTCGAGCGTGCTCGGCTCGAACAAGACGACGATGATCGGCCAGATCATCCAGACCAAGTTCCTCACCGAGGCCGACTACCCCGAAGCGGCGGCGCTGTCCGTGATCCTCATGATCGGGATGCTCGTGATCGCGGTGGCCTATGCGAGGGTGCTCGGCACCGAAGACTCGACGCTGGCGGCGGCCGCCGTATGAGTGCGGTCACGGTCGACGAGGCTCAGGTCACCGACCGCCCCCCCATGCGCGTCAAGCGGAAGCGCTGGACCTCGTACATCCTGCCGGTGTTCACCGTCGCGATGATCGTCTACCTCGCGAGCCCGATCTTCGTGATGATCGTCTTCTCCTTCAACGTGCTGAAGGGGCAGGAGCGGCAGGTCGCGCACTTCACGTGCTGCACGCTCGACTGGTGGCAGGAGATGTTCGGCGTCCAGGGGTTGAACACCGCGATCGCGACCTCGATCAAGGTGGCGATCCCGGCATCGATCGCGGCCACGGCGATCGGCGCGTTGATCGGGCTCGTTCTCGGCCGGTACGGGTTCCGAGGGAGGGGCATCACGAACTTCGTGATCTTCCTGGCGATCGCGATCCCCGAGATCGTGCTCGCGTCGGCGCTGCTGGCGATGTTCGTGCAGGCGAAGACGTCGATCGGGTACGGCACGATCCTGTTCAGTCACATCGGGTTCTCGATCGCGTTCGTGGCGATCACGGTGCGCGCGCGCGTGCAGGGGCTGGATCGCTCGCTCGAGAACGCGGCCCAGGATCTGTTCGCGACGCCGTTCCAGGCCTTCATGCGGGTCACCCTGCCCTTGATCATGCCCGGCGTGGTCGCCGGGTTCCTGCTCTCGTTCGTGCTGTCGCTCGACGACTTCGTGATCACGAACTTCGTCGGCGGATCGGTGAACACGTTCCCCACCTGGGTGTTCGGGGCCTCGCGCATCGGCGTGCCGCCGCAGGTGAACGTCTGGGGCACGATCTTGTTCGCGGGCGGCCTGATCGCGGCGGGAACGAACCTCGTGGCCAGCTTCCGTGCGAGCCGCCGAAACGTGGCCTGAGGCATCCGGGCAGGGCGTCCGAAGCTTCGTGAAAGTTTTCACGAAGTCACGAGGAAATGCCCTCTGACCAGCGAAGACGCAGCTTTGACGCCCGCGAAGACCACTGCCTATACTGTGGCGCCCATGACGGCCCGGCAACAGCGAGACGACGCCTGGAACGGGATGGGGATCGGATGGGCGATCACGTCGACGATGGTCGGGGGGATCGCCGCGTGGGGCGGTCTCGGGTATCTGGCCGACCGGCTGATCGGCACCGACGGCATCTTCTTCGCGGTCGGCGCGGTCATCGGCGCGGTCGGCGCGACCTACCTGGTGTGGCTCCGGTACGGAAGGGGATAGGGTGGCGACGGCTGAGCCAGAACGGGAGCTGATCCGGCGCATCGCGCCGTTCGCCCTTCCCGCGGCGGCTCTCGCCTTCGCGATCGGCGCGGTCGTCGCCGACGCCGACGCCGGGTGGTCGGCGGCCATCGGCATCGCCGTCGTCTCGCTGAACTTCGTCGCGCACGGCCTCTCGACCGCGTGGGCGGCCACGATCTCGCCCGTCCTGCTCTACGCCGTGGGGCTCTGCGGCTTCGTGATCCGTCTCGGTGTCATCCTCGCCATCATCGCGGTGCTGAACCAGACCGAGTGGTTCTCGGTGGTCGCGTTCATCGCCGCCGTCGTGCCGTCGACGATCCTGCTGCTCGGAGCCGAGATGAAGCTCCTCTCCGGGCGGCTGCAGGTCGACATGTGGAGCTTCCCGGACGCCGGCGCCCGGGGGGTGCACCGTTGATCGGTGCGATGGTGTCGCTCGTCGCCCAGTTCCATCCGCCGACCACGAAGGACTTCGTCTGGGACTGCTGGGGACCGTCGCTGAACGTCGGCGACCTCTCGTTCTGCTTGAGCTTCATCAACTTCCTGGTGCTCGTGGGGTTCCTCCTGTGCATCTCCTTCTTCTTCTTCGGGCTCCGCAGGACCTCGGTGGTGCCGAGCCGGATCCAGAGCATGGTGGAGATCGGCATCGAGTTCGTCCGGGAGCAGATCGCGATGCCGATGCTCGGGCCCGACAGCGCCAGGTTCATGCCCTTGCTCGCCACGTTCTTCTTCGCGATCTTCTTCTGGAACATCCTCGAGGTCGCTCCCGGCATCAACTTCTCGTCGAACAGCCGTGTCGCGTTCCCGATCGTGATGGCCATCGTCGCCTGGGTCACCTATAACGCCGTCGGCGTCCTCAAACATGGGTTCTTCGGCTATCTGAAGCACGTCATGGTGCCGCCCGGCGCGCCCGCGCCCCTGTACGTCCTGCTCGTGCCGATCGAGTTCATCACGCAGATCGTGGTTCGGCCGATCACGCTGTCGGTCCGACTCTGGGCCAACTTCATGGCCGGACACTTCCTGCTCGCGGTCTTCTTCCTCGGCACGATCGCGATGCTGCAGGGCGGCATCACGGTGATCTTCGTGCCGTTCTCGTTCGCGATCGCGGTCGCGCTGGTCGCCTTCGAGATCTTCGTATCCGGACTGCAAGCGTTCATCTTCGCCATCCTCACCGCCTCCTACATCGGCGGCGCGATGGCCGAGGAGCATTAGCGAAGGAGGCAGCATGTTGGCACTGTTGGCGCAGATCAGCGGAGACCTGGGAGGTCTCGAGACCATCGGAAGGGGTCTCGTGATCGGGCTCGCCGCGATCGGCCCAGGCATCGGGCTCGGGGTCTTGATCGGCAAGTCCGTCGAGGCCATGGCCCGTCAGCCCGAGTACGCCGGCCAGGTCCGAGCGACGATGTTCATCGGCATCGGACTGATCGAGGCGCTTGCCCTGTTCGGCATCGCCTTCTCGTTCATCATCTAGGTCGGGGGGAGCCGAGCATGGTGGCTGCGATCCTCTCCCTCCTCGCGCAAGCCGAGGAGCATGTCGAGGAGGTCAACGAGGCGTCCGATCTCTATCCCCACTGGGAGGAGCTCCTCGTCGGTGCGCTCGCGTTCGGGATCCTCTTCTTCTTCATGTGGAAGTGGGTCTTCCCCCGCGTCGGCACGTTGCTCGACGAGCGCCGGGAGAAGATCCAGGGCGATCTCGAGAAGGCCGAGGCCACGCGCGCGGAGGCGGATCAGCTCCTCGCCGACTACCGCAGGCAGCTCGCGGAAGCTCGAGGCGAGGCCGACCGCATCATCGAGGAGGCCCGCCGCACCGCCGACCAGGTCCGGGTCGACATCCAGGCGAAGGCCGAGCAGGAGGCCCAGGCGAGCGTGGCCCGCGCCCAGGAAGAGGTCCGGGCCGAGCGCGACCGGGTGTTCCAGGAGCTCCGCGGCCAGGTCGGCGAGATCGCGGTCGAGCTCGCCGGTCGCGTGGTGGGGCAGGTGCTCGACTCGAGCGCCCATGAGCGCCTGATCGACGAGTACATCGACCAGGTGACGCGCGGCGGCACCCAGAACTGAGCCGAGGAAGGTCATGGCACACGACGACGTGATCGACGGGTACGCCGGGGCGCTGTTCACGGTCGCTCGAGCAGAGGGCGCGTTGTCGGCGGTCGAGGACGAGTTGTACGCGTTCGCCAAGACCCTCGAGCGGAGCACGCCGCTGCGCGACGCGCTGACCGACGCCGCGTTGCCCACGGAGAACAAGAAGGGCGTGATCGACGACATCCTGGGTGAGCGGGCCAACCCGCTCACGGTCTCGCTGCTGGGGTTCGTCGTCGACGCGGGCCGGGCACGCGAGATCCCCGCGATCGTCCAGCGCCTCGCCGAGGTGGCGGCGGGTGAGCGCGAGCACGCGCTGGCCGAGGTCCGAACCGCGGTGGAGCTCTCCGGCGAGCAGCGCGATCGGATCGCGGCGGCGTTGTCCACGGCCACCGGCCGCACGGTCGACCTCAAGGTCGTCGTGGATCCGAGCGTCGTGGGGGGCGTGGTGGCGCGTGTCGGCGACGAGGTCTTCGACGGCACGGTGGCGACCCGACTCGAGGACGCCAAGCAGCGGTTAGGGAGCGTGTGACGACATGGCAGTGAACATCGACCCCGCGAGCATCGCCGAGGCGCTCCGGAGGAACGTCGAGAGCTGGGAGCCGAGCGTCGACCGCGAGGAGGTCGGGCGCGTGATGTCGGTCGGCGAGGGCATCGCTCGGGTCTCCGGGCTCCCGCGAACGATGGCGAACGAGCTGCTCGAGTTCCCCGGCGGCCTCCTCGGCATGGCGTTCAACCTCGACGAGGACGAGATCGGCTGCATCATCTTCGGCGACTCGGCCGGCATCGAGGAGGGCGATCCGGTCACGCAGACCGGTCGCATCCTCTCGGTCCCGGTCGGCGACGCCTTCCTCGGACGCGTCGTCGACGGCCTCGGCCGCCCGATCGACGACCGGGGGCCGATCCAGTCGGACGAGACGCGCAACCTCGAGGTGCAGGCCCCGAACGTGGTGTCCCGCCAGCCGGTCAAGGAACCGATGTACACCGGCGTCACGGCGATCGACGCGATGACGGCGATCGGCCGGGGTCAGCGTCAGCTGATCATCGGCGACCGGCAGACCGGCAAGACCGCCGTCGCCCTCGACACGATCATCGCCCAGAAGCAGTACTGGGGCACCGACCAGGCCGTGAAGTGCATCTACGTAGCGATCGGTCAGAAGGCTTCGACCGTGGCCGAGGTGGTCGAGACCCTGCGCGAGCAAGGAGCGTTGGAGTACACGACGGTCGTGAACGCCGCGGCGTCCGACCCGGCGCCGTTCCAGTACGTGGCGCCCTACGCTGGGGCGGCGATCGGCGCCCACTGGATGTACGACGGCGATGCCGTCCTGATCGTGTTCGACGACCTGTCGAAGCAGGCCGTCGCCTATCGGGAGATCTCGCTCCTCCTGCGCCGCCCGCCCGGGCGAGAGGCATATCCCGGCGACGTCTTCTATCTGCATTCGCGACTGCTGGAGCGAGCGGCGAAGCTCTCCGAGGAGCTCGGCGGGGGATCCATGACCGCGCTGCCCATCATCGAGACCAAGGGCGGCGACATCTCCGCGTACATCCCGACCAACGTCATCTCGATCACCGACGGGCAGCTGTTCCTCGAGTCCGAGCTGTTCTTCTCCGGCGTTCGTCCGGCCATCAACGTCGGCGTCTCGGTGTCTCGGGTCGGCGGTGCCGCGCAGATCAAGGCCATGAAGAAGGTCGCTGGACGCCTCCGGCTCGACCTCGCTCAGTTCCGCGCCCTGGAAGCGTTCGCGCAGTTCGGTTCCGAGCTGGACAAGGCCTCGCAGCAGCAGCTTTCCCGGGGCGCGCGTGTCGTCGAGGTCCTCAAGCAACCCCAGTACGACCCGCAGCCGGTCGAGCGGCAGGTCGTGGCGATCTACGCGGTGACCGGCGGCTTCATGGACGAGTACCCGGCCGACGACGCGAAGCGGTTCGTCGAGGAGTTCGCGACCTACCTCGAGACGCGCGATCCCGAGGTGTTCTCGACGATCCGAGACACCGGCGACCTGGCCGAGGCGACCGAGGGGAAGCTGAAGTCAGCGCTCGAGGCGTTCAAGGAGACCTTCTCGCCGAGCGTGGCGGGCGCCGGGTCCGAGGCGGCGCTCGGCGTCACCACCGCGCCCGACGAGGTGAAGCCCGACGTCGGCTGGGACCGCATGTCGTCGGTCGACGACGAGGAAGCCGAGAACGCCGACGGGGCGCCTCCCGCGTAGATGGGCGCCCAGCTCCGCGTCGTCCGCCGGCGGATCCGCTCGGTCCAGTCGACGAAGAAGATCACCCGCGCGATGGAGCTCATCGCGTCCTCTCGCATCGTGAAGGCCCAGCAACGCGTGGAGGCCTCTCGGCCCTATGCGGTCCAGCTCACCGAGGCGATGGAGGACCTGGCCCGCAACGCGGTCTCGTTCTCCCATCCCCTGCTGGAGGAGCGCGAGGACCCGCGCACGGCCGGCATCCTGGTCTGCACCTCCGACCGGGGGCTCGCCGGCGCGTACGCCGCGAACGTGATCAAGGAGGCCGAAGGCGTGCTCGCTTCCGTCCGCGACCGCGGTCTCGAGCCCGTGGTGTACGTCAGCGGGAAGAAGGGCGTCGGGTACTTCCGGTTCCGAGGGGTGCCGATCCGGGCGGACTGGCAGGGGCACACCGAGGTGCCTCCATACGAGGTGGCCGAGCAGATCGGCCGGCGGTTGATCGACGATTTCGCTTCGGGTGAGATCGACGCGCTCTTCTGCGCGTACACGGACTTCCGCTCGGCGTTCACGCTTCGCGCGACGGCGAAGCGGTTCCTGCCGATCGCGCCCGAGGAAGTCAGCGGCTCGGGGAGCGAGACCGTCCCTCCCGAGTACCTGTTCGAGCCGGAGCCCGAGCGGATCCTCGATCACCTGCTGCCTCAGTACCTGATCACGAAGGTGTATGCGGCGTTGCTCGAGTCGGCGGCATCCGAGAACGCGGCCCGTCGGCGGGCGATGAAGGCGGCCACGGACAATGCTGATGAGCTGATGAAGATCTTGACCAGGCAGGCGAACCGCGCCCGCCAGGACGAGATCACGACCGAGATCATGGAGATCGTCGGCGGGGCGGAAGCCCTCGCCGCCGTGGCGGAGGAGTGACGATGGCGGACACGAAGACACACGCGAGCGGTCGCGTGACCCGGGTGATCGGACCGGTGGTAGACGTCGAGTTCCCCCCGTCCGAGCTGCCCGAGATCAACACGGCGCTGACGCTCGAGGTGGAGCTCGGCGGTCAGACCTCGATCATCACCTGCGAGGTCGCACAGCACATCGGGGATTCCACGGTGCGCGCGATCGCCTTGAAGCCGACCGACGGTGTGGTCCGTGGCTCTCCCGTCGACAACACCGGTGGCCCGATCACCGTGCCCGTCGGCGAGGGCGTGCTCGGCCATGTCTACAACGTGCTCGGAGACCCGCTCGACACCGACGCGTCGAGCATCGATGCCGACACCCGGTGGCCGATCCACCGGGAAGCTCCGCCGTTCGCCGATCTCGAGCCGAAGAAGATCATGCTCGAGACCGGCATCAAGGTGATCGACCTGCTGGAGCCGTACGTGCAGGGCGGCAAGATCGGCATGTTCGGCGGTGCGGGCGTGGGCAAGACCGTGATCATCCAGGAGATGATCCGTCGCCAGGCCGAGCAGCACGGCGGTGTGTCGGTCTTCGCCGGCGTGGGCGAGCGCACCCGCGAGGGCAACGACCACTTCCTCGAGATGACGGAATCGGGGGTGATCGAGAAGACCGCGCTCGTCTTCGGGCAGATGGACGAACCGCCGGGCGTGAGGCTCCGGGTGGCTCTGTCGGCGCTGACGATGGCCGAGTACTTCCGCGACGAGAAGCACCTCGACGTGCTGCTGTTCGTCGACAACATCTTCCGGTTCACCCAGGCCGGATCGGAGGTCTCGACGCTGCTCGGCCGGATGCCGAGCGCGGTCGGCTACCAGCCGAACCTGGCGGGGGAGATGGGCGATCTGCAGGAACGCATCACCTCGGCCGGAGGCCGGTCGATCACGTCGCTGCAGGCGATCTACGTGCCCGCCGACGACATCACCGACCCCGCACCGCATGCGGCGTTCGCCCACCTCGATGCCACGACCGTGCTCTCCCGCGACATCGCGTCGCTCGGCATCTATCCGGCGGTCGACCCGCTCGACTCGTCCTCGCGCATCCTCGACCCGCGGTACGTGGGCGAGGAGCACTACGCGGTGGCCCGGCGCGTGCAGGAGATCCTGCAGCGGTACAAGGACCTGCAGGACATCATCGCGATCCTCGGCATCGACGAGCTGAGCGAGGAGGACAAGGTCATCGTCTCCCGCGCCCGCAAGATCCAGCGGTTCCTCTCGCAGCCGTTCTTCGTGGCCGAGCAGTTCACCGGCCTGCCCGGCAAGTACACGCCGATCGAGGAGACGATCGCCTCGTTCAAGGGCCTCACGGAGGGCGAGTACGACCACCTGCCCGAGCAGGCGTTCTTCCTCGTGGGCGGCATCGAGGAAGCGGTGGAGCAAGCCAAACAGATGGAGGCGGCGTAGCCCGTGACCCTCGAGGTGCACCTCGTCACGCCCGAGCGCGAGATCTGGGCCGGGTCGGCCCAGACCGTGGTCGCACGCGGGATCGACGGCGAGGTCGGCATCCTGGCCGGCCATGCTCCGATGATGGTGCAGCTCGCGATCGGACCGCTGCGCATCCTGCGCGACGGCGAACCCGAGCTCGCCGCCGTGGTCGACGGCGGCTTCATGCACGTGACGAGCGCTGACGAGCACGGCACGCGGGTCGACGTGCTGGCGGCGCAGGCGGAGCTCTCGGGCGATATCGACGCCGAGGCGGCCCGGGCTCTGGCCTCCTCCCTCGAGCAGGAGCTCGCGCAGAACCGCGACTCGAACCTCGCCGAGGCCGACGTCGAGCGCCTCAGGTCCGAGCTCGAGAGAGCGCTCGCCCGGGTGACCCTCGCGGGTTGACGGGTCGGGCGGACTTCCGGGCCTAGACTGAGCGCCCATGGAACGACTCCGGATCACCGGCGGCGCCTGCTGCGGCGGCTCCGTGCATCTCGCGGGCGCGAAGAACTCGGCGCTGAAGCTGATGGCTGCGGCGCTGCTGGCCCCCGATCGAACCGTGCTGCGGAACGTCCCCCGCATCCAGGACTGCTCCACGATGGCGGAGGTGATCGAGCGGCTCGGTGCGGGCGTCGTCTGGCAGGGTGGCTCGGTCACGATCGACGCGACCTCGCTCACGTCGGTCGAGGCTCCCTACGACCTCGTGCGGCGCATGCGCGCCTCGACTGCGGTGCTCGGTTCGCTGCTCGCCCGTGCGGGCAGGGCGCGCATCGCGATGCCCGGCGGTGACGAGATCGGATCGCGCCCGATCGATCTGCACGTGCAAGGCCTGCGCAAGATGGGCGCGGAGATCGGTTCCGAGCACGGCTTCCTGGTGGCCGAGACATCCGGGCTCCGCGGGGCGTCGATCACCCTCGACTATCCGAGCGTGGGCGCGACCGAGAACCTGATGATGGCCGCGGTCCTCGCCCGCGGGACCACGGCGATCGACAACGCAGCGCGCGAGCCCGAGATCGCCGACATCGCGGCGTTCCTCGCGGCGATGGGCGCGCGGATCGAGGGGGCGGGCACCAGCACGATCGAGATCGAAGGGGTCGACTCCCTCGTGGGAGCCGAGCACGCGACGATCCCCGATCGGATCGAGGCCGGCACGTGGGCCGCGGCAGCCGTCGCGACCCGCGGCGAGGTGACGCTCGAGAACGCTCGCCCCGACCACCTCGATCTGTTCCTGCAGAAGCTCGCGGACGCGGGCGCCGACATCGCGATGACCGAGCAGGGGCTCCGCGTGCGGCAGGCCGAGCGCGCCCGGGCCATCGACTTCGTGACCCTGCCCTATCCGGGCGTCGCGACCGACTTCCAGCCCATCCTGATGGCCATGCTCGCCACCGCGGTGGGCACGAGCATCGCCACCGAGAACGTGTTCGAGAGCCGCTTCCTCTACGTCGACGAGCTCCGCCGCATGGGCGCCGACATCCGCACCGAAGGCCATCACGCGGTGATCCGAGGCGTGGAGCGCTTGTCGGCTGCCCCGGTACGCGCGCTCGACATCAGGGCCAGCGCGGCGATGGCGATCGCGGCCCTGACCGCCGAGGGGGTCACCGAGATCTCCGAGCTCCAACACCTCGATCGCGGGTACGAGGGATTCGTGGGCAAGCTCGAGGCGCTCGGGGTCACCGTCCGCCGTGTCGACGAGCCGGCGATCACTCTCCCGTAGAGAGCCGCCACCGACGGCGAAACCCCTCGTGTCGTTCCGCCCCCGAGCCTGGATGATGGTCACGACATGATGCCCGAGCCTCCTCCCCGGCCCGATCTGCGCGCCGACGGTCTTCCGCTCGGCGGCGGGGTCGTCCCGGGATCGATGGCCGCGACCCTTCCCGACGGCCGGCCCGTCGTCACCTGGCGCTTCCTGCCCGCGATCGGTGTCGCGCTCCTGGGGTTCCTGCTCGGTTCGATCGCGGCGGCCCCGATCTTCGCGCTCTTCGGCGACACGACCGAGGGCGGGGCGAGCGGGATCAGCGAGCTCGCCCAGGGTCTCGTGGTCGATCTCGTGCTGGTCGGTGTTCTGTTGGCTTGGCTCAGCTCGCGGCACCGCGGGTGGCGGGAGGCGCTCCGATTGGTGCCGTCCGACCACGTGGGGCGGGAGGTCGCGGTCGGCGCGGGGTTGGGGATCGCGGTCCGCATCGTGGCGGGCATCGCGGTCGCCATCATCGTGGCCGCGCTGTCGGCCGTGACGGGCGACGACGTCTCGGTGCCCGAGCAGGTGACCGGCAACCTGCACGGGTTCCAGCTGGTCGTCTTCGCGCTGTTCGCCGTGATCGTCGCTCCCGTGACCGAGGAGTTCCTGTTCCGAGGGCTGATCTACCGGTCGATCCGCGACCGGTACGGGGTGCCGCTCGGTGCGGTCGTGTCCGCGCTGCTGTTCGGGGCGATCCACTTCGTCGCTGGCGATGCGTGGACGGGAACGGTGGCCCTGCAAGTGACGATGGTCGTCACCGGCCTCGGCCTCGCACTCGTCTACGAACGGCGCAGGACCTTGCTCGCGCCGATCGCGGGGCACGCCGCCTTCAACCTGATCGCGGTGGTCGTCGTCGTCTTCGACGCGCTCCGCTGACGCGCTCGCGTGGTCCGCGCCGGCTCGTGGACTCGAGACCCGCGACGGGGAACGTCCGGACGCGCTCCGTATGCTGGAGCCCGGCAGGAAGAGGGTGATGTTCGAGTTCCCGACGCAGGAATGGTTCCTGGCGCTGGTCGATGCGATCAACGGCTCGGCAGCCTACCGTGACGCCGCCGCCGAGTGGGAGGGCGACGTCGCGTTCGTGATCGAGGCCGACCCCGAGGGAGGGGTGCCCGACGACGTCTGGGGCTACCTGGACCTCTGGCACGGGGCGTGCCGAGAGGGCGGGCTGGTGGCCCCCGACCGGGGGAACGGCGCCGAGTTCGTCATCAGCGCCACGTACCGCAGATGGAAGGACGTGGTGCGAGGGGAGCTCGACCCGGTGCGAGCGATGATGCAAGGCAAGCTCCGGGTGCGCGGTGACCTGCCGAAGATCCTCCGCTCCGTGCGGGCGGCGCACGAGCTGGTCGTCCTGTGCGGCGCCGTGCCGACCCGGTTCCCCGACGAGGGCTGATGCGCGCGGTCTGCTTCGTGGAAGCCGGGCGCGTGGAGGTGGGCGACGTGGCCGACCCCCGGCTCGAGATGCCCACCGACGCGGTGGTGCGGGTGACGCGCGCGGCGATCTGCGGCTCCGACCTGCACTTCCTGCACGGCAAGACACCCACGACCGCGGGGGCGAGCCTCGGGCACGAGGCGGTCGGCATCGTGGAGGTGGTCGGAGACGAGGTCTCCGGGGTCCGCCCGGGCGACCGCGTCGTGGTCTCGTTCGCGGTGGCGTGCGGGGCGTGTTGGTTCTGCGTTCGCGGCCAGACCCAGCTGTGTGAGCACGCCGCCGCGTTCGGCGCGGGACCGTTCGGCGGCGACCTTCCGGGCACGCAGGCCGAAGCGGTCCGGATCCCCTGGGCCGACGTCAACCTGCTGCCCGTGCCCGATGGCGTCGATGACGAACGAGCGGTCTTCGTGGGCGACGTGCTCACCACCGGCTTCCATGCCGCCGCCGTCGCCGAGCCCGCCGACGAGGACGTCGTGGCCGTGGTCGGCGCGGGTCCGGTGGGATGGTGCGCGACGGCATCACTGCTCGCGATCGGTGCCGGCCGGGTCGTGGTGCTCGACCGCGAGCCCGCGAGGCTCGCTCTGGCCGAGGCGCTCGGGGCGACGACGGTCGACGTGGGGGAGCGCAGCGCCGAGACCGCGCTCGCGGAGCTGACCGATGACCGCGGCGCCGACGTGGTGATCGACGCCGTGGGCTCGGTCGAGGCCTATCGATCCGCGAGCACGGTCGTCCGGCGCGGAGGCCGCGTGGTCGTCGCCGGCGTCTACTCGGGGGAATCCGTGGAGCTCCAGCTCGGCGTGGCCTGGGCCCGGGCGCTCGCGCTGCGGTTCACGGGCGTCTGCCCCGTGCACGCCCATTGGAGCCACGTGATGGCCGAGGTGGCGGCGGGGAGGCTCGACCCGATGCCCCTGGTGAGTCACCGGCTCCCCCTCGAGGAAGCGCCGGCCGGGTACGACCTGTTCGATCGCCGGGCGGCGACCAAGGTGTTGCTGCAGCCGTGACCGCCGCACGGGTCGAGCTGGTCGGGTCGTCGCCGAGCGGCCTCTCGGAGGTGGTCGCGGGCCTGTTCGAGCAGCAGCTCCGCCGCGACCCGGGGCGAGCCGCCCGCCTCGTCCGCTCGGTGGTGGTGCTCGAGGTGCCCGACGCCGGCGTCGCGACGACCGTCCGCCTTGCGCCCGGCCTCGTGCGGATCGTCGACGGGGCGGCCCCGGACGCGCCCCTGCGGGTGCGCGCGGACTCCGGCGTCCTGCTCGCCCTGGCCAACGTTCCCCTGCGCCACGGTCTTCCCGACCCGTCGCGTCCGGCGGGCCGCGCAGCCATCGCCGACGTGGTGACCGGGCGGGTCCGCGTCCGGGGCCTGGCACGGCACCCGCGCATGCTGGCCGGATTCCTGTGGCTGCTGTCCGTGCACGAGGAGCGGGCCGCGAGCTCCTCGGAGACGTCGAGATCCGATCGCAGGGGGCTCCCCTCGTGAGCCACGGATCATCCGTCGGAGCGTCTCCCCCCCGGCCCGACGTCAGGCGATGGGTGCAGCGCGCCGGAGCCGGTCGCCGGTGGTGGCCGGCGATCGCGGTGCTCGGCGTGATGCTCGTGGTCACGCTCGGCGGCTTCGTGGTCGCGGCCGCGCTGGCGGAACCGGCGGGCCAGCCCGTCTCGATCCCGGGCGCCGTCTCGGTGCAGCCGTTGAGCGGATGGGAGCCTGCGGAACCCGGCACGCTCGGGGGGCGCCCCTTCGTCCGCCTCACACGCGGCAACGGCACCCTCGCGGCCGTGGCCTGGGGGGCTGCCCCCGGTGATGCGGCGGCCCTGGCGACCGAGGTCCGCGACGGCTGGCTGAGCGGGTCCCTCGACCGGCTCACCGCGTCGGAGACCTTCACGCCGGTCACGCTCGATCAGGGGCTCGAGGGGCAGCGGTTCACGTTCGTCGGGGTCGATCCTTCGTCGGGCACGCCGGTCGAGGGAGAGGTGACGGCGGTCGTCGATGCCACCGGCCAGGGGGTCGTGTTCGTCGGCCTCGCACCCGAGGGGCTGCTCGCCTTCATCGACGGTGACCTCCAGACGATGGTCCGGCGAGCCACGGTGGGCGCGCCGTGAGCGCGGGGCTCGCGCGAGCCGGCCGGCGCCCCCACCTGCACCACACCCGCTTCTTCCAGCCGCGCCAGCCCGCCTTCTGGCTCTACGCGGTGCTCGTGGTAGTCACCGGCGTGCTCGCCGTCGCCGAGCAGAGCCTCTATCGCAACATCTCCCCGTCGGGCTGGGCCCTGGCCTGGATCCTGTTGCTGCTCTACGGAGCGCCGGTCTTCCTCGTGATCTACCTGCTCGATCTCTACGAGCGGGAGCCCCTCCCGATCCTGGTCGCGGCGTTCCTGTGGGGCGCGGTGGTGGCCACGGCGCTCTCGGCCATCGGGAACGCGGGGTGGGGGCTGACGGTGGCGAGGCTCGGTGGTCCCGAGTTCGCGGCGCGCTGGACGGCGGCGCTCACGGCCCCACTCGTCGAGGAGACCCTGAAGGGCTGTGGCGTCGTGCTCATCTACCTGATCGCGCGCGATGAGCTCGATGACGTGATGGATGGGTTCGTCTACGGCGCGATCTGCGGCCTCGGGTTCGCGATCGTCGAGGACGTCTTCTACTTCATGGCCGTCTTCGGGGGCGATCCGGCCGGCGTGCTGCAGGGCTTCTGGCTGCGAGTGGTCGCGAGCGGGCTCTACGGACACGTGCTGTACTCGGGGCTCGTCGGCATGGCGATCGGGGTGGTCGTCTCGCGGCGGGCGACCGAGCCGATGCGCCACCGCGTCTGGGTGGCCGCCGGACTCTTTTCCCTCGCGGCGCTGGGACACTTCCTGTGGAACTCGCCGCTGCTCGACCTGTTCCCTGCGGAGCCGTGGTCGGGCGCGGACTACCTGCTCGTGGTGCTCGCCACGGCCGTGAAGGGACTGCCCCTGCTCGCCTTCGTGGCCATCGCGGTCACGTTGGCCAGGCGTCGCGAACGCAGGTGGTTGCACGGGGCCCTGGCCGGGGAGGTCGGGCTCGACGGGATCTCGGCAGGGGAGCTCCAGCTGCTCGAGCGGCCTTCGCGCCGGCGCGCGGCCCGTCGCGAGATGCGGCGGCGGGCCGGCGCGAGGGCCGGCTCGCTCCTGCACCGTCTCCAGCGGGAGCAGGTGAATCTGGCCATGGTGGCGTCGCGGGTGAGCCGTGTCGACGATCCGGCGCTCTCGCGACAGCGCGAGCTCTGCCGGTCGCTGCGGGACGCGCTCCAGGCGATCCCCGGCGCCGCACCTGCGGAGTCCGGAGCGGCCGAACGGGGGGGCGAGGGGTCGGCCGGAAGGTAGGCTTGCCGACCGTGGACCTGCAGGAGCTCGTGACCGGGGTGCTCGCGGGCGAGCGCCGCGCGGTGGCCCGCGCGATCAGCGCCGTCGAGGACGGCACCCCGGGGCTCGAGGCGCTCTCGGCCGGCGTCTACGCGAGCACGGGCAGGGCCGAGACGATCGGCCTCACGGGTGCGCCCGGGGTGGGGAAGTCGACCCTCGCGGCCGGGTTGGTGCGCTGCTCGAGGGACCGGGACCTGCGCGTGGCGGTGCTGGCCGTCGATCCGACCTCGCCCTATACGGGCGGGGCGCTGCTCGGCGACCGCGTGCGCATGCAGGAGCACGCCACCGACCCGGGCGTGTTCATCAGGTCGATGGCGGCGCGCGGGCACCTCGGCGGTATGGCGCTAGCCGCGCCAGAGGCCGTCCGCATCCTCGACGCCGCCGGGTACGAGCGCATCGTCGTCGAGACCGTGGGAGTGGGGCAGGCGGAGGTCGACGTCGCCGCCGCGACCGACACCGCGGTCGTGGTGCTCGCGCCGGGCCTCGGTGACGCCGTGCAGATGGCGAAGGCCGGCATCCTCGAGGTCGCCGACCTCTTCGTGGTGAACAAGGCCGATCGCGACGGCGCCCACGAGGTCGTCCGGGAGCTGACCCAGATGCTGCACCTCGGGCCGGCTCGCGACTGGAACCCTCCTGTGCTCACGGCGACCGCGACCGAGCACGAGGGCATCGAGGATCTGTGGGAGGCGGTCGAGGCGCACCGCACGCACGTCGCCGCGACAGGTGCGCTCGTCGAGAAGCGCCGCCGGCGCTTGATGCAGG
>JBOGVO010000037.1:0-5435 GCA_050692855.1 Actinomycetota bacterium | reverse complement strand
CTCGATGCCCCGACGCTCTCGTCGGCGCGTTCCCGTGCGATCCGTTTCGCCTCGGAGACCAGCCGCTCCACGAACTCGTTCTCGGGGATCTTGTCGACGACCTCGCCCTTCACGACCAGGAACCCCTGGCCCTTACCGGCCGCGATCCCCAGGACGGCCTCGCGCGACACTCCGGGCCCGTTCACGACACAGCCCATCACCGCTACCCGAACCGGCTCCGTGATGCCTTCCTTCTCCAGGGCCTCGTTCACCTGCCTCGTCAGACCCAGCACGTCCACCTCGGCGCGGCCGCAGGACGGGCACGCGACCAGGTCGAGGCCCCGCACGCGCAGGCCGAGCGACCGCAGGATCGTGGAGCCGACCTTCACCTCCTCGACGGGGTCGTCGGTGAGCGAGACGCGGATCGTGTCGCCGATCCCCTCGGCGAGCAGCGTGCCGATCCCGACCGCGGACTTGACGCCGCCCATCGGCATCGGCCCCGCCTCTGTCACCCCTAGGTGCAGAGGGTAGTCGCACTTCTCCGCGAGCTGGCGATAGGCCTCGATCATCACCGACGGGTTCGAGTGCTTCACCGAGATCTTGATGTCCGTGAAATCCTCGTCCTCCAGGGTGCGAGCTTCTCCGAGCGCGCTCTCCACCAGCGCCTCTGGCGTCGGCGAGCCGTAGCGCTCCAGCAGATCCTTCTCGAGCGAGCCGGCGTTCACCCCGATCCGGATCGGGACGCCGCGTGCCTTCGCTTCGCGCGCGATCAGCCGGACCTTGTCCTGATACTTGATGTTGCCGGGGTTGATGCGGAGTCCCTGGATGCCGGCCTCGAGCGCGGCCATCGCGTACTTCCATTGGAAGTGGATGTCGGCCACGTCCGGCACGGACGACTTCGCGGCGATCGAGACCAGCGCCTCGGCGTCCTCCCAGTGGGGCACGGCCACCCGGACGATGTCGACGCCCGTGGCCACGAGCGAGGCGATCTGCTGCAGGGTCGCGTCGATGTCGGCGGTCTTCGTGGTGGTCATCGACTGGATCGAGACCGGGGCGTCGTCGCCGATCGCGACGCCCCCGAGGTCGATCCGGCGGCTCTTGCGTCGTTCGATGCCCACGTCGGCAGTCTCCCAGTTCCTCGTTCGCGCGCCGCTCACGGGCCGAACACGTGGAAGGTGATCGTGCGGTCCTTGGGTTCGTCCATCTCGAAGAAGATCAGCCGTTGCCACGTGCCGAAGCCGGGCTCCCCCGTGACCACCGGGATCGCGTGGGAGGTCGCCGAGAGCAGCATCGCCTTCACGTGCGCGTGGCCGTTCTCGCGTTCGTCGGGGTTCATGTTCTGCGTTCGCACCTCGAAGTCGTCGTGCTCGTAGTACACGCCGTCGTGGGGCACCAGGTCGGTGAGGTGCCGGCGGAAGTCGGCCATCGCGCCGTCCTCCCATTCGTTGATCAGCAGCGCGCACGTGGTGTGCGCGCAGAACGCGATCGCCGCCCCGTCGGTCACGGCGGAGTCCTTGATCGCCCGGCGCAGGTCGTCAGTGAGATCGACGAACGCGTAGCGCTCGGGCGCCGAGATCGTCACGGTCGTCGTCGCTGACTTCACGGATCCCTCCTGTTCGTGGCCGTCTCCCCGTCCGACACGGCGATCGGCAGGTCGAACGTGAACACGCTGCCTCGGCCCGGATCGCTCTGGGCGCGGATCGTGCCGCCGTGGGCCTCCACGACCGATCGCGCGATCGCGAGCCCGATGCCGGTGCCTCCGTCCTCCCTCGCGCGCGCGTGATCGACGCGGTAGAACCGCTCGAACAGGCGCGGCAGCGACTCGGCGGGGATGCCGACACCCGTGTCGGCGACGCTGACCTCGACGGCGCCGTTGTGCCGGTGCGCCTCGATGCGCACTTCCCCACCGCCGGGCGTGAAGCGCACCGCGTTGTCGACGAGGTTGAAGATCACCTGGTGCACCCGCTCGGGGTCGGCCTCGATCGCGGGAAGGTCCTGGGGAAGGTCGCTGTGCACGTCGACGTCGCGGTCCCGTCGGGCCACCTCGATCTCCGACATCACGCGCGACACGAGCGGCGCGAGCGCGACCGGCTCCCGCCGCAGCGGCACCTCACCCGACTCCAGCTTCGAGAGGTCGAGCAGCTGCTCGACCAGCCGGCCGAGCCGCTCGGACTGCGTGAGCATGACCTGCACGGTCTCGGGATTCGGCTCCTCGACCCCGTCGAGCAGGTTCTCCAGGTGCGCGCGGATCGCGGTGATCGGTGTCTTGAGCTCGTGGGAGACGTTGGCCACCAGGTCGCGTCTCGACGCCTCGAGGTTGTCGAGCTCCTGGCTCATGCGGTTGAACGCGGCCGCCAGCTGACCGACCTCGTCGCGCGTCGTCGTGTGGATGCGGGTCGAGTAGTCGCCCGTCTGCATGCGACGCGCCGCCTCCGCCATGTCGCGGAGCGGCTGGGTCATGCCGCGGGCGAGCCAGCGAGCCATGATCAGCGCGATCACGGCCGCGATCGCTCCGGCCAGCATGAACTGCCACCACACGCTCTGCAAGAAACCAAGCGTCGCGGAGATTCGGCCCAGGGATCCCCGGCTGGGTGAGGGGTACAGCACGATCAGGCTGCCACCCTCGTCGGTCGGGATCGAGGCCCACACGTTGTTGCCGAGCACGCCCCAGCGGGGCACCCGCCCCGGGGTGTCGGGGGGAAGCACGCCGAGGTTCACGCCCTCGACCGAGACCTCGCCGGTGGAGGTGCGCCGCACGACCATCGTGTCGGCCGGTGGTTCGGCGACCTCGCCGCTCGCGATGCGTCGGGCGAGGGAGAGCGCGTCGATCGCCTCGGAATCCCGCGGTGAGTTCCGCAGCGCGAAGCCGATCAACGCGTAGGAGATCAGGATCGTGATCCCGACGGCCACGACGATCGTGGCCCCCAGCTTGCCCCGGATCGTGGGCAGTCGCTGGAGCGGCCGGGAGCTCACGACCGTTCCTGGAACGCGTACCCCACGCCGTGCACGGTGCGGATGAACCGGGGCTCGTTCCCGTCCTCCCCGAGCTTGCGGCGGATGCGCGCGACGTGGGAATCGACGACGCGGCCGCCGGCGAAGTCGCGGTAGCCCCAGACACGATCCATGAGCTGGTCGCGGGAGAGCACGACGCCGGGGTCGCGCGCGAGCGTGAGCAGGATCTCGAACTCGAGCGGCGTGAGGCCGACGTCCTCGCCGTCGACCGTGACCCGTCGGCGGTTCGGGTCCATCACGAGCCCATGGGACTCGATCGGGCCCGTGTCCTTCTGCTCGCCCATGCGCTCCATGCGGCGCAGGATCGCCTTCACCCGGGCGGCGAGCTCACGCAGGCTGAACGGCTTCGTGAGGTAGTCGTCGGCCCCGACGGCGAACCCGGCGACCTTGTCGGCTTCCTCGGTCTTGGCGGTAAGCATGAGCACGGGCGTCCATCCATCGCGCTGGATCTCCTTGCAGACCTCGAGACCGTCCATGCCCGGCAGCATCAGGTCGAGCACCACGAGGTCGGGGTGATGATCCTCGTGCTGGTCGATCGCGTCTGGGCCATCGAGGGCTACGAACACGCGGTATCCCTCGGACTCGAGCCGGGCGCGGACGGCCTCGGCGATGGCTTCCTCGTCCTCGACGACGAGCACGGTCTGCTGACTCACCGGGCAATCGTAGTCGTGAGGTGTGTGCTGCGGTCAGAGGGGGTGTTGAGAAATCGTGGCGCCCGTTCGGGCGCAACCGATCCGCGAACGGGGCCCAGTCTCGAGCGGACGGCTCAGGGCAAGCTGATGGGTTTCGTCACATCGAGGACGATCGTGGCCCCGACGAACATCACGAAGAACGCCATCACGGCCGCTGAGATCGGGATCAGCGTTCGCATGTCGACGGCCTTCCCGCGGATCTTCTCGATCGCGAGGGTGAGCAGATGTCCCCCGTCGAACGGCGGCAGCGGCACCAGGTTGATGAGCCCGACGAAGACAGTCACGAACCCGAACAGGTACAGGATCGTGGACCAATCCCCCGCCGTCGAGGTGACGCCCACCTGCTGGCTGATGCCGACCACGCTCGCGGCGTCGTTGGGGGTGCGCTGCTCGTCGTTGAACAACAGGCCGAAGACGCGTCCGACGCCTTCGGGGCCGAAGACCCGGCCGATCTGCGAGAACGACTCCCTGACCGCGAACCCGACCTCCTTCACGCCCCCGACGAGCGCGGCGCCGATGCCGACGGGCTCGGGATCGGGCGGGGCGACGATGACCCCCATGCGGCCCCGGGTCTCGCCCGCCACCTCGGCGAGCTCGGGCACCACGCTCAGCGTCACGCGTTCCCCGCCTCGATCCACTACGACGGCGAGCGGCTCCCCCTGCCGATCCTCGACCTGCGTCGTCACGATCTCGGTGAGCTGATCCGACGTGGGCTCGACGACGTCACCCAGCCGCAGGATGCGGTCGCCCGCCTCGATGCCCGCGGTCGCCGCGGGCGACTCGTCGCCGTTCAGGGTCGTCTCGACCTGGTCGATCACGAGCGGCGTGAGCGGGGCGGTGCGCGGGTCGCCGAAGACCGCGAGCCAGATCGCGAAGATCACCGCCGCGACCACGAAGTGGCTGCCCGGTCCGGCGAAGATCGTGATCGCGCGCTGCCAGATCGGCTTCGAGCCGTACAGACGAGGCGTGTCCTCGGGCGGGTTCTCCTCGTACGGGTTCATGCCCGCGATCTTCACGTAGCCGCCGATGAAGATCGGCTTCACGCCGACCTCGAGCTCCCCCTTGCGCCTGGACCAGATCTTCCAGGGCCCGAAGCCCACGAAGTACTCGGTGACCTTCATACCGAACTTCCTCGCGAAGAAGAAGTGGCCCAGCTCGTGGATCGCGATGATCACGGTGAGGAAGGGCAGGAAGATCAGGGCACCGATGAGCAGATCCATGGGGGGAAGGGCTACCGCTCCTCGACGATCTCGGCGGCGCGCTGGCGCGCCCACGCGTCGGCGCGCTGGATGCTCACGATCGAGACGACCGACGCGGGCTCGTGCTCGTCGACCACGCTCTGCACCAGCTCGACGATGCGGGTTAGCGCGATCTTCCCCTCGAGGAAGGCCATGACCGCCACCTCGTTCGCCGCGTTCATCACGGCCGGGAAGGTGGCGCCCAGCCCGCCCACGCGGTAGGCCAGGTCGACCGCCGGGAACGCCTCACGGTCGACCGGCTCGAACGTGAGCGCGCGGTCGGTGAGCGGCACGGGCTCGACGCCGGTCGGCAGGCGCTCGGGCCAGGCGAGCGCGAGCTGGATCGGCAGGCGCATGTCGGCCGTGGCCATCTCGGCGCGCAAACTCCCGTCGCGGAACTCCGCCATCGCGTGCACCAGCGCTTCCGGGTGGATCAGCACGTGGATCGAGGAGTACTCGAGGTCGAACAGGTAGTGCGCCTCGATCACCTCGAGGCCCTTGTTCATGAGGGTGG
>JBOGVO010000036.1:0-10899 GCA_050692855.1 Actinomycetota bacterium | reverse complement strand
CTTCGGTGCCGCGACGGCGGTGAAGTGGTCCGGGGTGATGGCGATCCCGGCCGCGGTCCTGCTCACCTACGTGTGGGAGACGACGAGACGCCACCGAGGCGACGCGAGCCGCAAGCGCGCGTTCCTGCGGACGCTGACCATCGAGACGCTCGGAGTGGTCGTCGCATTCGCGCTGGTGCCGCTCGCCGTGTACGCGCTCGCGTGGATCCCGTGGTTCGTGCACTACGACTTCAGCCTCTCCGCGTGGATCCAGCAGCACCGCGACATGTGGGAGTACCACAGGAACCTACGGGCCACCGCGCTCGACCCTTCCACCGACACCTACACGCCGACGCACGCCTTCTATTCGAGGCCGTGGACCTGGATCCCGATGCTCCGTCCTGTGAGCTACTTCATCGAGGATCTCGGGCCGGACATCCGTCAGATCCTGGCCATCGGCAACCCGGTGCTGTTCTGGGGGACGATGTGGACGATCCCCTATTGCGCGTGGGCATGGTGGCGCAAACGCGACTGGAAGCCCGGCTTCACGGCGATCGCCTTCGCCGGGATGTACCTGCCGTGGTTCCTCGTGGCCCGTCCCCAGTTCTTCTTTTATGCGATCCCGCTCACCCCGTTCATGGCGCTCGCCGGCGTGTATACGATGCGCGACCTCGCGGCGGCGCACCTGGTGATCCGCGACCACGAGACCGGTGAGGTCGCGGCCGACCCCCTCACAGGTGAGCCCGCCATCTCGAGGCGCAAGCCCTACCTTCCGTTCGTGTGGGGGTACTTCGCCGCCGCGGTCGGGTTGTTCCTGTGGATGTGGCCGGTCCTCACGGCGAGCCGCATCAGCGACACGATGTGGCGGGCTCGGGTCTGGTTCAAGGGTTGGTCCTGACCCGGCTCCGGCTACCCTCGCCGCCATGACGACGAGGGAGCACGTGGCCATCGAGATGGACGACGGCGTTCGGCTGGCCGCCACGCTCTACCTGCCGGACGGCGAGGGCTCATGGCCGGCCGTGCTCGAAGCACTCCCCTACCGCAAGGACGACGTGACCGGGCACTCCCGGACCGAGTATCGCCGGCTCGCCGAGGCCGGGTACGTGCTGTGCCGCGTCGACGTCCGCGGCACGGGTTCGAGCGAGGGCATCGCGACCGACGAGTACCCGCCGGTCGAGCGCACCGACCTGATTACGGTGATCGACTGGCTCGCGTCGCAACCATGGTCGGCGGGGGCCGTCGGCATGTACGGCTACTCGTACTCGGGCTTCAACAGCATCCAGCTCGCGATGGAACGCCCGCCTGCCCTGAAAGCGGTCATCCCCATCTACGCGACCGATGATCGGTTCGGCGACGACGTGCACTACTTCGGCGGGGTGCTCAAGCAGCTCGACCAGATCGACTACCCCACCTACATGGTCGCGATGAACGCCCTGCCGCCTGTGCCCTCCATCTACGGCGACGGCTGGCGGGAGGAGTGGGCACGCCGGCTCGAGGGCGCCGAGCCCTGGATCCTGACCTGGCTCGAGCATCAGCGGCTCGACGACTACTGGAAGGCGGGCTCGCTCTTCGTCGACTACGAGGCGATCGAGTGCCCCACGATGATCGTCGCCGGATGGGCCGACGGCTATCGGAACAACACGCTCCGCACGTTCGAGCGGCTGCGATGTCCGAAGCGGCTCGTGATCGGCCCGTGGGCGCACGCCGCCACGGACACGTCATTGCCGGGGCCGAACCACGACCTGATCCCCGAGCACATCCGGTGGTGGGACCGTTGGCTGAAGGACATCGACAACGGCATCGACCGGGAACCGCCGATCGTGCTGTTCGCGCAGCGCTCGACGATGCCCGCGCCCGACCGCACGAGGATGCGCGGGGGGTGGCGCTTCGAGCCGACCTGGCCCGCCGACCGGCTCACTCCCATCGAGTGGCCGCTCGAGCTCGCCGAGACCAACCATCCCGAGGTCGCGGATGGCCGAGACGTGCTCGAGGTGCGCGGTGACGTCGGGCATACGGCGTGGATCTCGTGTGCGGGGGTCCTGCCCTGGGGCCAGCCCGACGATCAGCGGCCCGACGAGCTGCACTCCCTCACGTACACGTGGGCGCCGCTCGAGCAGGAGCTCGAGATCCTGGGGCACGCGCGGCTTCGGGTACGGGTGACGTCGAGCGCGCCGGTCGCGTTCCTGTCGGCGAAGCTCTGCGACGTCTTCCCCGACGGCACGTCCTCGCTCGCGGCCAGGGGCATGCTGAACCTCACCCACCGCGACTCACGCGAGCGACCGTCGGCGCTCACGGCCGGCGAGCCGGTCGATGTGCAGCTCGAGCTCGAGGCCACCTCGTGGACGTTCGAGCCCGGCCATCGCGTGCGGCTCGATCTCGCGGGCACCGACTGGCCGAACGCGTGGTCGCCGCCCGCGCCGGTGACGCTCACGATCGACCGAGGAGCGACGTTGCTCGAACTCCCCGTGCTTGAAGGTCCATCGCCGGTGAGCGAGCGGCCGACCTTCCCGCCTCCGTTCTCCGGCGACGACGAGGAAGCGCCAAGCTCCCAGCAGCCGGGCTCCGACGACACGGCCGAGGAGCACAGCAGCGTCGTTCGATGGTCGGTCACGCACGAGCCGCTCACCCGCATCACCTCGGCGAACGCCGGCAGCACGTTCGTGGATGCGGCGACGTCGGATCTCCCCGCGATGCGGAGCCACTACGACGGCGTCGTGTCGGTATCAACGCTCGACCCCGGGCGTGCCGTCGCCCGCGGCGAAGCCGAGTTCGAGATGCGCTGGGACGAGACGACAGTGGTCTCCCGCACCGACGTCACGATCGAGAGCGACGCCGAGACGTTCCGAACCACGATCGATCTCGTCGTGCACGAGGACGGGGAGGAACGGTACCGCCGACGCTGGGAACGCGCGATCCCTCGCGACCTGGCCTGATCACGTTCGCCCGCCAGCAGGGCCCTAGAAACGCGAATCCCCGGCACGCTGGCCGGGGTTTCGGTCTTGGTGGGATATCCCGCGTTCGATGATACGCGCTCCCGACGACATGCGACAAGAGACGGACGCTTCGGTCATCGAACGATCATCGAAGCTCCGTGCGGACGGCCCACAGGTTGCCTCGGCGGGTGCCGACCGGTTCCCTCTTCATCGTCTCCGACGTGAGGGCTGTGATCACGACCGGATCCTCGCCGAACAGCTCGTCGGTCTGCAGGCACACGAGGGTGCCTGGCTTGCCGGCGGGGAACACCACCTGATCGAGGGCCGCGACCTCGCGGTCGACGAACGTCGGCATCAGCAGGAACAACCCGAGCGGCGGCCACGCATCGGCGTCGAACTCGGGCACCTTCGCGATGCGCTCCTCGGACGTCGCGAAGCGAGCGGCCGGATCGTTCATCGCCCTGCGGGCGAGCGTGAGGTCGAGGCGCCGGTGCCACGGGATGACCATCAGGGCGAACCCGAACCGGTTCGACACGACCTCGGTCCGCACCATCTCGTCGACGTCGATGCCGTGGCGCTGGGCCGCCTGCTCGGGGTCGATCGCCTCGGGGTCGGGGAACACGGCGAACGCCACCGCGCGCCCGCGCAGGTAGTCGAGCACCGAGGACATCGGCTGTACCTCCGCCTCCCGCGGCTCCGCGCGGGAGCCGCATCGTATCCGGGAAGTTCCTCGGAGCGGAACCCCCGAACGGTCCATATCTGGGATCGGGCCGATGCTTCAGAAGCCGGGCAGCCGGTCGCGGAACGCGATGTAGCCGATGCCCGCGGCCACATCGAGCAGGAAGTGCGCGATCACGAACGGCCACGTGCGACGCCATCGCAGGAACAGCGCGGCGAACAGCACGCCCATCGCGAGGTTCCCGAGGAAGCCGCCCCACCCCTGGTACAGGTGGTAGGAACCCCGCAGGATCGAGCTCCCGGCGACGGCGGCGACCGGCGACCACGAGAGCTGGCGCAGGCGGGTGACGAGGTAGCCGAGCACGATCACCTCTTCGACCAGCGCCGCCTCGAGCGCCGTGAGGAGCAGCACCGGCACCGTCCACCAGTGACCGAGCGGCGGCGCAGGCACGACGAACCGGTTCACGCCGAGCTCGACCGCCCCCAGGTAGAGGCCGAACCCCGCGAGACCGACGACGGCGAAGAGCGCGAGCCCCGTCGTGGCGTCGGCGCGCGGGTGATCGGGCGCGAGCCCGATGCCCGCCAGCCCTTCCCCGGAACGCCGCACGAGATGGGCCACGAGGAAGACCGGCGCGAGCCCGAACACGAACCCGGCGAACTGTCTGGCGAGCTGCGTGCTCTGGTTCGCCGAGGCGACGATCGTTCCGGCGAGCGGGGCCTCGAGCAGGCTGAGGACCGCGTAGACGGCGCTCGCGAGCAGCGAGAGCATCAGCACGATGACGACTTCTTCCGTCAACGTGCGTGGGTCGCTGGGCGCGGGCGGGGTGACGGCGCGCCTCCCCAAGAACCGATCGGGCGGGCGGCGGTCGTCGGAGCGCTCGGCCTGATCCATCGCAGTGACTGTACGCATCGCGTTTCCCTCGGGGCGCGGGGGCTCCTCTACACTTCGGCATTCGGCGACTGGGGGTTCGATGGATGGCTGAGCGGGAAGCTGCCGACCTGGTCGTGATCGGTGCGGGCACGATCGGCGGGTGGGCGTCGGTATTCGCCCGAGAGGCCGGCCTGGAGCGCGTGGTGGTGCTCGATCGCGATCTCGCCGGGCTCGGCGCCTCGGGCCGAGCAGCCGGCATGGTGCGGGCGCAGGGTGGGTCCCCCGACACGGTGCGGCTCGGCGCGTGGTCGATCGGGTTCTATCAACGGCAGGGGCGCCGCTACGGAACCGACTCGGGGTTCGTCGCGCGCGGGTACGTGATCCTGGCCGGTTCCCCCGCCGACGAGCGTGCAGCGCACGACCGGATCGCGATGCAGCGAGCGACCGGGCTCGACGCCCGATGGGTCGACGCCGACGAGGTGGGCCGCCTGATCCCCGCGATGGCCGGGGGGCGAGGCTTCCGCGGTGGGTCCTACGTCGCGACCGACGGATGGGTCGATCCGCCCCGCAACGTGCGCGCCTACTCGCTCGCGATGCGGCAGGCAGGCGTGCACGTGCGGGAGCGCGTGACGTTCACCGGGCTTCGCACCCGGGCGGGGCGGGCGGGCCGACGGGTCGTGACCGGTGTCGCGACCACCGCGGGCACGATCTCGACCCCTCGGGTGCTGCTCGCCGGAGGCCCCGCGATGCAGGCGGTCGCCACGGCGGCCGGCGCACGCGCCTGGGTCGGCTATGCGCGGCATCAGGTCGTGGTCACGGAGCCGAGCGAGGTCCTGCATCCCGACACCACGGCCATGGCCTTCGACATAGCTGCGGGCATCTACTGGCGGCCCGAGGAGGGCGGCTTCCTCTGGGGCATGTCGAACCCCGACGAGGACCCAGGGGCCGCCCGCTCGATCGACTGGACCTACCTCCGCACGATGCAACGCCGGCTCCACCGACTCGCTCCCGCGACGCGGGACCTCGCCATCAAGAAGGCGTGGGCGGCGACGATCGAGTACACACCCGATCACCTGCCGATCGCGGGACCGCTCGTGCTGCGCGACGGCACCGAGGTCGAGGGTGCGTCGATCGCGAGCGCGTGCGGCCACGGCATGATGTGGGGCCCCGCGGTCTCGCGCATCGCCATGGACCTGCTGCTCGAAGGCCGCACCGACGTGGTCGAGCACGCCGACCACTTCCGGATGGACCGGTTCGACGCCGCCGGGCGCTCGCCGTTCGTCGACCCGGTGGCCCTGCCGTTCCCCGTGAAGGTCGACGACTGAGGGCGGAGGGCGGTCAACCGCTCCTCAGACGAGGACGACGTCCACCATGATCAGCTCGGTCGGCTCGATCGCCTCGATCGTGACCGATCGCTCGTCGCGTACCTGAGCCGCCGACCCGGTCTCCATGCGCTCGCCGTTCAGCGTCGTGAGACCCTCGATCACGTAGGCGTAGACGCCACGGCCCTCGCCGATCGCGTGCGTTCGCGACGTGGCGGGGTTCAGCCGCGACACGAACACGTGTGCATCCTGGTGCACGAGCACCGCGTCGCCGCCGTCGCCCGAGATGGCCTTCAGCAACGTGTCGGTGCGATCGCCGATGCTGAAGACCTTCTGCTCCACGCCGGGCTCGTGGCCCCGCTCTCGAGGCATGATCCACATCTGGATGAAGCGCATCGGCTCGGTCTCGCTCGCGTTCTGCTCGGAGTGCCACGCACCCCTGCCCAGGGTCATGCGCTGAACCGAGCCGGCGGGCAGCGGCCCCGGGTCGCCACCCACGTCGTCCTGGTGGCGGAACGAGCCCTCCACCACGTAAGTGAGCCCTTCGATGTCGCGGTGCGGATGCATCGGCCAGATCGCGCCCGGGATCAGGCGGTCGTCGTTGAACACCCGGAGGGTGCCGAACTGCACGTAGTCGGGATCGAAGTATGTGTCGAACGAGAAGTGCCAGCGGGCTCGGAACCAGTCGCCCTCGACGTCGCTGATCTCGTCGTCGCGCCTGATCGAGATCACGAGATCTAGGGCTAGAGGAGCAACACGGGACAGGTGAGGGTGCGCGTGATGCCCTCGAGCTCCTGCATCGGCATCACCGTGCTCTTGGCGAGCTGATCCAGGTCTGCGGCTTCCGCCCGAGCGACCACGTCGTACGGTCCCGTGACGGGATCGACGGCGACCACACCCTCGATGCCGCGGATCTGCTCGGTCACCTGGCCGGCCTTCCCCACCTCGGTCTGGATCAGGATGTACGCGTTGACCACGACGGCCCCCTACTCCTCGGTGGCGTCGTCGTCGGCGCCGTCCTTCTTGCTCGACAGGAGCTCCTTGGCCTTGTCGAGCAGACCGCCGCCCGCCTCGACCGCTCTGTCCACCACGGGCTGCGCCTTCTCGACAAGCTCGCCTGCCGTCTCGCGGGCCTTGTCGAGCATCGGCTCGGCCTTCGTGGAGAGGTCGCTCGTCGCCTCCTTGGCCTTGTCCACCAGTGGCTCGGCCTTCTCGACCAACCCACCGGCCGTCTCGGCCGCCTTGCCCGCGAAATCGCTCGCGGTGCCCGCCGCCTTACCCGCGATATCGCTCGCGGTGTCCTTGGCCTTGTTCACGAAGCCCTCCTGGTCGCCCATCACGCCCTCCCGATCCGATCGCTTCGAATACTCCATCGTCCCGGCGAGGGCGGGCGCCTGCAAACGCGCAGGTCAGGGCCCGTAACCGCGGTGTTGCCTGCCACGCGAACTCGCCGTGCGGGACCGGCCGCACGGTCCGCTCGCCGGGGCTCATCCCAACGGCTCAGGAGGGGCGATCGACGGATCAGCTGGAACATCATCGGCGACAGTGAGGGGCCGATCGAGCTCGGGTCCCCGCAGCGCGAGCCAGGCCACCACCCCACCGCCGAGCGCGACCGCCGACGCCCCCGCGTACAGGGTCATCGGCCCGGCGGACTCATAGACGAATCCCCCGATGCCCGCCCCGATGATCGGACCGAGGCCGAAGCCGACCATCTGAGCGACGGAGTTCCCCGTGGAATACAGCGACGAGGGCAGCAGCCGGCCGACGATCACGACCCCGGTCGTGAACAGCAGGCTGAACGCCACTCCTTCGAGCACGGTGAGCAACGAGACGATCGTCGGGTTCGAGATCGCTCCCCACAGCAGGAAGCTGAGCGAGTAGACCGCGCAGCCCAGCACGTACACGCGGCGAAGGCCGAGGCGAGCCTGCAGCCTCGAGGACGATCGCATCATCGGAACCTCGACCAGGCCGCCGACGGCCGTGCCGATGCCGATCAGCAGCGGCCCTCCACCCTCGCTCGCGATCTTCAAGGCGATGAAGTTCCAGGCCGCATTGAACCCCGTCCACACGAGGAACACCGCCGCGAGGAACCCCCAGAACCGCGGGGCGTGATGGAAGACGGCCCCGACGGTGCCGAGCCGGCTTCCACCGGTCGCGTCCCCATGGCGCGGCACGTCACGCCGCACCGAGAACGACCAGGCGAACACGAGGAGGCACGCCAGCGCGAAGCTCGGCATCGCCCAGCCGACGCCCGCGACCTGGAGGATCCAGCCGAGAGAGAGGCACCCGATCGCGTAGGTGAAGCTCTCCCACGACCGGATCCTGCCGTACTCGGACATGCGCTCGGCCCCGAGGTGCTCCAGGGTGATCGCGTCGATGTTCGGACCGGTGCTGACCATGGCCCCGGCCAACAGGAACCCTGCGGCCGCGATCGCCTCCACGCTGCCGACCCCGGCGAGCACCAGCGCGAAGACCGCCGAGAGGGAGGCGCCGATCTGCAACGACGTGCGTCGCCCCAGCGTCGCATCGGCGAGGTGGCCCCACAGGGGGTTCGAGATGACGCGCGCGACGGCCATCGCGGCGATGATGAGACCGATGCCGCTCTCGGAGAGCCCCTTGCCGTCGAGGTAGAGCGCCAGGAACGGGAAGAACGCCGCGATCACGAACCCGAACGTGAGGAAGAGCCCACGCACCGCGGCGTCGGGCTGGATCTGACGAGCGCGTTCGCCGACCAGGCTGGGCTCCGATCATGTCGGGGGATGGGACCCGGACAGTATGCGTGCGCCTAGGCCTCGCGAACCTCCGCGAGCGACGCCAGCGCCTCCGCACGCGCCGGGTCCAGGCGACCCGCGCCGGGCAGCTCGGCGTTGGCGGTCGCCGCGCCGAGCGCGAGTCGCAGCGCGGCTTCCCAGTCGTCCCCTCGATCGAGCGCGGTCACGAGCCCGGCGAGGAACGCGTCGCCGCTTCCGACCGGGAACCGCCCCCGCACGTAGAGCCGGCCCACGTAGAGGGAGCCGTCGGGAGCCGCGAGCGCGACACCCTCCGCGCTTCGGGTCACGAGCCCGGCGTGGCCGTCGCCGCCGGCCAGATCTCGCAGCTTCGCCGCGGCCGCGAGCGCGTCGTCGCGCCGCGAGGTCGGTACCCCGAGCAACTCGCCGGCCTCCGCCGCGTTCACCTTCACGACCTCAGGCTCAGCCTCGAGCGCGAGCCGCAGGCGCTCCCCCTCCGCGTCGAGCGCGACACGCACGCCCTCGATGCGCGCATCGCGGACGAGATCCCGGTACCCGGCGTCGGGAGCGCCGACGGGAGTCGATCCACTGATGGTGAGCCAACTCCCCGGCTGCCAGGTCGACTCCACCGCGTGCAAGAGCTCGGCCCATGCCGCCGACGGCACGTCGGATCCGTGCTCATAGAACTCCGTGAGCCCACCGGTCTCGCGCTCGGCGACCGAGAGGGACGAACGGTTCTCCCCGTGGGTCCAGACGGCCCGCACGGGAACGCCTTCGGTGCCGAGCGTCTCCTCGAGCCACTTGCCCGTGTGACCGCGCAGCAGCGCCACGGCGGTGGCCTTCGCGCCGAGCGCGTGCGCAGCCCTCGCGGCGTTCAGCCCCTTGCCTCCGGCCACCTGGACGAACCCGTCGGGCCGATGGATGTCACCGCGCGCGAGCCGCTCGATCTCGAAGAGCTTGTCGACCGATGGGTTCGCGGCGAGGCAGACGATCACGCCGCGCTCCCCCGCTCCACTGCCGCCACCGCCTCGGCCATCGTCGGCTGCCCGTCGATGCCACCGACGACCTGCGTCGAGAGCGCGCCGCAGGCATTGGCGATCTCGAGGCATCGTTCGAGCGTCTCGCCCGCCAGCATCGCGGCCACGAACCCGGCGTCGAACGAGTCGCCGGCGCCCGTGGTGTCGACCACCGACGTGGGGATCGCCGGGGTCTCCGCCCGTTCGCCGGGACCCAGCACGATCGCGCCTCGCTCACCGGTCTTCACGGCAACGACGGGACCGCGGGCACGCAGCGCCGCGATGGCGGCCTCGAGGTCCGACGTGTGCGCGAGCCTGGTGGCCTCGATCTCGTTGGGCAACAGAAGGTCGACCGCCGGGAATAGCGCGGGCAGCCCGCCGTCCCAGGCACCGCTCGGATCCCAGTTCGGATCCACCGAGATGGACGCGCCGGCGGCGCGGGCATCGGCGAGCAACTGCGGCAGATCGGGAGCCAGGCCACGCTGCAGGAAGTAGGAGCTCACGTGCACGTGTCGCGTCGAGCGCAGCAGGTCGGGGTCGACCAACGAACCCCGTAGGTCTCCGATCGTGCCGGGAGAGGTGAGGATGGCACGGTCTCGAAGCGTGGAGAGCACCACGGTGACCCCGGTCGGCCGGTTCGGGTCGACCGCGACGCCTCGGATGTTCACACCCCGCCCGGCGAGCTGATCCCGCATGTACGAGCCGAACAGGTCGTCGCCGACCACCCCGACGATCGCGGCCCGCAGCCCCAGCCGGGCGGCGCCGCACGCCATGATCGCGCCGGACCCGCCGACCGTGAGCATGGCCTCGTCGACCAGCCGCTCCGCCTGCCCGAAGGCGGGCGCGACGTCGGTGCCCCGGAGCACCAGGTCGGGGTTGACGTCGCCCAACACGAGCAGATCGAACTCCATCGGGTGAGAGTACCGGCCGGATGCGTCCTCCGGCGGGTTCGCCGACGTTTCACCGCGGACCTACGATGCACGGATGGGGCCGCGCATCCGACTGGTCGACGGTGACATCACGCGGCAGTCGGTCGACGTCATCGTGAACGCCGCGAACAGCGCGCTGCGTCCGGGAGGAGGGGTCGACGGAGCGATCACGCGCGCCGCCGGGCCCGAGGCGCTGCGCGATCGTGAGCGCGTGGCGAGGGCGCGCGGTCAACCCCCGTTGCCCACCGGCGAGGCGGTCGCGACGGACGCCGGCGATCTCGATGCCCGCTGGATCGTGCACACGGCGGGGCCCGTCTACCGGGGGAAGCCGACCGACGCCCGAGCGCTGGGTTCGTGCCACAGGGCCGTCCTGCGCGTGGCCGACGAGCTGCACGCCGAGACGGTCGCCTTCCCGGCGATCTCGACCGGGATCTTCGGCTAT
>JBOGVO010000035.1:0-22445 GCA_050692855.1 Actinomycetota bacterium | reverse complement strand
GGTGCAGGTAGAGGTAGAACACGAGCCCGAGCCCCGTGATGCGGCTCAGGGAGAACGCGAGGTGCCCGGTGCTGCGGCCGCGCACGTCGAACCAGGCGACCGGACCCGGGACCTTGCGGGACATGGGGCCGGCTGCCTCGCGGGTGCGGACGATCTCGTCGACCCCGGGGTCACGTTCGGGCACCGGCGTGTGGCTCACGCGCGTGTCTCGCTCGTCGGCCGCTCGGGAACCGCGCGGCCCTGTTCCTTGCGGCGCCCACGGAGATCCTTGCGCAGGGCCATGATGCGCTGGGCCGGTCTCACGTCGGAGGGACACGCTTCCGTGCACTCGAACACCGCGTGACACCGCCAGGCCGCGTTGTCCTGATCGGCCCAATCCAGGATGGCCTCACGATCCACGCCGCGCGGTTCCTCGAGCATGCGCTGCGCGAACGCGAGCGCGGCCGGCCCGAGGTACGTGTCGTCGGTGGCGGCGATGGGGCACGCCGAGAGACAGAGACCGCACTCGATGCAGTCCTCGTACCGCAGGTACAGGTCGAACCCGTCGGGACGCTCGGCTTCGGGATGGGCCTCGCTCTCGCGCACGATGGGATGCGGCTCCGGGAACCGTTCGAAGAACGGCGCCATGTCGACCACCACGTCGTGCAGCACCGGCAGGTTCGCGATCGGTTCCACCGATATGGTGCCGGGGACGTCGCTGAGCGGCGACACGCAGGCCAATCGTTCCCGGCCGTTCACGCGCACCCCGCACGTACCGCAGGAGGCATGGAGGCACGAGTGCCGCAACCCGAGCGATGGATCGCGCTGCAGCTGGATCCATCTGAGGGCCTCGAGCACGGTCGTACCCTCCCCGACCGGCACCTCGTGCTCATCGGTGTGGGGCGCGTCGTCGCCACGCTTGAACCGATGCACGCGGATCCGCCGCGTGTCCGTCATGCGGCGCACCCCGGGGCCGTCATGCCGCGTAGGCCGCCGTGTGCGGAAGCAGCACCGTCTCGCGGGTGCGGCAGGGCTCCTCGATGCCGAGCTTGCGGCAGACGACGTCGGCGCAGACCTCGGCCATGCCTCGCAGCGTCGTGCCCTTGCCCCCGGTGATCGTGACGAACCCCTCCACGCCGTCGTCCACCGCGTGGTCGATCGTCTTGAAGGTGCGGGGGAGCTCCCGGCCCGAATCGGCATCGTCCTTCGATCCGATCAGCGGGCGAGCCGCCGACCAGGCCGCGCGGAAGGGCGCCTCGCGGACGGCCGGCACGAGCATCGAGCCTTCGTCGACCATGCGCTGGACGTGATCGGCAGGCACGCCGAGGTCGTCGGGATCCTCGACCACCCACGAGCTGGTGCCGACGACCGACAACGCGCGCTGGGGGACGACGATGTCGCCGTCGCCCGAGGCGTGCAGGCGATTGATCACCATGTTGCAGAGCCGTCCGCGCACGGCGAGCATCACGCCGGGGGAGGGGCGGATCGGCACGTCGACGCCCGCCATCCGTGCGACCTGTTCCGACCACGGGCCGGTGGCGTTGACGACGAGGTCGGCGCCGATGCGGGTCTCACGGCCGGTGACCAGGTCTCGCACGCGAGCCCCCGAGACCGCACCGGAGCCGCTCTCGAGGTCGATCACGTCGACCCAGTTCAGCAGGTCGGCGCCGTTGGCCCTGGCGGTGCCGAAGAACCGCAAGGGCATGCGCATCGCGTCCATCGTGGCGTCGGGGACGCGCACCGCCACCTTGAGGTCGGGGTTCAGCAGCGGCTCCAGTCGAAGGGCCTGGTCGGGTTGCAGCACGTGGGTGGGGATGCCGGTCGCCTCGCAGCCGGCCAGGAACGGGGTCAGGTACTCCATGTCCTCGTCGGTCACGCCCACGAACAGGCCGTCGTTCTCCTCGAACGAGCCGGGCGCGATGCGGCGCAGGAGGGTGTTCTCCTCGATGCATTCCAGCGCCGATTCCTCGTCGTTCACCGCGTACCGGGCGCCGCTGTGCAGCAAGCCGTGGTGTCGTCCGGTGGTGCCGGAGGTGAACTCGCCCCGCTCGACCAGCGTGACCTTCACGCCCCGCAGGGCGAGATCGTGCGCGAGCGCTCCTCCGGTGCCGCCGCCCCCGACGATCAGGACGTGAGGCGCCGACGCTCCCTTCATCGACGAATCATCGCACGCGTCACGCCGGTCGGTTCAGCCCTCACGCTCTCCTCGAGCGAAGTCGCCACGCCGTGGGGTCACGGGGTCTTCGTCCTCGTCGGTCTGGCCCTCGGCGTAGGTTCCCTTCTTGGCGTCGTCGGGCTCGTGGTGCTCCGTCTCCTGGCCTTCGGCGAAGTCGCCGTGTCGATCCTTCTCCTGATCGTGCTCCTCGTCGACCTGTCCTTCGGCGAAGAAACCCTCGTGGTCGTCGTGCTCCTTCTGCTCGTCGCGATCCTTCTCGTCGTGCATCACAACATCCTTCCGAGCGGCCAAGGACCGCTCATTCGACCCAGTCGAAGGTGCGGGTCACCGCCTTCTTCCACATCGCATACTGCGCCTCCCGGGCATCGGCGTCCATCGCCGGCGTCCACTCCTTGTCCTTGCCCCAGTTGCCGCGCAGATCGTCGATGCTGTTCCAGAACCCGGTGGCCAACCCACCCGCGTAGGCGGCTCCGAGGGCTGTGGTCTCGGCCACGGTCGGGCGGATCACGGGCACCCCGAGCACGTCGGCTTGCGTCTGCATGAGCAGCTCGTTCTCCACCATGCCGCCGTCGACCTTCAGGGACGTGAGCGCCACGCCGGAGTCGGCGTTCATCGCGTCGGCCACCTCACGGCTCTGCCATGCGGTCGCCTCGAGCACGGCGCGGGCGATGTGGCCGGCGGTCACGAAGCGCGTGAGTCCTGCGATCACGCCGCGAGCCTCGCTGCGCCAGTACGGCGCGAACAGGCCCGAGAACGCCGGAACGAAGTACACCCCGCCGTTGTCCTCGACCGTGAGGGCGAGCGCTTCGACCTCGGGTGCGGCCTTGATCATCTTCAGGTTGTCACGGAGCCACTGCACGAGGGCTCCCGTGATGGCGATCGATCCCTCCAGCATGTAGTTCGCCGGCAGGTCCCCGATCTTGTAGCCCACGCCCGTGATCAGCCCGCTCTTGGAGGGCACTGGGTCGGTTCCGGTGTTCAGCAGCAGGAACGACCCGGTGCCGTACGTGTTCTTCGCCTCGCCGACATCGAAGCAGGTCTGGCCGAAGAGGGCCGCCTGCTGGTCGCCGAGGTCCCCTGCCACGGGGACGCCCGCCGCGGCCGTGCCGGCCGTCTCGCCGTAGACCTGGCTCGACGACCGGATCTCCGGCAACATCGATCGAGGCACACCGATCGCGTCGAGCAGCCCGTCGTCCCACGCGAGCGTTTCGAGATCCATCAACATCGTCCGGCTGGCGTTCGTGACGTCGGTGACGTGCTGGCCACCGTTCGTTCCACCGGTGAGGTTCCAGATGCACCATGCGTCGATGGTGCCGAAGGCCAGCTCACCCGCCTCGGCCTGTGCGCGGGCACCCTCGACGTTGTCGAGGATCCACCGCACCTTGGGCCCCGAGAAGTACGTGGCGATCGGCAGCCCGGTCTTCTCACGGAACCGGTCCTGCCCTCCGTCGGCGATCAACTCGTTGCAGATCTGGTCCGTGCGGGTGTCCTGCCAGACGAGCGCGTTATGGATCGGCTGCCCGGTCGAGCGATCCCACACGACCGTGGTCTCGCGCTGGTTCGTGATGCCGATCGCTGCGAGGTCGCTCGCGGCGACGTTCGACTTCTCCAGGGCGCCCGCGATCACTTCCTGACTGCGCTCCCAGATCTCGTTGGCGTCGTGCTCGACCCACCCCGGCTTGGGGAAGATCTGTTCGTGCTCCTTCTGGTCGACCCCGATCACCTGGCCGCCGTGATCGAAGATCATGAAGCGCGTGCTGGTCGTGCCCTGGTCGAGTGCTCCGACGTACTCAGCCATTCGTGGCCTCCTCACGTTGGTCCGGTGTCGCCGCTCCAGGCGTCGGCGACGGTTCGCAACAACAGATAGGACGATGTGGCGCCGGGGTCTTGGTGACCGGCGCTGCGTTCGCCGAGGTAGCTCGCACGGCCCTTCCGTGCGACGAGCGGGATCGTGTCCTTCATGCCCTGCTCGGCGGCGTCGGCCGAGCGACGGAGCGCCGCGGGCAGCTCCGCTCCATCGTCGATCGCGGCGGCGAAGGCATCGCGTGCGGGGATCAGGGCATCGAGCATGGTCTTGTCGCCCGGTTCTGCCTTCCCTCGAGTCTGCACGCCCGAGACCGCTCCCGACAAGGCAGTGGACCAGTCCTCGGCCCTGATCTCGGTCTTGCCCGCGGTGGCGACGCCGAGCTGCAGGAACAGCGTGCCGTAGAGGGGGCCGCCCGCGCCGCCGACGGTCGAGACCAACGTCATGCCCACGGTCTTGAAGAGCGCACCGATGTCCTGGGAAGCCGCACCGTCCACCTTCGAAAGCACCGCCTGGAACCCGCGATCCATGTTGATGCCGTGGTCGGCATCACCGATCGCGGAGTCCAGTTCGGTGAGGTACGCCTTGTTCTCGGTGATCGTCCCAGCGAAGGCCTTCAGCCACGCAACGACGTCGTCGTACGACACGCTCACCTGACGAGCCTTCCCTTCGTCACGACCCGCCGGGCAGCGCCGCCCACCGGGGCGCCGGAAACCGGCCGGAAGGTCAGGCTCACCATCGCAGCCCGGCGGTCTTGACCGGCGCGTCCCACAGCTGCGTGAAGTCGTCGTTCATCTTCAGCAGCGTGATCGAGCACCCGGCCATCTCGAGCGAGGTGATGTACGAACCGATGAGGTTGCGCGAGATCGTGATGCCGCGACCCTTCAGGAACCTGTTCAGCTCGTTGTAGACCACGTACAGCTCGATCAAGGGGGTTCCGCCCATGCCGTTGACGAACGCCAGCACCTGGTCGCCCCCGGCGAACGGGAGGTCGTCCGCGATCGCCGTGGCCATCATGTCGACGATCTCGGATGCCGGCTTCAGGGGCATCCGCTCGCGACCGGGCTCGCCGTGGATGCCGATGCCTATCTCCATCTCGTCCTCGCCGATGTCGAACGTCGGCTTGCCGGCGGCGGGCACCGTGCACGAGGTGAGCGCCATGCCCATCGAGCGGCCGTTCGCGTTGACCTCGCGGCAGATGTCGGCGACCTCTTTCAGCGCACGGCCTTGGGCAGCAGCCGCGCCCGCGATCTTCTCCATCAGCACGGTCGTGCCGACGCCGCGGCGCCCCGCCGTGTACAGCGAATCCTGGACCGCGACGTCGTCGTCGACGACCACCGACTCCACCTCGGTGCCCTCGCTCCGGCACAGCTCGGCCGCCATCTCGAAGTTCATGATGTCGCCGGTGTAGTTCTTCACGATGTGCACCACGCCGACCCCGCCGTCGACGGCCTTCGTCGCCGCCTCCATCTGGTCGGGTGTGGGCGAGGTGAAGACCTCGCCGGGGCACGCCGCGTCGAGCATGCCTTCGCCCACGAACCCGCCGTGCATCGGCTCGTGTCCGGAGCCGCCGCCGGAGACGAGGGCGACCTTCCCCTTGACCGGCGCGTCGGCTCGGATGATGGAGTACGGGTCGTAGAAGACCTTCACCAGGTCGGGGTGGGCCGCCTCGATGCCCTGGAGCTCCTCCCGGACCACATCGGCCGGATCGTTGATGAGCTTCTTCATGCCTGCCTCGCTTCCTTCCGGGGGGCGGAGGGGCCCCACGGACCCCTCCTGTACACCCGACGATCTACAGCTCGAAGATCGCCTTGGCGGCGAGCGCGCCGATCACTCCGCCCACGATCGGGCCGACGACCGGGATCCACGAGTAGGCCCAGTCCGATCCACCCTTGCCGGCGATCGGCAGGACCGCGTGCATGATGCGGGGGCCCAGGTCCCTCGCTGGGTTGATCGCATACCCGGTCGGGCCGCCGAGCGACATGCCGATGACGAGCACCACCAGGGCGACGGGGAGGGCACCGGTCGCGAGCGCACCGCTCAGCAGGTCCGGCCCGAGGGCCAGGCCGCCGATCGAGAGGATCCCGAACACCAGCACGAACGTGCCGACGATCTCGGTGATCAGGTTCGCAGGCGTGTTCCGGATCGCGGGACCCGTGCAGAAGACCGCCAGCTTGAGCCCCTTGTCCTCGGTCTCGCCCCAGTGGACGAGGTAGGAGAGCCAGACGAGGGTCGCGCCGATGAAGGCACCCAGGAACTGCCCGGCGATCGCCGTCGGCACGTCTTCCCACGGGAACAGATCGATCGAGGCGAGGCTGAGCGTGACCGCGGGGTTGATGTGGCCGACGCCGTCCGGGACCGCGATGCTGCCGAGCACGCCGACGAACACCGCCATCGCCCACGCCCAGGTGATGACCACCCATCCCGAGTTCTGCGCCTTCGACTTGTTGAGGAGCACCCCGGCCACGACGCCGTCACCGAGCAGAACGAGCAACGCCGTGCCGACCACCTCTCCGAGGAACATCTGTGCGACCACCCCCTCGTACCGGGCCCCTACCGCCGGGGCCGTTTCGGGCCACAGCCAACCCTGTTCGTGCAGAGATGTCAATACGCAGCAAATCTGCACATCTGCTTGACCTTCTCAACCTATGTTCGGCATAGTCGAACACGAGCCGGATGCTTGTGGGAGATCGGAGGACGTCGGTTTGACAGGGGCCAGGGCGGGACTGATGGTGAGGGCCGTGAGCCAGCCCGTGTCCGGGGACGCTGTCGCGATCGATGCGGCCACGATCAGGGATTGGATTCGCACGTACGCGGATGAGATCGCCGCGAGCCGCGACTTCCTGACGCAGCTCGATGCGGCCATCGGCGACGCCGACCACGGCATCAACATGGATCGCGGGTTCCAAGCCGCGGTCGTCGACCTCGAAGCCGCGACGGACCTCTCGACCGGTGAGATCCTGACCCGGGTCGGCTCGACCCTCGTGTACCGGGTCGGTGGCGCCGCCGGCCCGCTCTACGGCGTCTGCTTCCGCCGGGCGGGGGAGACGGTGGACGACGCGGAGACCCTCGACGGCGAGGATCTGTTGAAGGCGTTGCGGGCGGGGCTCGACGGCATCCAGGGGCTGGGGGCCGCGCAGGAGGGGGACAAGACGATCGTGGACGCGTTCGCTCCCGCGCTGACCGCCCTCGAACGGGAGCTCCGCGCCGGCAACGATGTGACCGTCGCCTCGCGTCGTGCCGCCGAGGCCGCGCGAGAGGGGATGCGCGCGACCGTGCCCATGCAAGCCCGGAAGGGCCGGGCGTCGTACTTGGGGCCACGAAGCGTGGGTCATCAAGACCCAGGCGCGACGTCCGCGGCTGCGCTGTTCGCCGCGCTCGCTCGCACGCTCGAGGACGATTCGTGACCGAAGAGCCGGCCCGGGGCCGGCGCGGGACGATCCAGTCGGTGGAGCGAGCGGCCCGCATCCTGAAGGTGCTGGCCACGGGGAGCTCGCGCATGGGGGTGACCGAGATCTCCGAGCGCCTCCAGCTGGCCAAGGGCACGGCGTACGGCCTGCTTCGCACGCTTCAGGCGCAGGAGCTCGTGGAGCAGGACCCCGAGACCGGCAAGTACCGGCTCGGCCCTTCGATGCTGCAGCTCGGCAACGCGTTCCTCGACAACCACGAGCTGCGCGGACGGTCATTGCTGTGGGCCGATTCCCTCGCGTCGAGGGTGGGTGAGGCGGTGCGCGTCGGGGTGCTGCACGGCGGCAATGTGCTGATCGTGCACCACGTCTTCCGCCCGGACAACTCGGTGCAGATCCTGGAGGTTGGTGCGTCGATCCCGTGGCACGCGTGCGCACTCGGTAAGGCGATCGCGGCGTTCGTGCCGGCGACGACCCTGGACCGTCTGCTCGAGGCCGACCTGGCTCCGCTCACCGGCCGGACGGTGACCGAGCCCGAGGCGATCACCGGATCGCTGCGCGCCGTCGCGATCGACGGCATCGCTCTCGAGGACCAGGAGGCGGTGGTAGGGGAGGGGGAGATCGCGGCGCCGGTCTTCGACACGCACGGCCATCCCGTCGGCGCGATCGGGGTGGTGGGTCCTGTGGAACGATTGGTCGTGGAGGGCGAGCCCTCGCCGACGATCGCGGCCGCGGTGCGCGAGACCGCGCGCGGGCTCTCGCGCGACATGGGAGCCGGGCGTCTCGTGGCGCGAGGTGGCGTGGGCGGCTGAGGAGCGCACGACGATGGGGCCTCGACGGCAGGCGGCTTCCCCGCAAGCGCTCCCGGGCTAGGCTCCAGCAACCATGACGGAGAGACCCGCGTTCGTCATCGTCGACGACTACGAACCCGTCGCCCGCGCCGCGCTGCCTCCCGATGTCTGGGACTACTTCGAGGGAGGGGCCTCGGACGAGTGGACGCTCGCCGAGAACCGCCGCGCGTTCGATCGGTGGATGCTTCGACCGCGCGTCCTGCGGGGAGTGGGCGACCCCGACACGGCGACGAGCGTGCTCGGCACGCCGGTCTCGTTCCCGGTGCTCGTGGCGCCGTGGGCGTACCAGACCCTCGCGCATCCCGACGGCGAGCTGGCGACCGCTCGGGCGGCGACGACGGCGGGCACGATCATGGTCGTGTCCACGACCGCCGTCGATCGCCTCGAACAGGTCGCCGAGGCCGGCGAGGGCCCGAAGTGGTGGCAGTTGTACGTGTTCAGCGACCGGGGGCTCACCGCCGAGATGTTGGGGAGGGCGGTGTCGGCCGGGTACGGGGCGATCTGCTGGACCGTCGACTTCCCCCGGAACGGCCTACGCCACCGGGACACGCGCAGCGGGTTCGTGATGCCGATCGGCCTCCCGTGGGACGACCTCGTCTATGACCCGCTGCTGAGCTGGGATGACCTGGCCTGGGTGCGCCAGCACGCCCCCGGCGTGCCCGTGCTCGTGAAGGGGATCCTCACTGCGGAAGACGCAGAGCTTGCCGTGCAGGCCGGGGCCGACGCGATCGTGGTCTCGAACCACGGCGGGCGCCAGCTCGATCGCTCGCCCGCGGGCCTCGAGGCCCTCCCTGAGGTGGTGGCCCAGGTGTCGGGGCGCGTGCCCGTGCTCATGGACGGCGGGGTGCGGCGGGGCACCGACGTCCTGACGGCGCTGGCCCTCGGTGCGACCGCTGTGCTGGTCGGCCGGCCCACGGTGTGGGGCCTCGCCGCTCGCGGGGAAGACGGCGTGGCCGACGTGCTGCGCATCCTGCGGTCGGAACTCGAGAACGCGATGGCGCTCGCCGGCTGCCGAACGGTCGAGGAGATCGGTCGCGCGCTGGTGACGCCCGCCCCACGCCGGTCTGGGAACATCGACGTATGAGCGGATACGACCTCCATACCCATTCCACCTTCAGCGACGGCACCGAGTCCCCGGCACGGAACGTCGAGATGGCGATCGAGCGTGGCCTCGGCGGTCTGGGTGTCACCGACCACGACACCTTCGAGGGGCTCGAGGAGGCGGTCGCCGCCGCCGAGGGCAGCGAGCTCGAGGTCGTGCCCGGCATCGAGTTCTCGGCCGAGTACGACGGGGCGAGCCTGCACGTGCTGGGGTACTGGGTCGATACGACCGACGACGCGTTGGCGGCCGAGCTGAAGCGCCTGTCGGACAGCCGCTTCCGGCGCGGCGAGATGATGATCGAGAACCTGAGGGCGGCCGGTTACGACATCTCGTTCGAGCGTGTGCGCGAGATCGCCGGGGACGACCTGATCGCCCGCCCGCACGTCGCGCAGGCGATGGTCGAGGCCGGGATCGTGCAGACCGAGAAGGAGGCGTTCGATCGGTTCATCGCCGACGGCGGCGTCGCCTACGTCCCCAAGCACGCGCTCGATCCCCTCGATGCGCTGCACCTGATCGGTGCCGCGGGCGGTGTCTGCGTCCTCGCGCATCCCGCGATGTGGAAGGGCAACGGGTCGGTGCCCGACGAGCTGATCGAGCGGATGGCCGCAGGCGGCATGGTTGGGCTCGAGGTCGACCATCCCGACCACGACGACGACACCAGGGCGTCCTACCGGGCGATGGCCGAGCGGCTCGGTCTGGTTCCCACGGGGTCGAGCGATTGCCACGGCGCCCGGTACGACTATCGCCTGGGCAGCGTCACGACCCCACGGGAGCTGGTCGACGAGCTGAGGCATCGCGCCGCCGGGGGCCTCACGTAGGAGCCGGCTCGCACCAGGTTCCCATCGGGCGCGGTCGCTAGGATGCGTCGGTGACCGTCGAGATGGTGTTCTTCGACATCGGTGGGGTGATGTACGACGACACCGTGTACGCACGGTCGTGGAGGGAGGCGCTCCGCGAGTCGGGCGGCTCGTTCACCGACGAGGAGTTCGCTGCGGAGTACGCGGCCGCACGGGCGGCGCAGTCGGGTTCGTTCCGGCGGCGCCTCACCCTGGCGTTCCTCGGCACCGATCGCGACCTCGACGCGGTCGAGGCAAGGGCCGCTCGCTCCTGGGCCTATCCGCCGAGCGCGTTGTACCCCGACGTGGTGCCGTGCCTCGAGGCACTGGAGGGTCGTGTCCGGCTCGGGGTGATCGCGAACCAGCCCAGCTCCGTGCGGACCGCGATGGAGCGCGACGGACTCGCAGGGTTCTTCGAGGTCTGGGGGGTGAGCGACGATCTCGGGCTGCAGAAGCCCGATCCCGAGCTCTTCTCACACGTGCTCGCCACGGCGCGCGTCGACGCCGCCCGCACGGTGATGCTGGGCGATCGCCTCGACTACGACGTGCGCCCGGCAACGGCCGCCGGCATGCGGGCCGTGTGGGTGCTCCGCGGCGAGGCGCCCGATGATCCCTCGACGGAGCAGCTCTCGGAGGCGGATGCGTCGGTGCGGGATCTCGGCGAGGTCCCCGCGTTGGTGAGCTCCTGGTCGTAACGTCAGCGTATGCACGTCGTGATCGTGGGCGGGGGCGCGGCTGGGCTCACCGCGGCCCGGCGACTCGAGAAGGCGCTGCACAAGAACGGGCACGCGCTCACGCTCGTCTCCACCGAGAACGTCTTCCTCTACCAGTCGATCCTGCCCGAGGCGGCCGGGGGCACCCTGGAGCCGCGCCACGTGGTGGTGCCGTTGCGGTCGGCCCTGCGCCGCACCCGAGTGGTGGTCGGTGAGGTGGAGCGCGTCGACGCCGGGTCCCGCGTGGTGCACATCAGAGGCATCGACGGCGACGCGTTCGAGCTCGGCTACGACCAGCTGGTGCTCACCCCGGGGTCACGCTCACGGACCCTGCCGGTGCCGGGGCTCGCGGAGCACGGCATCGGCTTCAAGACGCTGGCCGAGGCGATCCTGTTGCGCAACCACGTGCTCTCGCGGCTCGAGGCCGCCTCGCAACGGCCGCCGCGTGACCCACGCCGTCGAGCCGCGCTCACGTTCGTCTTCGTCGGCGCCGGCTACGCGGGGGTCGAGGCCCTCGCCGAGCTCGAGGACCTCGCTCGCTGGGCGGTGAAGCATGTCCCCGAGCTCCGGCCCGACGAGCTGCGGTGGGTGCTGGTCGAGGCGCGCGACGGGATCCTGCCCGAGATCGGTGAGGGGCTCGGGCGGTACGCGGCTCGCGAGCTCTCCGCGCGAGCCATCGAGATCAAGGTGGGCACCCGCCTGGATTCGGTGGAAGGCGGCGTCGTGCGCCTGAGCGACGGCGGGTCGTTCCCTGCGGAGACCCTCGTGTGGACGGCGGGCGTGAAGCCCGAGCCGCTGGCGGCGTACTCCCAGCTCCCCGTCGACGAGCAGGGGCGGCTCCGGGTCGACCCCGCGCTGCGCGTCGAGGGGTTCGAGGGCGTGATCTGGGCGGCCGGCGACGCCGCGGCGGTGCCCGATCTCGAGACCGGCGGTCTCTGTCCGCCTTCCGCGCAGTACGCGACGCGACAGGGGAGGCGATTGGCGTCGAACGTGCTGGCCGAGCTGGGCGGTGGCGCGGTGGAGCCGTTCCGCTTCAAGGCGCTCGGCGTGCTGTGCTCGCTCGGGCGGTACCAGGGCGTCGCCGTGGTGATGGGCGTGCCGCTGCGGGGGTTCCCGGCCTGGTTCGTGGCCCGCAGCTACCACCTGTTGCAGTTGCCCACACTGAACCGGAAGGTGCGCGTCGTGCTCGACTGGACGCTGTCGCTGTTCTTCCCGCGCGACGTCGCCGCGTTGGGCTCGCTCCAGCGCCCAACGCAGGCGTTCGAGCGCGCAGTCCGCGAGTAGGCGAGGCCTCACGCCCTCAGGCTTAGGCCTGCTTGCGGCGTTGCTTCTGCAGCTCGGTCGCCGCCTGGAGGGCCTTGTGGCTTCGCGCGATGTCGGGCATCTCGGAGCCGCTGGCGAGCTCCTCGGCGGCCCAACGCGTGAGATCGCGGATCGAGACGATGCCCACGACCTTGCCTCGGTCGACCACCGGCAGATGGCGGATGTTCCGCGCGACCATGTGCTCAGCCGCGTCGGCGAGGTCCATCTTGGGCCCGACCGTCTCGAGGTCGCGCCGGGTCATGCCGTGGGCCACCTTCACGGAATGCGGATCGCCGCCGGCCGCCACGAGGTTCACGATGTCTCGCTCGGTCACGATGCCGGCGAGCTTCCTGCCGTCGAGCACGACGACCGAGGAGATGCCGTTCGTGTGCATGGTCTTGGCCACATCGGCGAACGTGTCCTCGGACTCAGCCGACTTCACGTCGGTGTGCATCACGTCGGCGACCTGCATCGTTTCCGTGCCTCCTCGGGAACCTCTCGGGAACCGCTCGGGCCAGCGTACCGCGTCGGCGTCGCTCGCTGCCGATCCGGCGCCGCCGGTCGGCGCCGTCGAGACTCAGTGGTCGCTCACGCCGGAGAAATGGAACTCCTCGACCTTCACCGCCGGCACGCGTGAGGCGCTGAAGAAGAACTCGCTGGCCAGTTGCGCGTCGCGCCCGACCCTCGACACGCCGGAGAGCGCTCCGAGGATCGACTGGGTGAACCGGAAGTTCCGGACCGGCCCCACGACCTCACCCCGTTCGATCAAGAACGTGCCGTCGCGCGTCATGCCGGTGATCGAGGATTCCATCGGGTTCACGATGTTCGAGTAATGGAACCTCGTGACCAGCAGTCCCCGCTCGGTCGAGCGCACCATCTCTTCGGTGGTCGAGTCGCCGGTGTCCATGAACAGATGCAACGGGAACGGCCCCTCGGGGTTGGGCGCGGGCAGGCCGTGCCCGGTCGACGCGACACCTGCCTCCTTGCCCGTGCGTCGATCGTAGACCACCCCGCGGAACACCCCGTCGGCGATCAGGTCGACCTTCCGCTTGGGCACGCCTTCGAAATCGAACGGGAGTCCGAGCGTGCGCGGGTCGGTGCCGTCGTCCCAGATCGAGATCGACGGGGCCGCGACCTGCCGTCCTTCCTTCCCCTCGAAACACGAGCGCCCCTCGATGTAGGCGCGTCCGGCGAAGCCCACCCACGCGAGGAACCCGACCAGGGTCGCGGTCGCCGCGGGTTCGAGGACCACGGTGTAGGTCCCGGCGTCGAGTGCTCGGGGGTCGGCCGAGGCCACCGCCTTGTCGTTCGCGCGTTCCCCGATCGCCCCGGCATCGATCGCGTCGGTCGAGCCGGCGAAGACCTCGGCGAAGCCGCTGCCGCCGTCGGGGCCGCTGATCACGGTCGTGAGTGACGCCTGCGTCGATGGGGCCCAGCAGAACTGCCCCTCGCTGTTCGCGATGCCGACCTCGACAGCCTGGGTCTCATAGGCCCCGGCCGCCGTGCAGCCGTGGCCGCACCGGCCGATGAGCTCGGCCACGGCTTCGGCCCGGGTCTCGGGGGAAGCCTCGGCCGTGCCCTCGAAGAACCGGTCGACCGCGGGGGCTTGCGCCGTCGGCGCGAGGCCGGGCCACTGGGGATCGGCCGCGACGATCGCCGCCATCTCCTGGGCGCTCCGAGCGGCGGTCGCCGCCCCCTCGGGCGTGGCCTCGTTCGTGGCCGCCACGCCCACGCGCCCACCCTTCACGACCCGCACGCGCAGCCCGGTGTCCTCGCGCGAGGTGCTCTGGTGGATCTCGGAGCCGGCGAACCGGGTGAGCCCGCCCCACTCGTGCATGAGCAGCACCTCGAGGCCGTCGGCGCCGGAGATCGAGAGCGCGCCCTCGGCGACCCGACGGAACTCGTCGGGGCCGAGCACGTCGGCCCCCCGGCCCGGTTGCTCCGAGCGGGACATCACCGCACCCCGACCTGGACGTTTCGGAACCGCGCGGGCGATGCGCCGTGCCCGACACGACCCACCTGTCCGGGCTGGCCCTTGCCGCAGTTCGGCGTGCCCCAGACCACCCAGTCCTCGGCGCCTGCGACGGCGTCGCACGAGCCCCAGAACTCCGGAGTGATGCCCGTGTAGTTCGGGTTCTTGAAGAGGGTGGTGAGCTTCCCGCCCTCGATGCGCCAGGCCTGCTCGCACCCGAACTGGAAGTTGATGCGCTTGTCGTCGATCGACCACGAGCTGTTGGTGGTCATGAAGATGCCGCGGTCGGTGTCGCCGATGATCTCGGCGAGGGTACCCTCGCGGGGCTCGATCGAGATGTTCGTCATGCGGATCAGCGGGAGGTGGCTCCACCCGTCGGCGCGGCTCGTGGCGTTCGAGGTCTGCCCGACGACGCCGGCGGTCTCGCGGCTCGACAAGAAGTTCTCGAAGACGCCGTCGACGACGATCGGCACCCGCTGGGCGGGCACGCCCTCGTCGTCGAAGCCGAACGTGCCGAGCCCGCCGGGCAGCGTGGCGTCGGCCGTGATCGAGACCAGATCGCTGGCGTATCGCACCGAGCCTTGGTCGCCGGGCGAGAGCCAGGACGACCCCGCGTAGGCCTCCTCCATGCCCAGCACACGGTCGAGCTCGATCGGGTGGCCGATCGACTCGTGGATCTGCAGCTCCATCTGGCCGGAGTCGAGCACGAGCGTCGTGATCTCACTGGGGCAGTCCGGCGCCGAGAGCAGGGCGACGGCCTCCGAGCCGATGCGCTCGGCTTCCTCGACCAGGCCCAAGGTGCGGATGTGCTCGTAGCCGGCCGCCCTCACATGTCCCCGGAACGAGTTCGGATAGCTCCGGCGCTGCATGTCGCCGTCGGCGACCGCCGTCGCCTCGATGCCTCCACCGGAGTTCGTGACGACCTGCTCGATCTCCGCGCCGTCGCTCGAGGCGAACCACGTCGACCGGCGGAAGAAGTCGAGGCCGGCCTCGGCGAACGAGAGCCCGGGCACCTGCTGCATCTGGCGCGAGGCCTCCATCAACAGGGCCACCTTCTCCTCGAGGGGCACGGTGAAGGGATCCTCCTTCACGGGTGTGCGCCACGATGCCCTGGCCGGCTCGACAGGGGTGAGCGAGACGGGATCGCCCGGGAGCCGGTGCGCCGCCTTCGCGATCTCGACGGCGAGGCGGGCGGTGCGCTCGATCTCGGCATCATCGAGGCGCGAGGTCGCCGCGAAGCCCCATCGGCCGCCGGCCAGGACCCGGATGCCGACGCCGGTCGAGATCGACCGGTCGATGCCCTCCATCTCCTGATTCCGGACGGTGAGCGACTCGCTCTCGTCGGTGCCGGCACGCGCATCGGCGAACCCGGCGCCGGCGACACGGGCGGCTTCGACCGCCCTCCTCGCGACATCGAGCACCGCGATCCCCTCCATCCGGTCTGCAGCCGACGGCGTCCGGACCAACGGCCCACACGCCGCGGGGCATCCTACCCGTTGCGAGTCGGGCGCAACCCTGCGCGATCGGCGGCCGCGGGGGCGGGGGGGCCCAAGTGAGAAGATGCCCTCGCCCGTGCCCGACGACGCCGCGAGGAGGATCATCCGTGCCGGTCGAACGCGCCGACGAACACCCCACCTTCGAGCTGGGAGGGAACACGATCACGAGCCTGGCGGCGCCGAGCCGCGGGGGCGACGAGGCGGCGCTGTACCGTGTCGAGGTGCCGGCCGGCGGCGGGTTGCCTCCGCATCGTCACGACCACCTCGACGTCTTCGTCGTGGCATCGGGCGGGGGCACTTTCCACATCGACGACGAGGTGTTCGAGCTCGCTGTCGGTGACTCCGCCGTGGTGCCGATCGGCGCCGCACATCATCTGGAAGCCGGCGACGCCGGTGCCACGATCGTCGTCACGATGCTCGCCGGCACGAAGCTCGTGCGGATCGACGACGGTTCCAAGGTCGTGCCGCCCTGGGTGAGCTGACGGCGCGCACGCACGCCGCGTGCCCCACCCTGATGCTTGACATCGTCAACGGATCCATGGCGGAATGAGGCAGTGAGTCAGGTGCTGCGTACCGCTGAGGTCTCAGCCGTCCGCTCGTTCAACCGGTTCTACACCGATCTGATCGGCCTGCTGCGGGATGGGCTGCTCGACACGCCGTACTCGCTGACCGAGGCTCGCGTCATCTTCGAGCTCGCCCAGCAGCCTTCGCTGGAGGTCGTGGAGCTCAGGCGGAGGCTCGACATCGACGCCGGATACCTGAGCAGGATCCTCCAGCGGTTCTCGGTCGACAGGGTCGTGACCCGGGAACGGTCGTCCGAGGACGGTCGCCGACAGGTAGTCCGTCTCACTCGCCGGGGGCGGAGGGCTTACTCGATGCTCGATGCTCGTTCGGCGAACCAGGTCGCGCGACTGCTGGAGCCCCTGGCCGGGGACGAGCAACGGCGGCTCGTCGGCTCCATGAACGCGATCCGGGAGGTCCTCGGGGAGCGAGAGTCGGGCCGTGGCGTCGTCCTTCGCCCTCCCGCACCCGGCGACTACGGGTGGATCGTGAGCCGACACGGAGCGATCTACGCGGACGAGTACGGTTGGGACGAGTCGTTCGAGGCCCTCGTCGCGCGGATCGTCGCCGACTGCGTCGAGCGCCGGGACCGGGGTCGCGAGCGCGCGTGGATCGCGGAGCTCGACGGCGAGCGCGCCGGGTGTGTCCTCTGCGTCGGGAAGGATCGCGACACGGCACAGCTGAGGCTCCTGCTCGTCGAGCCGCGAGCGCGGGGACGCGGGATCGGGTCACGCCTGGTCGACGAGTGTGTTCGCTTCGCACGTCGAGCACGCTACGAGCGCATCGTGTTGTGGACCAACGACGTTCTCGAGGACGCGCGCCGGATCTACGAGGCCGCGGAGTTCGAGCTGATCGACGAGCAGGAGCATCACAGCTTCGGACGCGACCTCGTGGGACAGCATTGGGGCCGAGCGCTGTGAAGGGCGTCGCGTCGACTCTCGACCGTCGCGGGCGTCGAGCCGGGTGCACAGCGCATCTGAGCCGCTACCCGTCGTCCCATACGAACCCCGGGGGTGTCGGGTCGCAGCGCGCCCGGGCGAACCCGCGCATCCTCTCGACCCTGCCCCGCAGCGATCGCCGGCCGGCCCGATCGAGGAGCTCGTACGGGTCCTTGCGGTAGTCGTAGAGCTCCGATCCTTCCAACCCGTAATCGACGTAGAGCCACGACTTCGTCCGGGTGGCGCAGTACGCGGGGGATCGGCGCGCCTGGAGATGTTCGAGCACCAATGCGTTGCGGACCGCGCGGGAGCGGCCCGCGAGCACGGGCACCAGGCTGAGGCCGTCGACGTCGGGGTGCGCGGCGCCCGTCAGCGCGGAGATCGTCGGGGCCAGGTCGATGTTGGCGACGACGCTCCGATTCGTGCTCCGTCGCTTCCCCGTCAGGGGGTCGTATCGGACCACGAAGGGGATGGACGACACCGCGTCGTAGGCGAACGGCTTGCCCTGCAGCCGATGCTCGCCGAACGCGAATCCGTTGTCGCCCGCGAAGACGATGATCGTGTTCGAGATCCGCCTGCCGAGGGCGTGCAGCAGGATCTCCACGCCGTCGTCGGCCGTGAGCAGCGTCTCGTACATGTCGATGCGGAGCTGGTCGAGGAACCGCCGTTTCCTCGCGAGGATCGGGGGCTGGTCCCGGAGCCAGCCGGACTTGTCCGACATGTCCCGTTCGTCGTAGCTCGGCGGACGAAGCGGCGGGATGTCCTGGAACCGCCCCTCGTACCGTGGTTCGGGCTGGGCGGGCTGATGCGGGGCCAGCGGCGTCCACATCAGGAAGAACGGCCGCGACCGAGGCGTGCTGGAGATGAACTGGGCAGCCTGTTCCGCGCCCACCCGGGTGCTGTGCCGATGGTCGTACACCGTGTACCGGCCCTGATCGGAGACGTCGAATCCGTAGTAGGCGCTGACGGATCCCCCCGACGTGTGCGCCCACCATCGGTCCCAGCCCGGCGGGATGTACGGGGCATCGCCCTTCGAGTACCCGTTGAGGTACTTGCCGAACAGGCCGGTTCGAAAGCCGGCGGCATCGAGTCGGGTCGCGAGCGTCCGGGAGTCGTCGAACACGTCGAATCCTCCGAACGGCGCCTTGTTCCCCCACACGCCGGTCGTGTGGGAGTAGTCACCTGAGAGGAAGCTGGTTCGAGACGGGCAGCAGGTCGAGTTCGGTGCGAACGCGTTCGTGAACGTCATGCCCTTCGCCACGATCCTGCGCTGGAGCGTCGGCATCCGGTCGAACATGTCGGCCCTGAGGTCATCGAGCAGGATGAACACCACGTTGGGCCGGCGCGGCCGCGCGGCGGCCGTCGTCGCCGGCGCGAGCACGACCGTCGACGCCGGCACGATCACGATCGTCATCGTCGCCACGAGCGCCGCCACGCCACGCTGCCTCATCGTCGGCCGGTGCATCGACAGAGGAGCGTACCGGGGTTTCGGCGGAGAGCTTCGGGTCGGCGAGCCGGGACGGGACTCAGGCGTGCCGGTGCTCACGCGTCCAGCGCGCGCTCCAGCGCCGAGACGCCGCGGGCGAGCTGCGCGAGCTCACGCTGGGGAAGTCCGGCCAACAGCGCGCTGAAGGCCTCGACGCGGCGCCGGCGTCCCTCGAGCAGCGCGTCCCGGCCTCGCTCGGTCGCCTCGAGCCTCACCGCCCGGGCGTCGTCGGGGTCGGGGGAGCGGGTGACGTACCCGTCGCGCTGCAAGCCGTCGACGAGGCGGGTCATCGTCGGAGGTTCCACCTGCTCGATCTCGGCGAGCTCGCCGATACGCTGCGGGCCGGCGAAGACCAGGACGGAGAGCGCGGAGAGGCGCGAGGCGGAGATGCCCAGCGCCTCGTCCTCCACGCGCAGGCGCCGCAACAGGTGGATCGCGGCCGAGTGCAGCCGGTCGGCCACCGCATCCACGTCTCGCGCTGGGGAAGTCCGCCTGGGCGTGGTCACCGTGCGCACGGTGTCATATTTAGTTAGGCTACGCAAATACAACCCGAGGAGGCGATCGATGGCAAGCACATCCGAGGAGTTGTTCGCGGCGGTCGAAGCGGGTGACGTGGAACGCGTGCGTGCCTTGCTCGACGACGATCCGTCGCTCGCGAGGGCCCGTGACGGCGAGGACGTGTCCGCGCTGATGCGGGCGCGCTACCGGTCGGACAAGCCCACACTCGATGTCCTGCTCGCCCGCGTCGCGGAGCTCGACCTGTTCGAAACCGCCGCGTTCGGCGACCTGGACCGCATGACGGAGCTGCTCGCGCACGATCCGGGATCCGTCGGTGCGCGTAGCGGCGACGGGTTCACGACGCTCCACCTCGCGGCGTTCTTCGGTGGCGCCGACGGCGTCCGGTTGCTCGTGAGCCGCGGGGCCGAGGTCGACGCGCGAGGCACCGGCTGGATGACGGGCACCCCGCTGCATTCGGCGACGAGCGCAGGGCACAGCGAGGTCGTCGGCGTCTTGCTGGAAGCGGGCGCCGACCCGAACGTGAGGCAGACCGGCGGTTGGACACCCCTGCACGCGGCCGCCCAGAACGGCGACATCGCGAGCATCGCCTTGCTGCTCGCATCGGGCGCCGACCCCTCGGCCACGAACGACGACGGCACGAGCGTGCTCGAGTTGGCCCAGGGAAGCGGCGACGCGACGACGGCCGCCACGATCGCCGGGGCGCTCGACCGCTGAGGCGGGTCAGCGGTCCGGGTAGCCCGCGAGGACGTACTCCTGCGCTTCCGAGTCGCACGGGTTGCCGCGCCCGAACGTGATGCGGCCCTCGGTGACGTCGGCCACGAACCAGAAGACCGTCTTGACGTCCGGCGCACCGAACTCGGGGTGTCGGCAGAGCGATTCGGGCTTCGTCTCGTGGTCGCTCAAGATCTCGCGCATCGCCTCGGGCGTGACCGAGGCCGGTGGCTGTGCGCCGATCAACGCGCGCGCCCGCGCGTACCGCACGTTCGAACGCGCCGCGTAATCGGGGTCGCCCTCGTAGGGGAGCATGCGGTCGCAGACGTAATGGTTGGTGTGCGCGAGATGCCCGGCGTCGTCGAGGCCCGTGACCTCGGCCTCGGTGGCGCTTCCCTCCACGTTGGCGACCCGGCCGCCGGCGCTCGCGAGCACGTTGTTGTAGCTCGAGGCACGGTCTGAGCGCAGCGACATCGACACCATCTCATCGAGCGACCGAGCCCGCATCATCTCGAGGACCTGGTGCGAGCGCGAGATGCCGAGCCGCTCGTCGTTCGGCGTGAGCTCGTTGCCGGCGAGCGAGAGCCCGGCGGAGTTCCAGCCGACGCTCAGCCACGGCACACCCCGAGCTGGAAGATCGTCGGGTCGCCCTCGACCTGCTTCTCGATGCCGACGATCTGCTCCTCGACCGCGGGACGCAGGTCGTTGTTGTGCCCGACCAGCAGATGCCCGTCGGCGGTCGCGGCCGGACCCGCCACGACGTCGCTGCACCGGCCCTGGGTGACCGTCCGGCGAGGCTCGTACCAGAGCTCCTCGATCGACGCGCCGAAGAGGTCGAGGAAGTCGAGCCCCGCCGCCTCGGCGATGCCCTCCAGCTCGTCTACGAGCCATGGCAGACGCGGTTGCGTGAACGCGAGGTACTCGCGGGCCAGCTCTCGCTGCCCCCCGGCGCTGCGTCCCGCGGGCAGGTCCTCCCTGGCGCTCGCGGCCTCGGCGTGCAGCCGATCGCGGGCGAGGTCGCCGAGCTGCCTGCCCACCTCGCGGTGGGTCGGCCCCGAGACGCGGATGATCTCGATGTGGGGCGTGAACGTCACGAGGTGAGCTCCTCGACGAGCGAGCCGAACGCGCCGACGTAGGCATCGACGTCGGCCGCGGTGGCGGGCACCGAGCACGTCGGGCCGGCGCCGACGATCGCTTCCCAGATGCCTCGGTTGGCGAGGTACACGCGGATCAGGCGCCGCAGGGGCACGTCGAGCGACTCGAACGCCTCGTCGGCGTCACGCGGCATCGACGGAGCGAACGTGGAGCCGGAGCGCGGCCAGAAGCGGTGGGTCGTCCAGGGCAGGCCCGCACCGGACACGGCGGCCTCGATGCCGTCGGCGAGCCGTGCGCCGAGGGCCTGCGTGTGCGCGTAGGCCTCGGGCGTGAGCACATCGTCCATCGTGGCCCTCGCGGCCGCCATCGAGAGCGGGTTCCCGAACAGCGTGCCGCCGGTGGCGACCAGGGGCTTCACGTCGTCGCGCCCGTCGGGGCGTCGCAGCGTCTCGGCGACCACGTCGGTCATGCCGTAGGCGCCGAGCGGCACGCCGGCGGCGATCGACTTCCCCAACGAGACGAGATCGGGCTCGAGCGACCACACGGCCGTGAGCCCGCCGGGGCCCACGACCTGCGTGTGCGTCTCGTCGTAGCAGAGCAGCGTGCCGGTCTCGCGGGTCGCGGACCGCAGCGCCTCGTGGAACCCCGGGTCCGGCATCAGCAGCCCGATCGCGTTCGTGAGCGCGGGCTCGGTCGTCACGATCGCGATCTCACGGGTCTCGAGCGCCGTCCGCAGCGCATCGACGTCGTTGAACGGCACGATCACGACCTTGTCGGTGACGTCGCGCGGCAGCCCTGCTTCCTCGGGGACGAGGACGCCGTCCGAGAGCTCCACCAGGCCCTCGTCGAAGTGGCCGTGGTACTTCCCGCCGAAGAAGAGCGCCTTCTCCCGGCCGGTCATCACGCGGGCAACCCGGATCGCCTCGAGGTTCGCGTGGGTGGCGCTCAGCGTGAACTGCCACTGCGGAAGCCCGTAGCGGTGGCCGAGCTCGGTCGCGACCCAGATCGAATCCTCGCTGGGGAGCAGGAACTGCGATCCGCTCGAGATACGCCGCGAGACGGCCTCCACCACGGGTTCGGGCCCGTAGCCCGCGAACATCGACATGTCGGCGATGTTGAAGTCGGCGTACTCGTTGCCGTCGAGGTCGCGGAACCGAGCGCCCTTCGCGTCGTCGACCCACAGCGGCGGATGGTCGTAGGACGTCAGGAGCCACGACATCGGCACGCCGTTGGGCATGACCGCCTCGCCCCGGCGTCGGGCGTCGATCGACATGGGGTGGGAATCCTCGAACCGCGCGTCCTCTCGTTCCTTCAGGTCCCGGACCTTGGCGGGGTCGATGCCGAGGGCGCCCATGGTCAAGGTCTATCAGGCGCGCGGCACGGCGAGCACGGTGCCTCGCTCGTCGGCGGTGTACACGGCCTCCTCGCTCACGGCGGGGCCGGCACGCGAGGGAGCCCCGAGCATCCGCGTCACGAACGGCTCGCACGGCTCCTCGG
>JBOGVO010000034.1:0-5207 GCA_050692855.1 Actinomycetota bacterium | reverse complement strand
CCTTGTGGACGAACCAGATCCGGCCTTGTGGGCGAACCAGATCCGGGAACGGCTGGACACACGCCGTGGTTGCACCGGGGAACGGTGGCAGTAGGATACGCGCGCATCGGGGCAGCCCCGACCCTCGGAGGATCGAGATGAACGACACCATGGACGACATCGACGAGACCTCGAACGACGACGAGGTCGCCGAAGGCGACCCGCCCCTCGAGGACGAGGAGCCGACCGAGGCCGACCTGGCCGATGCCACGGTTCCTCCCGATCCGGCCACCGGGGGAGACGTGGAATCGATACAGGAGCTCCTCGTCAAGCAGGAGGCCGCCGACGAGGCCGACGAGGCAGAGGACGAGGCGCCGGTCCCTCTCACGCGGGACGATCGGCTCGCTGCCGACCCGGCCGAGAGCCGGGTGGTGCCCATGCAGGAGACGGAGTTCGTCTGCAAGCGTTGCTTCCTGGTGAAGCATCGGAGTCAACTCGCGGACAAGAAGCGCACCCTGTGCCGAGATTGCGCCTGACGGCGCGGCCCCGGCTCTCGATCGCGCTCCCGATCGCGGCCTTGTCCGGGGCCGCGCTGAGCCTGGCGTTCCCGCCGGCCGGCATCTGGCCGATCGCGTTCGTCGCCGTCGTCCCGTTGCTGTGGCTGCTCGATGACGCGCGGCCGGCACGCGGCTTCTGGCTCGGGCTCGCGTTCGGTCTGGCCTTCCACGGCGCCACCCTGTACTGGATCTGGCGGTTCGGTGAGATGGCGTGGACGGCGTTGACCCTCCTGTCCGCCGCGTGGGTCGGCCTGTTCGGGCTGCTCGTGCCGGCGGTGCGGCGCGCGGGTCGCCCCGGCGTCGTCGTGCTCGGCACGGCGGCCTTGTGGACGACCATCGAGTGGCTGAAGCAGATGTGGCCGCTCGGCGGCTTCGGATGGGGCGTGCTCGGCGTCTCGCAGGCCGAGAACCGGTTCACCGTTCGCCTGGCGACCGTCGCGGGGGTCTGGGGCGTGACGTTCGCCGTGGTGGCGGTGAACGCCCTGATCACGAGGGCGATCGTCGACGGTGGCGGGCCCATGCGCCGGACGGCGACGGCGCTCGTGGCCCTCGCGATCGTGGTGGTGCCGGTCGTCCTCCCATTCGCCACCGCCGACGGTCGGACCGTCGACGTCGCCACGATCCAGGTCGACGTGCGAGAGGGCGAGGTCGCCTCGGGCCTCGAGGAGGACCTCATCGTCGCCGGCTTGAACCTCGATCGGCACGCGAGCCTCGCCGGAAGGGAACGCCCGGATCTGGTCGTCTGGGGCGAGGGAGCGCTCGACCCAGGGGCGGCGGCCGATGAAGCCACGATGGACGCCGTGGCCGGCACGGTCGCCGAGGTGGGGGCGCCCACGCTGATCGGCGCGGTGACGAACGATCCCGACGGGCGTCAGCGCACGACGACCCTGCTCTTCGACGGATCGGGCGTCCTCGTCGACCGATACGACAAGGTGCACCTCGTTCCGTTCGGGGAGTACGTGCCGTTCCGCGACCGGCTCTCGTTCATCGACGCCATCGATCAGGTCCCCGTCGACCGAGCGCCGGGCACGGCGGTGCGCACGCTCCGGACCGATGGCCTGCCCGCCTTCGCGGCGCCGATCTGTTTCGAGAACTCGTTCCCGGACGAGCCGCGGGCCATGATCCGCATGGGAGCCGAGTTCGTCGTCGTGCCGGTGAACAACGCCTCGTACGGGTTCACGGCCGCCAGCGAACAGCACCTGCAGATGAGTCAGCTGCGCGCGATCGAGGGCGGCCGGTGGTTCGTGAACGCCGCGGTCTCGGGCATCAGCGCGTTCGTCGACCCGTCCGGGCGGGTGGTGGCCTCGGCCGACTTGTTCGAACCCGGAGTATTGCGCCACACGATCCGGGCTTCGGACGAGACGACGTGGTACGTCCGGCTGGGGGATTGGCTCCCGTGGCTCTGCGTCGGTCTCGTCCTGGTCGCGTTCGCCGTGCCTCGCCGCAGGCGACGCCGGGATCCTGCTCCGGCACCGCTCGGGCCCGGCGAGCGACGGACGCTCGTGATCTTGCCCACCTACGAGGAACGCGCGACGATCGAGCAGGTTCTCCGTGGCGTCCGGGCGGGGCCGCACGACGTCGACGTACTCGTGGTCGACGACAGCTCTCCCGACGGGACCGCCGAGGTGGTGCGCGACGTGATGAGCACCGATCCGCATGTCAGGCTCGTGGAACGGGGCTCGAAGGCGGGGCTCGCGAGCGCCTACCTGCACGGGTTCGACACCGCGCTCGCCGAGGGGTACGGCCTCGTGGTCGAGATGGACTCCGACCTCTCCCACGAGCCGACCGAGCTGTCGAGACTCCTCCAGGCCGTGGAGTGCGCCGACCTCGTGGTCGGCAGCCGATACGTTCCCGGTGGTTCCGTGACGAACTGGAGCCGGACCAGGGTCGCCCTGTCGCGGGCCGGCAACACCTATGCGAGGTTCATGCTCGGCATCCCGCTGCACGATGCCACCAGCGGCTTCAGGGTGTACCGGGCCGGCCTGCTTCGGCGGCTGCTGGCCGATCCGATCGCCTCGGAGGGATACGGCTTCCAGATCGAGCTCGTTCTGAGAGCCTGGAACCTGGGGGCGACGCTCGTCGAGGCGCCGATCACGTTCCGGGAACGCGAGCACGGACACTCGAAGATCTCGCGGCGCATCGTGGTGGAGGCGCTCTGGCTCGTGACGCGCTGGGGGCTCTCCGCGAGGTTCAGGGGCCCGGACGCGGCTCATCCGCAGACCGTGTCAAGCGCAGAACCCCGATAACGCCCATTATGTCACGTAGCGAGAACGGGCGGCCTCCGCGAGGCCCGGGCGGTCGTTCAGTCGGGGGGATCGCCGGTGCCCCAGCGCAACCGCAGGTGCCTGGCGGCCCGAGCCTCGTCGAGGCGACGCACCGGGGTCGTCACGGGAGCCTCGTGGAGCAGCTCGGGATCGGTCCGAGCGTCCTCGGCCGCCTGGAGGAACGCCGTAGCCATGCCGTCGAGGGTCTGGCGGGACTCGGTCTCGGTCGGCTCGACCATCATGGCCTCGTGCACGACGAGCGGGAAGTAGACCGTCGAGGGATGGTACCCGAGGTCGATCAGCCGCTTCGCCACGTCCATCGCTCTGCAACCGGTCTCGTCCTTGAGCGGTTGGGCCGTCGCGACGAACTCGTGCATCACGGGTGAGTCCGGGTACGCGAGCGGGAACGCCGGCGCGAGCAGCGCGGCCAGGTAGTTCGCGTTCAACGCGGCGAGCTCGCTCACCTCGGCCAATCCGTCGGCGCCGTGCCCGAAGACGTAGGCGTAGGCGCGCACCAGGACACCGATGTTGCCGTGGAAGCCGTGCAGGCGCCCGATCGAGCGGGGACGGTCACGATCCCACCCGTAGGAGCCGTCGTCGTTCCGGCGCAGCAGCGGCGCGGGCAGGTGATCCACCAGGCGCTCCGTGACCCCCACCGGGCCCGCGCCCGGCCCTCCCCCGCCGTGGGGCGTGGCGAAGGTCTTGTGCGTGTTGATGTGCACGATGTCGAACCCCATGTCGCCGGGACGCGTCTTGCCCATGATGGCGTTGAGGTTCGCGCCGTCGTAATACACGAGCGCGCCGGCGGAGTGGAGCACCTCGGTGATCTCGAGGATCCGTTCCTCGAACAGGCCGAGGGTGTTGGGATTGGTGAGCATCAGGCCGGCCACCCGATCGTCGACGAGGGCGCGCAGGGCATCGACATCGACGAGCCCACGATCGTCGGAGGGGACGTTCACGGCCTCGAACCCGGCGATCCGCACGCTGGCCGGGTTGGTGCCGTGCGCCGCGTCGGGGATCAGCACCTTGGTGCGCGATCCGGATGACTCCGCGTGGAACGCGCGCATGATCAGCAGGCCGGTCATCTCCCCGCAGGCGCCCGCCGGCGGCTGCAGGGTGGCCCGGGCCATGCCGGTGATCTCGCACAGCGCTCGCTCGAGCCGCCAGAGCATCTCGAGCATGCCCTGCGCGGTGTGGTCGGGTTGCAGGGGGTGGAGGCGCTGGTAGCCGGGGAACGACGCCACCGTCTCGGCCACCTTGGGGTTGTACTTCATCGTGCACGACCCGAGCGGGTAGGCGCCGGTGTCCACCCCGTAGTTCTGCTGCGAGAGCCTCGTGTAGTGGCGCACGAGGTCGGTCTCGGCGACCTGCGGCAGCCCGGGCGCCTCGCTCCGCGCGTGCGAGGCCGGCACCTCGGCCTCCGGCACGTCGAGCGCCGGGAACGCGAACGCCCGGCGACCCGGCACCGACCGATCCATGATCGTGCCGTCGGTCGCCGGCGGGCCCTGGGTCCGGATCGGCGCCCCTCGGCTCACCGCGCGAGCACCTCCCCCATGGCCGCGGCGAGGGCGTCGATCTCCGCGCGGCTGCGCCGCTCGGTCACGGCGACGACCAGCACGTCGCCGGCCTCGTGCGTCATCGACACCCCCGCCAGGAACCCGCGATCGATCAGGGCGTCGACCACGTCGCCGGCAGGGCGCGGCAGCCGCAGTGAGAACTCCTTGAAGAACGGCTTCCCGGGGAAGGCGAGCGAGACGCCCGGGAGGTCGGTGAGCGCCGACGCCGCGTAGGCGGCCTTCGAGGCGCACTGCCGGCCGAGCTCGGCCAGGCCGTCGGGGCCGAGCCACCCCAGATATACGGTGGCCGCGATCGCCATCAGCGTCTGGTTCGTGCAGATGTTCGAGTTCGCTTTCTCACGGCGGATGTGCTGCTCGCGAGCCTGCAAGGTGAGCACGTACCCGGTGCGGCCCTCGACGTCGACGGTCTCCCCGACGATGCGGCCCGGCATCTTCCTCACGTCGGCCAGGCGCCCCGCGATGATCCCCAGGGACGGTCCTCCGTAGCTGAGGTGGTTGCCCAGGCCCTGCCCCTCGGCGACGGCGATGTCGGCGCCCACCTCCCCCGGCGGCGCGAGCACCCCGAGCGAGAGCGGGTCGAAGACCTCGATCGCGGTGGCGCCGCCCTGGTGCGCCGCCTCGAATCGCTCGCGCACAGGCTCGAGCACACCGAAGGCGTTGGGGTGCTGCACGACGACCGCCGCGACGTCGCCGCCGACCTCGGGCTGCCCGTCGAACGCCTCGGGCTCGTACCCCGCTCCCCTTCCGGCGGTGCGCAGGGCTTCGACCGCGCGGCGGTCGACCCCGGCCGGGACGAGCACGCGCGTGCGGCCGCCCCCGGTGGTCATGTG
>JBOGVO010000033.1:0-8915 GCA_050692855.1 Actinomycetota bacterium | reverse complement strand
GCCCAGCACCATGGCGGGCACGAGGGCGGCCGCGAACGTTCCGAGATCCATGGGCCAGAGCACGGCGAGCTTCGTCGCGAAGAACAGGACCAGGGCGATCGTTCCGTACGCGCCGAGCCGGCTGTCGCGCATGATGCGCAGCCGGTCCTCCGAAGTGGCGCCGCCCCAGAGCCCGTCGGCGGTGTCCGCCAGACCGTCTTCGTGGAAGGCCCCGGTCGAAAGGACCATCGCGACCACCGCGAGCACGGTGGCCGGCCCCTCGCCGACCAGAGAGCCGAGGCCCCACCGGACCCCGACCCCGATCGCGGCCACGATCGCGCCCACGGACGGGAAGAACCCCACCGCCCGGCGCAGGTCGCCCTCGACGAATCGCACTCGCACCGGCAGCCGGGTGAGGAACTGGATCGCGACCGCGGCGAGCCGGACCCACGCGACGGGCCCGTGCTCCCGGGGAGGGCGCCGCGGGTGCGATCGACGTCGCGCCGCCGGCTCGGTCACGCCAGCCCCCATTCGTCGAACGTCGCGACGTCGCACACCGCGACCGCGGCGAGCCTGACGATCGTGAGCGCCACCAGGGCGCCGCTCGCCTCACCGAGGCGCAGCTCCAGCTCGATCAACGGCTCCAGCCCGAGCCGCTCGAGGAGGGGACCGTGACCGACCTCCGCGGAACGGTGCCCGGCGATGCAGTGGTCGAGGGCGTCGGGGCGCCCACTGTGCAAGGGAGCCGCCGAGGCCCCCACCACGAATCCGTCGAGCACCACCGGGATCGACCTGAGCCGCGCCTCGGCGATCGCGGCCGAGATCGCCACGAGCTCGGACCCGCCGGCGGTGCGGAGGATCTCGGCCCACCCGAGCCCCGCCGCATGCGTGCGCGCTGCCTCCACCGCCGCGACCTTGCGAGCGAGCCCGCGATCGTCGACTCCGGTGCCACGCCCCACCCAGTCGGCCGCGGGCCCACCGAAGATCGCCGCGCAGACGGCCGCGGCCGCCGTGGTGTTGCCGATGCCCATCTCGCCGAAGACGAGGAGGTCGGTGCCGTCGTCCGCAGCCGCCCGGGTCGCAGCCCGGCCCGCGACCACGCACGCTTCGAATCGTGCCGGGTCGAGCGCGGGTTCCGATCGGATGTCGCCGGTCGGGGCCCCCACCCCCACGTCGACCGCGGTGAACCTCGCGCCGAGCGCCCGAGCCATCGCCGGGGCGGTGGCGACGCCGGCGTCGAACGCACCCAGCATCGCCTTCGTGACGTCTGCGGGGTAGGCGCTCACGCCGGCCCCAGCCACACCGTGGTCGGCGGCGAACACCACGACCCATGGATGGTCGACCCGTGGCCGGTCGGTTCGCTGCCATCCTGCCAACCACGCGGCCACCCGATCGAGACGAGCCAGCGCGCCGCTCGGGCGCAGCACCGATCCGGCCCGGGTCGAGACGGCCTCGGCGGCCACCCGGTCGGGGCCGGGCAAGTCGGCGATCATGGCCTCGAGCGCGTTCGCGGTCGCGGTCATTCCGCCACCTCCGAGGGATCGGCCGGCTCCAGGGGCAGCACGCGCCCGGCGACCACGAGCAGCGCGCGGTCGGCAACGTCGACGAACGACGTGTTCACCCTGCCGAGCAGGTCGCGGTAGGACCGAGCTATGTCGTTGACGGGAACGATGCCCCATCCCACCTCGTTGGTGACGACGGCCACGGGCGCGGGTCGAGCCGCCGCCTTCCCGGCGACGATGCGCGACCGCTCCACGATGTCGCCCCCGGACACGCCGGCGCCCAACAGGTTCGAGGTCCAGAGGGTCAGGCAATCGACGATGACGAAGGCAGCGGGATCTGCCGCGTCGACGGCCTCGCCCAGTTCGAGCGGCACCTCCTCGACGGTCCATCTCGGGGGACGCTCTGCACGATGCCGTTCGATGCGCTCGCGCATCTCCTCGTCGCGAGGTTCGGCGGTCGCGACGACGACGACCGGACCCGACCACGCCGACGCCATGCGCGACGCCAGGCGGGACTTGCCGCTCGCGACCGGGCCGGTCAGCACCGTGACCGGCATCAGAAGTCGATCCCGCGACGGGCGAGCACACCGTCGTCGAACGCATGCTTCACGTTGCCCATGCGGGTGACGGTGTCGGCGAGCTCGACGAGCGCCTCGGGAGCGTCGCGGCCCGTCACGAGCACGTTCACGTGCGGCGGCCTGTTCGACAACACGGCCAGCACGTCATCGAGCGGCACCCATCCCCAGGTCACCGGGTAGGTGAACTCGTCGAGGATCACGACGTCGTGCTCGCCGGCCGCGACGGCGGCGGCCGCGGCCCGCCAGGCGTCCCGGGCGAGCTCGGCGCTAGCCCCGATGTCGTCGGAGTCCCAGCTGAACCCGTCCCCCACGACGAGCCAATCCGCGCCCAAGCGCTCGAGCACCTCCTGCTCACCCGCGCGCCACTCTCCGGACTTCACGAACTGCACCACGAACACCCGCCAGTCCCGCGCGAGCGCGCGAAGCGCCACCCCCATCGCCGCGGTCGTCTTGCCCTTGCCGTCGCCAGTGTTCACGAGGACCAGCGACCGGGCATGCCGATGCCCGCCGGTGTCCGGAGCATCGGTCGGAGGCGTCGAGCTCATGACCACACGGCATCGGTCGGAGGCGTCGAGCTCGTGCGGCGGACCGGCACCACCACATGCCCGGACCCGTCGACGGGCACGAGCCTCACCGATGCCCCGAAGAATGCCCGCACGATCTGCTCGGTGAGCACATCGCCGGGAAGACCCTCGGCGACCTGCACCCCATCGTGCAACAGGAGGAGCCGGTCGGCGAACTGGCCGGCGAGCGTGAGGTCGTGCAGCGCCGAGACGACCGTGACGCCCCGTTCGCGGCGGAGCGACTCGATCAGCTCGAGCACGTCCTGCTGGCGCCCCACATCGAGCGAGGTGGTCGGCTCGTCCAGAAGCAGCAACACGGGCTCCTGGGCGAGCGCCCTGGCCACGAACACCCGCTGTGCCTCGCCGCCCGACAGGGACGCCACGGGCCGGTGCGCGACGTCGTGCAGGTCGAGCGCCTGCAGCACCTCGCCAACGACCTCGCGGTCGCGTCTTCCGATAGAGCCGAAGTAGCTGATGTGGGGAGTGCGTCCGAGCATCACGTAGTCGGCGACGACCGTGCCTTCCGGCACCGTGGGCTTCTGCGCGACCACCGCCACTCGAGCCGCGAGCTCTCGCCGCGCCATCGTCGTCGTGGTGGCACCATCGAGGGAGACGCATCCCCGGTACTCGATGAGACCCGCGACGGCGCGCAGAAGGGTCGACTTGCCGGCGCCGTTGGGCCCCAACACCGCCAGCCAGCCGGCCGAGGGCAGCGAGCAGGTCACATCGCGCACCACCCGCCGACCCGCGATCGTCACCCCCACGCCGGCCAACTCGAGGCTCACGTCACGCTCCCCGACCGCCGGAGCAGCAACGCGAAGACCGGGGCGCCGATGATCGCGGTGACGACCCCGATCGGCAGTTCGCCCGGCGCGACCACGGTGCGAGCGACGAGATCGGCGAGCACCAGGAACGCGGCACCGCAGACGGCGGACAGGGGCACGACCCAGCGGTTCGACGAGCCGACGACCATGCGAACCGCGTGCGGGACGATGATGCCGACGAAGCCGATCAAGCCCGCGACCGCGACCGCCGCGGCCGTGGCGAGTGAGGCCGCGATCACCACGATGAATCGCACGCGGGTGGGTCGCAACCCGAGGCTCTCGGCCTCGTCGTCACCCAGGCTCATCACGTCGAGCAGCCTGCCGTGCAACAGCAGCACGACGATGCTCACCACCGCGTAGGGGAGGATCAGCATCACGTCGCCCCATCCGGCGGTCGTGAGGCGGCCGAGGATCCACGTGTAGACCTCACGCAAGGTGTCGGAGTTCTGCTGCTGCACGAAGGTCTGCAGGGCGGTGAGGAACGACGCCACCGCGACCCCGGCGAGCACCAGCCCAGTCGTCGTGCGACCGCCCATCGACCCGCCGAGGACGTAGGCGACGGCGACCCCGCCCAGCGCCCCGACGAAGGACGCGACCGGCAGCATGGGGGTGCCCACACCGAACGATCCTCCCGCCCCTGAGACCAGGGCGACCGTGGCGCCCAGGCCGGCGCCGGCCGCGGCTCCCAGCAGGTAGGGATCGGCGAGCGGGTTCCGGAAGACCCCCTGGTACGCCGCGCCCGATACGGCGAGGCAGGAGCCCACCACGCACGCCAGCGCCACCCGCGGCGCGCGTAGCTGCCACAGGATCGTGGCCTCTCGTTCATCGAGGGAGCTCCCGCCGACCAAGGGCACCCAGCCGAACAGCTCGCGCAGCACGCCCGCGGTGTCCAGGTGGACGGGTCCGACCAGCAGCCCCGCCACCGTCGCGCCCCCGACGATCGCGAGCCCGACCACGACCACGATCCGCCGGCGGCGGGCGGCGCTCGGCCTCGGGATCGCGACGGCGGCCGTCGTCGCGGGCGCCGACGACATCAGCCGTTTGCCCCCGCCAGGGCATCCGCGACCGTTCGGATGAACTCCACGATGCGGGGACCCCATCGCGACGCGATGTCGTCATCGATCGCGATCACCGAGCCGGTGCGCACGGCGGCGATGTCGCCCCATCCCGGCCGGCTCGCCACCTCCGCGGGAGTGATGCCGCAGCAATCGCCGTCGGCCAGCACGATCACGGCGGGGTCCGACTGCACGATGTACTCCGAGGAGAGCTGCGGATACCCCGAGCCGGCTCCCTTCGCCTCGTCCGCAATGTTCGAGAGACCGAACATCTCGTAGACCTGGCCGATGAACGTGTCCGACGTCACGCTGTAGTAGGTGTCGTCGAGCTCGTGGTAGACGCTCGTCGGTCCCTCGGGAGGCGACGCGGCGAGGATCGAGCGGATCTCATCGCGCATGTCCCCTGTGATCCCGGCCGCCTCCCGCGCGTGCCCGGTCGCGGTGCCGACGAGCTCGATCTGCGCATAGGTCTCGTCGAGCGACGCCGCGGCCGGGAGGACCAAGGTGGTCACACCAACCCTCGCGAGCCCCTCCACCACGTGGCCTGCATCGGTGTCCAGCACCACGAGATCGGGGGCGTACGACACGACCGCTTCGAGGTTCGGCTCGAAGCCGGAGAGTTCCGTGACCGGTGCATCGTCGGGGAAGGTCGAGAACTCGTCGACGGCCTCGACCTGGTCGCCGGCGCCGACCGCGAACAGCATCTCGGTGATCGTGGGCGACAGCGACACGATGCGCGCGGGACGCGACGCGATCGTGACCGCACCGTTGGACGCCTCGACGGTCACCGGGAACGAAGCCGACGGTGACGGCGACGCGGGCGGCGCCTGCGTGGCGCCGTCGGTCGAAGAAGCGCCGCAAGCGGCGGATGCGGCGAGCACCACCACCACGGCGACCGAGGAGATGACCCTCCTCATGGCACATCCTCCCTTCCGGAGGATGAGGGATTCGCTCGGCGCTGGGCCGAACGGACCGCTCCTCATCGCGAGAACGATTCCGCCGGCACGGGTCAGGCGACCTGGCTCGTCCCCTACGAGGGGGCTTCTCAGCTGCGCGTCAGCGCCGGATTCCCACCGGACTTCGCTGAGCACCGTGCCACCCGGGCTCGCTCTGCCACCCGGGCGTTCGGACGATACCACCGCGTGCTCGCGAGGGCCCGGGATCCGGTGACCGGCGTTCCGTCCCACGGGTAGCATCTCGGCGATGAACGAGGCTCCCACCGACCGCACGCGTGTCCGGCGACTGCCGGAGCGGGGCGCCTACGACCGTGCGACCGTCGCCGCGATCCTCGACGAAGCGTTGATCTGCCACGTGGGCTACGCCGACACGGAAGGCCGTCCGCGCGTGATCCCGACGATCCACGCTCGGATCGGCGACGTGCTGTACCTGCACGGGTCGCGCGCCTCGCAGACGCTGCGCGCGGTGCGCGAGGGCGCCGAGGTCGCGGTCGCCGTGACCTTGATCGACGGCATCCGCTTCGCGCGCTCGATGTTCGAGCACTCCATGAACTACCGATCGGTCGTGATCTACGGCACGGCCGAGGAGGTCACCGACGCCACGGAGCTCCGAGAGGTGTTCCGCGCGATCACCGATCACGTCGCCGCGGGGCGCGCCGGCGAAGCTCGCATGCCCACCGACGACGAACTCCGCCAGACCACGTTCGTGCGGGTCCCGCTCGACGAGGCGTCGGCGAAGATCAGCACCGGGCACGCGGATGACGCCGAGGACGACTATGACCTCGACGTCTGGGCGGGCATCTTGCCCCTGCACACCGTGCCCGGTGAGCCGATCGTGGACCCGTTGCTGAAACCAGGTGTCCAGGTGCCCGGGTACGTCTCGGACTGGCGCCGACCTCGCCCCGACTAGGGTTCCTCGTCGTCGGGCGTGCTGAACCGCACCACGAACCGTTCGAGGGCGCTCCCCACCTGCAGAACCGAGAGCTCCCCGGTCGCCGCGACCGCCACCAGGGCGATCAGATCGTCGTCGGGCGCGCGCAGATCCATCCCGTTCCGGTTGAGGAAGACCACGGTCGCGAGCAACGCGAGCTTCGCGTTCGATCGGACGAAGGGCCGAAGGCGCAGCAACGCGAGCAGCAGCGCGGCGGCCTTCGGCACGACGCCGGGGTAGGCTTCGCGACCGTCCTCCCGACGTTCGGGCTCCGCCACCGCTTGGGTGAGCCGATCGTGATCGGGGGACGCCTCGGCACCGAGCTCGGCCCGGGCGATCGCCACGACGTCATCGGTCGAAAGGGTTCGCAGGGGTCCTACAGGTCCCCCAGCCGGTCGAGGACGCGGCGGAGGCGGCCGCGGGCGCGATCGACGAACGCCGCCACCTCGGCCTCCCGCCCCGCGGACTCGAGGTAGTGGCGCACGGCCAGGCGCAGGTGTTCCTCTTCGCTGACGCCGGTGACGGCGGCGAGCAGATGCAGCTGTTCGCCGACCTCACGCGGCACGCGGGTCGTCTGTTGCAGGGGGACCACCTCCGACTGACATCTTCGCCCGGATCGAGGCGATGGTCGAACACCTCCGGGGGAAAAGAGCCACTTGACGGGCCACACGAACCCGGGTACATATATCGCATCGATATATTGGGTCGATATATGAACCGGCGGCGTCGCATCGGTTCGTCCATCCGACGACGGGAAAGGATACCCAGCCTCCCATGCTCGAGGTCGCGATACTCGGACTGCTGAAGCAACAGCCGATGCATGGCTACCAGCTCTCGCGAGAGCTGGGCGACTCGCTGGGCGGCTTCTGGCGGGTCTCGTACGGATCCCTCTATCCGACCCTGCGACGACTCGAGGGCGACGGGCTGGTGGCGCCCGAACCGGGCGAGGCCGCGGGCGGCCGTCGCAAGACGGTGTATCGCATCACCGATCGAGGCGAGGGTACCTTCCTGGAGCTGCTCCAGGAGACCCCGGCCGACAGCTCGGCCGAGGACACGCGGTTCCGTGTGCGGTTCGCGTTCTTCCGCTACCTGCCGCCCGAGACCCGCATCAGGCTGCTCGAACGGCGGCGCGCGTTCCTCGAGGAGAGGCTGCGCACGGTCGACGGGTCGCTCCAGGCCGGCCGCGCACGGGGCGATGACTACACCATCGCGCTGATGGAGCACGGCCGCGCCGCCACCGAGTCCGACATCGACTGGCTCGGGGGGCTGATCCGCACCGAGCGGGAGAAGACCAACAGAGACCTCGAACGAGGGGGCACGAGGACCCGCCGCTCGGCGGTCCTCAGCAGGAAGGAGCATGCTTCATGAGCACCGTCCGTCTCGCGATCGTCGGCGTCGGCAATTGCGCGTCGTCGCTCGTGCAAGGCTTGACCTACTACGAGGACGCGAGTCCCGACGACCGCGTGCCGGGCCTGATGCACGTGGACCTCGGCGGGTACCACGTGCGCGACGTCGAGGTGGTCGCCGCCTTCGACGTCGACGCGAAGAAGGTCGGGTGCGATGTCGCGGAAGCGATCTTCTGCGAGCCCAACAACACGATCCGCTTCTCCGAAGCGGCGCCACTCGGCGTGCCCGTGAGTCGCGGGCACACGCTCGACTCACTCGGCACCTACTACCGCGAGTTGATCGTCGAGTCCGACGAGCCCGCTGCCGACGTGGTGCAGGTGCTGCGGGACACGGGAGCCGACGTGCTCGTGAGCTACCTGCCGGTGGGCTCCGAGGAAGCCGACCGCTTCTACGCGCAGTGCGCGATCGACGCGGGGGTCGGTTTCGTGAACGCCCTCCCGGTGTTCATCGCGTCCGACCCGGTCTGGGCGAGGAAGTTCGCCGACGCGGGCGTCCCGATCGTGGGCGACGACATCAAGAGCCAGGTCGGCGCCACGATCACCCACCGCGTGCTCGCGAAGCTCCTCGAGGATCGCGGCGTCGAGCTCGACCGCACCTACCAGCTGAACTTCGGCGGCAACATGGACTTCAAGAACATGCTCGAGCGTGAGCGTCTGATCTCGAAGAAGATCTCGAAGACCCAGTCGGTGCAGAGCCAGCTCGAGGAGCCGCTCGACAAGGACAGCATCCACATCGGCCCGAGCGATCACGTGCCATGGCTCGAGGATCGGAAGTGGGCGATGATCCGGTTGGAAGGGCGCAACTTCGGGGACGTGCCGCTGAACATCGAGCTGAAGCTCGAGGTCTGGGACTCCCCGAACTCGGCCGGCGTGATCATCGATGCGGTCCGATGCGCGAAGATCGCGAAGGACCGCGGCATGGGTGGTCCGATCATCGGGCCGAGCGCGTACTTCATGAAGAGCCCGCCGGTGCAGTTCACCGACGAGATGGGCCGCGAGATGGTGGAGCAGTTCATCGCCGGCTCGGGCGAGGGTGCCGACGCCGATTGGACCGCGTTCTTCGACAGCACCACCGCGTGAGCGCCTCCGACCGACCGGCGACCCGCCGGTCGGTCTGACCA
>JBOGVO010000032.1:0-25683 GCA_050692855.1 Actinomycetota bacterium | reverse complement strand
GCCCGCGAGCGCGCGGTGCCGGGCGCGCGCCACGCCGGGCTCGAGGGGCGGCCGAGCGCCGTGTACTGCTCGCAGGAGGTGCACTACTCGGTCACCCGAGCGGTCGAGCTGCTCGGCATCGGCTCGGACAACCTGCGAGCGATCGAGATAGACGGTCTCCGGCGCATGCGTCCGGAGGCGCTCGCCGGGGCGATCGCGGCCGACGTGGCCGCGGGCGTGACGCCGGTCGCCGTGGTCGCCACCGCAGGCACGACGCTCACCGGGGCGATCGATCCGCTCTCCGAGATCGCCAACGTGTGCCGGCGCGAGGGCGTGTGGTTGCACGTCGACGGAGCGTACGGGCTTCCCGCGGCGTCGGTCGAGTCACGGGCGCCGATGTTCGACGGGCTCGGTCGCGCCGATTCCTGCTCGATCGACGCGCACAAGTGGCTCTACCTGCCGAAGGCCTGCGGCGTGGTGCTCGTGCGTGACGACGAGTCACTCGCGAGGGCCTTCTCGCACGAACAGGGCTACCTGCCGCATCAGCAGCACGAGCTGCACGCCGCCGACATCACCCTCGAGTACTCGCGGCCGTTCCGCGCGTTGAAGCTCTGGCTTGCGTTCCGGGCACACGGAGCCGCGCAGTTCCGCGAGGCGATCGAGCGGAACCTCGCCGAGGCCGACCTGCTGTACCGACGGGCCCAGTCGACCGAGGACTTCGAGGTGATGGAGGCGCCGCCCCAGCTGGCGATCGTGCCGATCCGCCACGTGCCGCCCGGCGTCTCGGACGTGAACGCGCACAACCAGTCGCTCGCCGAGGCGATCCAGGCCGACGGGCGTGCCTATCTCGCGTCCGCCCTGATCGACGACGAGGTCTGGCTCCGACCATGCTTCGTGAACTTCCGCACGACCGAGAGCGACGTGATCGCCCTGCTCGATGTGGCCCGAGAGCTCGGCGAGCGGCTCGCGCGCGAGGGAAGCGCGGCGTGACCGCCGGGAGCGACACGCGGGGAACGGGACAGGGTGATCGCCATCTTCCCGGCGCGGACGGCCTGCTTCCCGCCGAGCGCAAGGTCCGCGAGGAGCTCGGCCACCTCCCGCTCGACTTCCGCGCGAGGTGGGCGATCTCGAACCTCTTCCGCAGTTCCGCGGCGATCCGGCGGCACATGGAAGCGAAGGTGCTCGCGCCCGATCGCCTCAGCTGGACCTCGTTCGTGGGGTTATGGGTGCTGTGGGTCTGGGGCGAGATGGAAGCCCGTGAGTTCGCCGCCGCGGTGGGCATCAGCCGTCCGACGGCCACGGGCGTCATGTCCACCCTCGAATCTCGCGGCTTCGTCGCGCGCCGCAAGGACCTGAACGACGGCCGCCTGGTGATCGTGGAGCTCACACCGGCAGGCCGCCGCACGATCGAGGTGCTGTTCCCGAGCTTCAACGAGGAAGAGAGCGCGGTGGCCTCGCACCTCGACCCCGAGCAGCAGGACGATCTCGCCGCGATGCTGCGATCGCTGCTGCGCGCGGTCGCGCCGGCCGGCGACCAACCGAACGTCTGACCCGCGCGAGCTATGCGCAGCGGGCCGCCACGCCGTCGACGATGCGTCGAAGGAGGGAGGGGACCTCGCGCGGGTCGTCGATGAACTGGCTCGGCTTGACACAGATCGTGCCGAACCCTCGTGCCACCTGCTCCGGGATCTGGTCGAGGGCGCCGTCGAGCGTCGCCGGGTGCAGAGGGTCCGGGAACGACCCCCGGGTGCCACCGACCATCTCGAGATCGCCCGCATCTCGCCCGGCTTCGTGCATCGCTTCCCCGAGGCGTGCGAGGTCGTCGTCGCTCGGCCTCCCGAGCGGGTTGAAGCCATGGCCGTGGGCGACGAGCCGGCCGAGCAGCCGGTCGTGCAGTCGCTGACCGCCGAACCACAGACGCGGCCCCTCGGGCCGGAAGGGCTTCGGCTCGAGCCAGACGTCGTCGAACGCGTAGTGCGCGCCGTGGTAGCTCGTAGGGGAAGCACGCCAGAGGCGAGCCCACGCCTGGAGATGCTCGTCCAGCCGTTCCCCCCGCGTTCCGAACGGCACCCCGAGCGCTTCGTACTCGGCTCGGTGCCAGCTCACGGTGGGCTGCACGACGAGCCGGCCGCGGGAGAGCAGATCGAGCGTCGCGATCTCCTTCGCGACGAGCAATGGATGGCGCAACGGTGGGATCACGGCGCTCGCGATCAGTCGCAGGTCCGTCGTGACCGAGGCGACGGCCGCGAGCAGCAGGAGCGACGAGGGCCAGGGCGTCGCCGGATCCTGGTTCTCCGGCAGCGCGTAGTCGCGCGGATTCTCGGGCAGGCCATCGGCATCGGCGCCACGTCCGAGCACCACATGCTCGCTCACCATCACGCCGTCGAACCCGGCGCGTTCGGCGTCCACGGCGATGTCGACGAGCGCGCGGAGGTCACGCGCCGGCACCAGCGTGTGGTTCTCGCTCAGCAGGAGCACCAGCCGGGGCGAACGCACGTCCGTGGCGCTTACGCGGTCGTCACGCGCACCGGCATGCGCTTGATGCCGTTCACGAAGTTCGACCGGATGCGCTCGATGGGACCGGCCAGCTCGATCGTGTCGAGCCGCGGGATCAGCTCCTGGAACAGGATCTTCGTCTCGAGTCGCGCGAGGTGTGCCCCGAGGCAGAAGTGTGGCCCACCCGGGCCGAACGTGACGTGGTCATTCGGCGTGCGCGTGACGTCGAACCGGTACGGGTCGGGGAACACCTCCACGTCGCGGTTCGCGCTGATGTACCACGTGACGACCTTGTCGCCTCCGGCGATGTGCTGGCCGCGGAGCTCGACGTCGCGGGTCGCGGTGCGCCGGAAGTGGAGCACCGGCGAGGCCCAGCGCAGGATCTCCTCGGTGGCGTTCGGGATCAGCTCCGGTTGGTCCCGGAGCAGCTGCAGCTGCTCGGGGTGCTCCATCAGGGCGAGCATGCCGTGGCTGATCGTATGCCGGGTCGTCTCGTTGCCGGCGATCATCAGGACGCCGAAGTAGTTGTGGAACTCGCGTTCGTTCAGCACGCCCTCGCTCTGGGCGATCGTGAGCGCCTGCAACACGTCGTCGGCGGGCTCGGCGAGGCGCAGGTCGCGCTGCCGATCGGCGTAGGCGAAGACGTCGAGCGCGGTCGGGGAACGGAACGGGAACAACCGGTACGCCTCGGTATCGACCTTGTCGACCACGGCCGCGCTGAGGTCCGGATCCTGGTTCGCGATCATGTTGTCGCCCCACCCGATGAGCTTCGGCGCGTCCTCCTGCGGCACGGTGAAGATCGAGCACAGGAAACGGATCGGAAGGTCGCGGCTGATCTCGCTCACGAAGTCGAACTCGCCCTTGGGCAGCGCCTCATCCAGCACGTCCCGGGCGACGTCTCGGATCCAATCCTCGTACGTGCCGACGCCGCGCGCGCTGAATCGCTTCGAGCAGATCTTGCGGAGCTCGGTGTGGCGGGGCGGATCGGTCTCGAGCATCGACTTGCGCACCTCGAGCTGCTCCTCGTCGAGCTCTTCGAGCGCGACGGCGCCGAGCTCCGACGAGAAGGTCTCCCAGTCCATGTGCACGTCCGTGAGGTCGTCGTAGCGGGTCACGGACCAGAACCCCGTGTTGGGCGCGGGCTCGGGGTGCCAGACGACCGGATGCTCGGCCCGGAGGTGATCGAACCACTCGAACGGTACCCGTTCGACGTAGTTGTCGGGGTTCACGAGGTCGATGTCGCCCAGCGCCTCACCCATACGTCGCTGCTCCCTCTGTCGGTGGGTCCTGTCGGTGGGTCATCGAGCGCGGCGAAGGCATCTTGCTCCCGAACGACCTTCCCGGACAACCCGTCAGATCACCTCGAAGTATCGGAGGCGTTCCCACTCGGTCACGACGTCTGCTGCGAGGAAGCGTCCCCATTCCCACCGGCCGGCTTCCGCGTAGTGGGCGACGACGTCGGCGCCGAAGGTCTCGGTCGTCCAGGTGCTGTCACGGAAGCCGGCAACCGCGTCGCCGAGGTGCTCGGGGAGCGGCGTCACGTCACGCTCCCAGTCGTCGCCGACGAGCGGCTCGCCGGGATCGGTGCCGTCGGTGATGCCGTCGCGGGCGGAAGCGAGCAACCCGGCGATCGCGAGGTAGGGATCCACGTCGGCGCCCGGCACGCGCCACTCGAGTCGCGTCGACGACGGTTCCTCGACCAGCACGCGACACGAGACCATGCGGCTGTCGTAGCCCCAGCTCAGCCCGTTGCCGGAGAACTCGCCGCCGGTGATGCGCCGGTAGGAGTTCACCGTCGGCGCGTACCAGAGCATCAGGTCGGGTGCGCGTGTCAGCACACCGCCCACCGCGGCGCGCAGTGGCCCCGCGAGCGTCTCGCCACTCGAGCCCTCGCCGAAGGGGTGGGACCCGTCGTCGCGGACGAGCGAGAGATGCAGGTGGCAGGACGATCCGGTCGTATCGGGGAACGGCTTCGCCATGAACGTGGCGGACATGCCGTTCGCGGCCGCGAGGTCGCGCATCGCGAGCTTGAACACCATGTGCCGATCGGCCATCTCGAGCGCCTGTCGGTATTCGAGGTTGATCTCCCACTGACCGAGGCCCCACTCCACCTGGCTCGTCCACGGCCCGAGGTTGGAATCCGCGAGGGTCCTCCGGGCCCGCCCGAAGAAGGCGTCGTGTTGATCGCCCGCCTGGACCGTGTAGTCGGCCCGCGCGAGCGTGGACGGCACGAGCGTCTCGTACCCGTTCGTGCGGCCCTCGTCGTAGGTGCCGCGGTAGAGAGAGAACTCGAGCTCGCTCGCGACCTGAGGGGTGAACCCGTCGGCCTCGAAACGCTCGACCTGGCGGCGCAGGATCGTGCGGGGTGCGACCTCGACGAGCTCGTCGCGGCCCATCTCCACGAAATCGCCGATGCAGATTGCGGTCGCGTCGAGCCAAGCGGCAGGCCGCAGCGTCTCGAGGTCGGGCACGAGTCGGACGTCGTGCCATCCGGTGTGGTGACCGGTGTACGCCTGCACGGGACCAGGCCACTGGTCGACGTCCCACCCGAGCACGCACGACGACAGCGGCACGCCCTCGAGCATGAGCCTGTGGAACACGTCCACGTGGCAGCGCTTGCCGACCAGCCGTCCGGTGACGTCGGTGGAGGTCACGATCACCGTGTCGATGCCGGCGTCGGTGAGCTGATCGGCGCGAAGCGCGGGATCGGGCCGGGGCAGGGTCATCTGGTCAGCCATCCGCCGTCGACCGGCAGCTGCACGCCCGTGATGAACGACGCGTCGTCGGAGAGCAGGAACGACACCGCGGCCGCGACGTCCTCCGGTTCGCCAACTCGGTCCACGAGCAGCCGCTCCGACATGAAGGCCCACGCTTCCGGCGAACGGAGGTCGCCTCCCGGTATGAAGGACGTCGCGATCGGGCCGGGAGCGACGGAATTGACCCGGATCCTTCGGTGCGCCAACTCAACCGCGAGCGCCTTCGTGAGCATCTTTACCCCACCCTTCGATGCGTTGTAGTGCACCTGCGGATGCCCGGCCGACGAGACCACCACCTCGGACTCGATCGTCGACATGTTCACGATCGCGCCGCCGCCTGCATCGCCGATCGCGGGGGCGATCGCACGCGTCACGACGTACATGCCCTTGAGGTTGGTGTCGATCACGAGGTCCCACTCGTCCTCCTCGAGATCGTCGAGCGGCGACATGCGGACGAGGCCGGCGTTGTTGACGAGATAGTCGATCGCGTCGAACGCCTCGAGCGTCGCACCTCGCGCCGCGTCGGCTTGCGCCGGGTCTCGGACGTCGAGGCTCACGGCATGGGCGCGCCCGCCGCGGGCTTCGATCTCGGCCACGGTCCGCTCCGCGGCGTCGAGTCGAACGTCGGCGACGGCGACGGCGGTGCCCTCGTCCGCGAGACGCAACGCGACGGCTCGTCCGATGCCGGAGCCGGCCCCGGTGACGAACGCGGTTCGGCCGGAATGGTCGAAGCTCACGCGTTCCCTCCCGCCGGCGTGTCGAACGCCACCGATGCCACGTCGACCGCCGTGCCCCCGCCGTCGACGACCAACGTCGTGCCGGTCACGTAGGAGGACTCGTCGCCGGCCAGGAAGACCGCGCAGGCGGCGATCTCGTCGGGCTCTGCGGCCCGCTGCAGCGGAACGAGCTCGGTCGACGCGCGGTATGCCTCGTCGCGCGAGATGCCCCGAGTTGCCGCGAGCTCGTCCATCGCCTCGTCGCCCATGGGCGTGCGCACCCAACCGGGGCAGAGGGCGTTCGCGCGCACCCCCCGCGGTCCTGCGTCCACCGCGATGGACTTGGCGAGGCCGATCATGGCCGCCTTCGACGCCACGTACGCGGCGCTCGACCGCGACGCGACGAACCCGGACACCGACGCGATCAGCACGATCGCTCCGCGGCGGCCCCCCGCTTCCAGCGGTGGCATCGCGGCGCGAACGAGGGCGAGGGCGCCGGACAGGTTGACGTCGATCGTGACGCGCCACGTCTCGTCGCTCACGTCACCGACTGAGCCTCCGTACCCGACGCCCGCGTTGGCGACGACGATGTCGAGCCCGCCGAACGCCTCGATCGCGCCGGCCACGGCGGCCGGCGCATGGGCGGGGTCGGTCACGTCGCCGGGAAACGCGAGCCCACCGACCTCCCCCGCGATCGCTCGCAGCGGTTCCTCACGGCGTCCCGTCACCACCACCCGTGCGCCCTCGGCCGAGAAACGACGAGCGATGGCTGCGCCGATGCCGGAGCCTCCTCCGCTGATGAGCGCCACCTTGCCGTCGAGTCGCATGCGCCTCTCTCCGTGCCTCGTCCGACTCAGTGATACGGCAGGTAGTAGCGCAGTTCCCAGTCGCTGACCTCGGTCCCCGAGGTGTCCTCGACGGCAGCGGCGTAGCGGTCCCATTCCCCGCGCTTCAAGATCGTGAACGCCTCGACGATCTCGGGTCCGAGGGCTTGCACGAGCCGCTCGTCGGCGTTCAGCGCGTCGATCGCGTCCGAGAGCGTCGCCGGGATGTGGACGTCGGTGTCGGGGTCTCCCCCGACCAGCTGCGGCGGCTTCAGCTCGAGCTCGTCCTCGACGCCGAACCGCGCCGCGTGCAGGACGGCCGCTCCCGCCAGGTAGGGGTTCGCTGCGGCGTCGGCGGTCCGCTGCTCGAGCCGCGTGCCTTCGCCGCGAGCCGGCGGCACCCGCACGGTGACGCTGCGGTCGTCGTGCCCCCAGTTGGCCCAGTACCCGTTCAGCATGTCGGGCTGCAGACGCTTGTAGGCGTTCACGTGCGGCGCCAGGATCGCGGCGATGCCGGTGTGGTGCTCGAGCACGCCCGCGATGCACCGGCGCGCCAGGTCCGAGAGGCCTTCGGGGTCGTTCGGGTCGTGGAACGCGTTCGAGCCGTCTGCCCGTCGGAAGCTGAAGTTCACATGCATGCCGCTGCCACCCCGGTCGTTCAGGGGTCGCCCGATGAACGTCGCGAGCTTCCCGTGATGCTCCGCGATCTCGCGGATCAGCAGCCGGAACACGAACGCGTCGTCGGCGGCCGGGATGGCGTCGTCGTAGCGGATGTTCACCTCGAAGGCCGACTCGTCGTACTCGCTGTTCCAGCTCTCGACGTTGAAGCCGCACCCGAGTGCGGTGGTCACCATCGCCTCGATGCAGCCCGTGGGGTCGACCGCCGTACCGGTGCCGTAGACGCGATGGCCGGGCAGGGAAACGGGCCGCCAGCCGCCGCCGCCGTCGGGTTCCATCAGATAGAACTCGAGCTCGAACGAGATCTGGGGCTCGAGCCCCTTCGCGCGCCAGACCTCGACCGCCTCGCGCAGCACGTGGCGGGGGTCGATCGGCACGGGCAGGCCATCGTGGGTAGCGTCGCCGATGCCGATCACGGTCTCGGGCTCCCAGGAGCGGCGCAGCGATTCGCGATCGAGTTGCACGTCGATGTCGTGTAACCCCACGTCGAACTGCGTTCGCGGCACCGGCAGGATCTCACGGTCGTGGGTGAGGGGGTACACGCCAACGCAGAATGCGGCATGGCCTGCCTCCGCGATCTCGCCGAACAGGTACTTGCCTCGCTCCAGCCCGTGGACGTCGGGGAAGAGCAGCCGCAGGCGCTTGCCGTTCGTGTCCATGGATCCCCCTGGCGCGGTCAGGTCTGCACGGTATCGGCTGGGGCCGTCGTTTGCGCAGCCCGACCGTGTTCGCGCAAGATACGCCTTCCCGGCGGAGAGCGCGAAGGAGAGGCGACGGTTTGGGAACGATCGGCGACACCATCACGCTGGACGAGCTCGAGCGGGACCCATATCCGATCTACGAGCGGTTGCGCGACGAGGAACCGGTGAGCTCCGTGCCGGCGGTCGGGCTCTGGCTCGTGACCCGCCACGAGGACGTGAAGCGCGTCGCCACCGACCCCGAGACCTTCACCGCCGCGACCGATCCGTCGACGCTGAACCGCACGATGGGCGTCAACATGCTCGGCATGGAGGGCCCGGAGCAGCGGTGGATCCGGGCGATCACCGAGGTGCCGTTCCGCCCCCGCGACGTCGAGGAACGCACCCAGGGGATGATCCCGCACCTGGCGGGCGAGTTGCTCGACGGCCTCGTCGAGCGCGGCGCGGCCGACCTGTTCCGCGAGTACGCCGACCCGATGAGCGTGCGCTCGCTCTGCTTCATGCTCGGCCTCGACGGCATGCCGTGGCAGGACATCCTGCACTGGAACGAGGGGCTGATGCCCGGCCTCGCGAACTTCGAGGGCGATCCCGAGAAGCAGGCGCCGGCCGACGAGGCCGCCGCGGCGCTGCACGCGGCCATCGACGACGTGCTCGGCCCGCTGGCCGACGAGCCCGACGGCTCGGTGCTCTCGTGGATGCTCCATCACGAGGAAGACGGCCGCCGCATGACCCGCGAGCAGATCGTCGGGAACACCACGCTGATGCTCTCGGGCGGCCTGCAGGAGCCGCGCGACGTGATAGCGCTCACGCTTTGGGCGCTGCTGTCGAACCCGGCCCAGCTCGAGGAGGTCCGGGCCGATCGCTCGTTGGTGAAGTCTGCGGTCGAGGAAACGCTCCGGTGGGCCGGTCCGGTCGGCACGGCGACGCGGCAGACGACGCGCAACGTCGAGCTCGCCGGCATCTCGCTCGAGCGAGGAGCCCTGATCGGCGCCGTGCTCTCGTCGGCCAACCGCGACCCGCGCCGCTGGACCGACCCCGACACCTTCGACGTCCGCCGCAAGGAAGGCGCCCACCTCGCGTTCTCGGCCGGCACCCACTTCTGCCTGGGCGCCTGGTTCGGCCGGCACCTCGCGCGTGTCACCCTCGACCTCGTGCTCGACCGGCTTCCAGGGCTCGCGCTCGATCGCTCTCGACCGGTGACCCTGTCAGGATGGGAGTTCCGCGCGCCGGACTCGCTCTGGGTCCGGTGGCACGCCGCATGAGAGGAGCCCGCACGTGAGCGACGAGAAACTGATCGAGCAAGCGCAGACGTTCCTCGGCGAAGGGGAGCAGGTAGTCGCGGCCGGCATCTTCCAGCCACGAGGCACCACCGGCGGCATGATGAGCGCGACCGGCGCCGGCTTCGCGACCGACAACATCGTGGGTGAGGTCGCCGGGGCGGCCGCCGGCCTCGAGAGCGGACGTGCGATGTCGCACGTCGACAGCGTGCCTCGGTGGACGATGCTCGCCGTCACGCCCACGACGCTGCACGCGATCGCGTGCGATCAGCACGGTGTCGGGTGGCAGCCCAAGGAGACGTTCGCGACGTTCGACCGCTCGAAGGCGCGCGTCGCCGTGCACGGCCGCGTGAACGTGCGCACGCTCACCGTCGAGGACCCGGACTCGGACCGCACCTACCAGTGGGAGGGCAACCGCATCGGGCCGGCCCATGCGAAGGCCGTGATCGAAGCCCTCGAAGCCGAGGAAGCCGACCCTCCCGAGGGAGAGGAGTGACCGGCCGATCGCCGGCACGCGCCGAGGTCGTCGGGTCACTCCTTCGGCCACCCGTCTTGCGAGCCGCGATCGACGCGTTCTACGAGCCCGGGCACTCCGCGGCGCTCGCCGAGGAACGCGCGAAGGACCGCACCGCGCTCCGGGAAGTCGAGGACACGGCGATCCGCGAGGCCGTGCGACGCCAACGGGACTGCGGCCTTGACGTGATCACCGACGGCGAGTTCCGTCGATGGATGTTCATGGACTCCTTCTACGACGCGGTGAGCGGCGTGCGCACCGGCAAGACGGTGACGTTCCGCAACGATCGAGATGAGCCCGTCGAGCTCGCGGTCCACGAGATCGTCGCGCCTCTGGAGCAGATCGACTCGCCCGCCGCGCGTGAGGCCGCGTTCATGGCCGACGTGACCGAGGGCTTCCCATTCAAGGTCACACTCCCGGCAGCGTCCATCTTCCTCCACCCGTTCACGACTGTGGCTGGCGCGTACGAGTCGGTGGAGGAGTTCGCGGACGAGGCGATCCGGATCGAGCGGCAGCTCGTCAAAGACATCCTGGCCGTGGCACCAGGTACAAGGTTGCAGTTCGACTTCCCGCTGTATCCGTACCTGGTCGACGCGGCGTGGATCGAGCGGTTCGAGGGGGCCGGCCACGACGTCGAGTCGCTCACCGAGCGGGCGCTCGCCGCCGATGCCGCCGTGCTCGAGGGCATCCCGGACGACGTCACGGTCGGGCTGCACATCTGCCGTGGGAACTTCCGCTCGTCGTGGATGTGCGAAGGCTCGCTCGAGCCGGTCGCCGAGCGAGTGTTCGGAGCGCTGCCGTACGCCACGTTCCTCGTGGAGTGGGACGACGAGGGCCGCGACGGCGGCTACGCGCCGGTGCGGCACCTCCGCGAGGGAAGCGTGATGGTCATGGGGATCATCAGCTCGAAGATCCCGGTGGTCGAGGACGAGGACGACCTCGTCCGCTGCCTGGAGAAAGCCGCCGGGTATGCGGGCGGCATGGAACGGCTCGCGATCAGTCCACAATGCGGCTTCGCGAGCGTGATGCTCGGCAACGAGACGAACGAGGACGCGCAGTGGCGCAAGCTGGAGCTCGTGGGAACGGTCGCCGACCGCCTCTGGGGCCGAGGGGACCTCAGCGGCGCGGGATGAATCGGCGGTCGTCGGGGTTGGTCACGTCCGAGACGTAGCTGTTGCGTTTCGGAGCCGGTCGGGCGAACCAGGCCTTGAGCCGCGTCCAGAGGCCGCGCCGCTCCTGGATCCCCTCGTCCGAGTACCGCGGTCGCTCCGCCGCCCCCTTGGGCATCGAGAAGCCGGGTGCGACCGCAGGATGCGGCGGAGGCAGGTGCGGGCGGTCGCGTTCGTTGCTCATACAGGACCCTACATCCGCTCGGTATCGTGGGCGCGATGCGCGTCCTCGTCTTGAAGCCGCAGGAGCTGTCACGGACCGGTCACGTCGGGGCGAGCCTCGTCGATCGCGGCGCCGAGATGGTCGAGCATGTGCTCGATGCCGACGGGCCGCCGCCGCCGCTCGACGGGTTCGACACCGTGGTCGTCACGGGTGCTCCTTGGTCGGTCTACGGCGAAGAGGCCCGCTCGTGGATCGGCGGTCTGCTCGAGCGTCTCCGCGAGGCGGTCGCACAGGACGTGCCGGTGCTGGGCATCTGTTTCGGCGCGCAGGCGTTCGCCGAGGCGAACGGGGGCTGGGTCGCGCGAGCGCGTGATACCGAGGTCGGTCTGCACGAGGTCGAGACCGACGACCCGGAGCTGGTGCCCTCCGGGCCATGGTTCATGTGGCACGGCGACACGTTCGGCCCACCCGACGGTGCCACCGTGATCGCCCGGACCGATGCGGGTCCACAGGCGTATACGCACGGTGCACATCTCCTCGTGCAGTTCCATCCCGAGGCCACCGCCGAGATCGTCCGAGCGTGGCTCGCCTATGACGACCAGGACTTCCGTCGAGCCGGCGTGGACCCGGGCGCGACCGTGTCGGCCATGCGCGAGACCGAGCCGGAGCCTCGGGCCCGCGCGGAAGCGCTGGTCGACCGATTCCTCGAGCGGGCCGAACGGCCCAGCAAAGCAGGCGGTCGAGGAAGCCGTCCGGCCCGCTCCGCGACCCGCGGCATGGCGTCCCGAACGCGTCGCGGCGTACTGTCGCTGCCGTGATGTGTCGACGCTGCGGTGCCGAGAACCCCGAGGGGTTCCGCTTCTGCGGTCGGTGCGGCGCGCCGCTCGAGGGCGCCGAGCCCCCTCGAGAGGAGCGCAAGGTCGTCACGGCTCTGTTCGCGGATCTCGTCGGCTTCACCGCCATGAGTGAGCGGCTCGACCCGGAGGACGTTCGCGCCACGCTCTCGCCGTACTTCGCGCGGCTGCGGGCCGAGATCGAAGCCCACGGCGGCACGGTCGAGAAGTTCATCGGCGACGCGGTCATGGCGGTATTCGGCGCGCCGACTGCGCACGAGGACGATCCAGAGCGGGCCGTCCGCGCGGCGCTGGCTATCCGTGACGCCGTGACGGAGATGAGCGACGAGCATCATGGCCTCGACCTCCACGTGCGGGTCGGCGTCGACACGGGCGAGGCCTTGGTCTCGCTCGGGGCCAGCCCACTCGAAGGCGAGGGCATGGCCGCCGGCGACGTCGTGAATACGGCCGCCAGGCTCCAGGCGGCCGCGCCGGTCGACGGCATCCTGGTCGGCGAGCGTACCCAGCGGGCCACGCAACGATCGATCGACTTCGCCGAGGGGGCGCCGGTCGACGCGAAGGGGAAGGCGGCACCGGTGCCATCCTGGGTGGCGTTGCAGGCGCGGTCGAGGCTCGGCGTCGATGTCACGTGGTCCGCTGCCACTCCGCTCGTCGGTCGCGACCGCGAGCTGTCGGTCCTCCGCGATGCGCTCGAGCGGGTCCGTGAGCTGAAGGTGCCGCATCTGGTCACGCTTGTGGGCGAGCCTGGGATCGGGAAGAGCCGGCTCGTCTTCGAGTTGCTCCAAGTCGTGCGACGGACGCCTGCGCTCATCACGTGGCGCCAGGGGCGGTGCCCGCCGTATGGCGATGGCGTCGGGTTCTGGGCGATCAGCGAGATGGTGAAGGCCCAGGCCGGCATCCTGGAGACCGATGCCGACTCGGTCGCCGAAGAGAAGCTGCGTCGGGCGATGGAAGGCCTGCAACTCAGCGACGACGACATCGAGTGGGTCGGGTCGAACCTGCGGCCCCTGGTCGGGTTAGCCACAGAACGGGAGGCCCGCGCAGAGGCGTCGGGCGAGGCGTTCGCCGCGTGGCGACGGTTCTTCGAAGGGCTCGCCGAGCTTCGCCCCACCGTGCTCGTCTTCGAGGATCTCCACTGGGCGGGTGACGCCTTGCTGGAGTTCGTCGACCAACTCGTCGATTGGGCTTCCGGGATCCCGCTCCTCGTCGTCTGCACCTCCCGTCCAGAGCTGTTCACGAGACGAGAGGATTGGGGGGGCGGCACGCCCAACGCGACGACCGTGGCACTCACACCCTTGTCCGAGGACGACACGATCCGGCTGTTCCGGCACCTCATGCGGCGCTCCGACCTTCCAGCGGACCTCCGAGAGACGCTGGTCGTGCGCGCCGCCGGCAATCCACTCTATGCGGAGGAGTTCGCGCGGGTCGCCGCCGACGGGCTCGATGCTGCTGGCCTCGTCGAACTCCCCAGCTCGGTGCAGGGGCTGATCGCCGCCAGGTTGGATGCGCTCGAGCCGACAGAGAAGTCGCTCCTGCAGGACGCGTCCGTGATCGGCAAGGACTTCTGGGTCGGCGCGGTGACGACCGGCGGCCATCTCGGGCGGAAGGAGGCCGAGGAGCGTTTGCACCGACTCGAGCGCCGTCAGTTCGTTCGACGCGTGCGCCAGTCTTCGGTGGCGGGGGAGCTCGAGTACACGTTCTGGCACCCACTCGTTCGCGACGTGGCCTACGGCGAGATCCCTCGCGCGGAGCGGTCCACAAAGCACCGTGCCGCCGCGGAGTGGATCGGTTCGCTCTCCGATCGCCTCGAGGACCAGGCTGACCTGCTCGCGCATCACTACGTCTCCGCACTCGAACTCGCGCGCTCGTCCGGGGGCGACACCTCCTCGCTCGAGGAGGATGCCCGGCTCGCCTTCATCGCCGCGGGTGATCGGGCGCTCGGGCTCTCCTCGTTCGCGGTGGCCGAGCGCTCTTACCGTGCGGCGTTGGATCTGTGGCCGGACAACGATCCGCGTCGCGCGACCGTTCTCCTCCGATATGGGCGGGCGCGTTGGAGCCAGGAGCTCGCGGCTGCTGAGACGCTGATCGAGGCGCGGGACGCGCTGCTCGCGTCGAGCGACGTGGAGGGAGCCGCGGAGGCAGAGATCATCATCGGCGACATCGAATGGGCCGCCGGACGCCGCGTGGTCGCCGACGAGCACTTCCAGCGCGCGAGCCGTCTCGTCCACGGCCGGCGGCCCTCCCGTTCGAAGGCGTGGGTGCTCGCCCACGTCTCGAGGTTCGACATGCTCGGCGATCTCGCTGAGGAGGCGATCGAGATCGGCCGACAGGCCCTCGAGATGGCCCGGGCGCTGGAGTTCCGCGATCTCGAAGCCAACGCCTTGAACAACATCGGATCGGCACGCATCGCGCTGGGCGATCGTGGTGGGTTCGAGGAGCTGGAGTCCAGTGTCGCGATCGCGGAGGCCGCCGCCTCTCCCTGGGACGTCGTCCGTGGGTACATCAACCTGGGTGCGATGTCGCACATCGTGGGCGATCTTCGGGGAGCGCGCCGCTTCCGGAAATCCGGCCTCGAGATCGCCGAACGGACCGGACTCGGATCTCTGATCAAGTACCTTCGGGAGGTTCTCCCCGTCGACCTGTACCACGAGGGCCGATGGAACGAAGCCGCTGGACTGGCCGACGAGTTCATCGTCGGCTTCGAAGCGGGCATCCCCCGCTACAACGAGAGCCAGGTCAGAGGCGTTCGCGCACTGATCCGGTTCGCTCGCGACGACGTGGCCGGCGCAGTCACCGATTCGACGTTGGCGTTGGCCTCCTCACGGGGGTCGCGCGACCCTCAGATCTTCCATCGGGCACTCGCCGAGCACGCGCGGGTGATGCGGTTGGTCGGACGCACCCCCGAAGCTCTGGAAGCCTACGGCGAGCTGTTCGAGCTTGCCTCGCAACGAGCCACCCTCATCTCGGCGTGGTGGTTCCTCCCCGCGGCGATCGCTGTCGAAGGGCTGGCCGAAGCGGACGACCTGATGCATGTCGCCGGCCACCTGCCCCCGTCGCCTTGGATCGACGCGGGGAAGGCCTGGCTCTCGGCGGACTTCGAGCAGGCCACCGACATCCTGGGCGATATGGATGCGCGGACCGACGAGGCGTATGCGCAACTGCGCGCCGCCGAGCGGCTGGCCTCCGAAGGGAAGCGTCCGCAGACCGCAGCCATGATCGAGCCCTCGCTCGCCTTCTTCCGAAGCGTGGACGCGGGTCGGTACATCGCGGAAGGCGAGCGCCTCCTTGCGTCGCTCGCCTGAGCACGACGGGACCGGCCGAGCTAGCAGGCGAAGCGCAGTCGATCGCGGGGCCACGCTCTCAGCGCGTACTGCTGGACGAGCCCGCCCGCGTCGATCGCGGGGGTCCCGTCGTAGCTGCCGATGCCGCCTGCAGTGAACAGACCGTCCTCCCCCCGACCCTCGCGCCAGGCACGCGCGAGGTAGGCATCGAGTGCCGGGAGGAGCCCGTCGACGCGCGCGATGGTGTGGAGCGCGAGCAGGTTGCGGAACCACACCGCGTTGAACACGGGCGGGTGCCGCCACGTGCGGTCTGGCCCGAACCGCCCGAGGGAAGCCGCTCCGGTGGCCCGCGCCTGCGCGAGCGGTGCCTCGTCGCCGGTCGCAAGATGCAGCAACAGGTGCGCGCCGACCGGAGCCCCTTGGTTGTAGGTCCACAGTGCGGTGTTCACGCCGTGCCTGTCGACGTGGTCGGCGTACAGGCCCCCGGGCACGCGCAAGGTGCGGTCGAGCCAGGCGAGCGTGCGCCGCGCGAAGGCGAGCGTCACGTCGTCGCCGTCGGCCAGGTGCAGCCGGAGCGCGAGTTGGGCCGCGGGCGCGGCCGAGCACGTGTGGCGAGCGCGGCGCCGTTCCACCCAGCGCATGCCGCCGTCGGGGTCCTGGCCTTCGCGCACGAACCGGAAGACCTTCCGGGCGCGTCGGAGCCATCGCGCCTCTCCGGTCTGCAGATGCAGCTGAGCGAAGCACAGGCCGATCCAGGCGTTGTCGTCGTAGTAGCGCCGGCGGTGACCGGGCGCCGGCACGTAGCCGTCGCCGGCGGCGAATCGACGCAGCCCGATCACGAGGCGCTCCACGTCGTCGTAGGTGCCGGTCAGGTCCGCGATGTCGATCGCCCCCGCGAGCACCTGGCTCACCGGCCAGACCGGGGCGAGCGCCCTGCGCCCGGGGCGCTCCCGAACCTCGAGTGCTCCCCGGCCATCCGAGCGGAGGCAGGCTCCCGAGAGCGACTCCCAGGCCACGAACGCCCGGTCGGTGCGTCGAACCATCGGCGTCAGCGGCCGGGCTCGAACAGCTCGACGACGTTGCCCGACGGATCCTCGGCCAGGATCTGGCGTCCGCCGGGGCCTTCGACCACCTCGTTGCGGAAGACCACGCCGCTCGCGCCGAGCGCCTCGATGCGCTCGTCGAGGTCGTCCACCTCGATCACGAGCCGGTTCCACCCCCCGGGGTCGGGTGTCCGCCCGTCGGGCATCGGCCGTGCCGCCGACGACGCGGGCCCGGCGAGCCAGAGCAGAAGATCGTCGCGGCGAACGATCGCGATCGTCGTGCCGAAGCGCTGGACCTCCTCGAAGCCGAGACCGTCGACGTAGAACGTCAGCGCCCTGCCGACGTCGTCCACCATGTATCGGACCGTCGCCATCCGCTCACTCCTTCCTTGGAGGTCGCACGCCCCGGAACTCCCAGTCGCCGCCGAGCGCCGTCGAGATGACTTCCTCGCTCTCGCTCGGCTGGGCGCCCACGTCGTCGAGGATCGGCACCGAGCCTTCGACGATGGTGTTGCGCAGCAGGCCGAGGCCCTCGACCTCGACCTCGACGACGTCGCCGGGCTCGACCGGGCGGGAGTTCGCCGGGGTGCCCGAGAGGATCACGTCGCCTGGCTCGAGGGTGATCGTGCGCGCGATGTCGGCCACGAGGTAGTGCATGTCCCAGATCATCTCGTCGGTGTTCCCTCTCTGGGCCACCGCGCCGTTCACGCGCGTCTCGATGTGCTTGCCGTGGAAGTCCCAGTCGGTCACGAGACCCGGCCCGAGCGGGCAGAGCGAGTCGCTTCCCTTCACGCGGAGCATCGAGCCCGCGTCGGTGTCGCGGAAGTCGTGCAAGCCGTAGTCGTTTCCGATCGTGTAGCCCTGGATGTACGCGTCGGCCTCGTCGGGCGCGATGTGCCGACACCGCTCGCCGATCACGATGCCGATCTCGCCCTCGTAGTTCAGGAAGCGGCACCGCGGCGGGCGCACGATCTCGCCGCCGTGGGCGTTCAGCGAGGAGACCGGCTTGTGGAAGTACGTCGGCGCCGGTCCGAGCGTCGCCCCGAACTCGGCCCGCCGGCTCTCGTAGTTCAGGTGCACGCAGACGACCTTGGTCGGTATCACCGGCGGCAGGTGGATCGGATCGTCGGGCGGCATCGTGCGGCCGTCGGGCGCCACCAGCTCATCGTCCTCGCGGGACACGGTGGTCGGCACGCCGTCGAGCAGGATGCGTCTGGTCTCCATGCCAGCCTCTCTCGCTGCGATGGCCGAAGCGTACGATAGGCGCCGTGTCGGAAGAGCTGTTGGGGTTCATGCTGCCGCGCACGCCTGAAGGCCGCGCGTCGATCGTGCCGGCGCCCCCATGGCACTACTCCGGCGACGTGCTCACGATCGAGTACCGCACCGACCCCGCGAACGTGGGAGCCCTGCTGCCGCCCGATGTGGCGCTCGCGGACGAGGATCCCGGGGCGGTCGCGATCGTCTGGGCCGACTGGCAGTCGTGCAGCGACTCGGGGGAGGAGCTGCTCGATCCGGTGCGCAGCCAGTACAAAGAAGCGTTCGTCGTCGTGCGCTGCTCCTACGGCGGCGAGACCTACTCGCGATGCGTGTACATCTGGGTCGACAAGGACTTCGCCCTGGCCCGCGGCTGGTACCAGGGCTACCCGAAGAAGCTCGGTCAGATCTGGATGACGCGTCCGGTCACGGTCGGGAGGGCCGGCCCCCGCCTGGAGCCCGGCGGCCGGTTCGGGGCAACGCTGGCAGCGAACGATCGTCGCCTGGCCGAGGTGACGCTCACCTTGACGGGCGTGAGCGAGGCCGGCGGCTTCGTGAATGCTCTGCCGATGTTGCATTCGCGGTACATGCCGCACATCGATCCGATGCAGCGCGCCCCCCTCGACGAGCTGGTCACGATGCGCTCGCGCGATGTCGACCTGGGCCCCGTGTACACGGGTGAGCCGACCGTGACGCTGTTCGACGCGCCGGCCGAGGAGCTCTCGGCGCTCGAGCCAGTCGAGACGATCGCGGGCTACTGGCGCCAGGTCGGCGCCACGTTCACCGGCGGCTCGGTGGTCTGATCACCACGTGAAGCCGGGCGGCTGCGGCGAGCAGCCCTCGTCGGCCCGGCCACGCAACGACGACACGCGGTCGGCGTATCGCCCGTCGTCAGCGACGTTCGTCAACTCCCAGGGATCGGTCCGGTAGTCGTACAGCTCCTCGATCGCCCCCTCGTATCGCACGTACAGGAACCGTCGCGTGCGGAAGCCGCAGTAGCCCGGCCTCGCGACGTTCTGACCGTTCCCGTCGTGGCCGGACGTGGCGGCCGCCTCGAGCACGAAGCCGTGACGCTCGGCACGAGCCAGCACCGAGACACCCTCGATGCCGGGTGCGGGCACGCCCGCCGCGCGCGCGATCGTGGCCGTGACGTCGAGGTTCAGCGCCAACCGCCGGTCATGCGAGCCCGGTGCGACGTGTCCGTCCCAACGGACCGCCAGCGGCACGCGGGTCGCGGCGTCGTACGGCATGTACTTGCCTCGGAGACGGTGCTCGCCCCAGAGGTCTCCATTGTCGCTCGTGAAGACGATCAGCGTGTTCTCCAGGTCGCGGTGTCGGTGCAGCGCGCCGAGGAGGGCGCCGACGGCTTCGTCGACCGATCGCAACGCCTCCTGCACGCCGCGTCGATGGCGGGTCACCTGCAGCATCGAGGTCGTCGGCAACTCCTGGATCCAGGGAGGCTTGTCCAGCGTGTCCGCCTCGTTGAGGTTCGGCGCCTCGTACGCCCCGGCCCCGGCCGTGCCGACGTGCCGAGGGGCAGGGGTGGGGATCTCACCGTGCACGCCGAAGGGCGTGAACATCAGGAACAGGGGCCGCCCCCGAGGTGCGGACCGGATCTCCCTGGCCGCGTACCGACGCAGCACGTCGGTGGAGTAGTCGCGCTCCTCGTGCCCGTGGATCGTCAGCGATCCGTCGGTGTGGCGCAGCGCGTAGTCGTAGTACCTGCCGTTCCGCGTCGCGAAGACGTGCCATGCGCTCCAACCGGGGGGCACGTATCCCTCGGGTGAACGGTCGTAGCCGTTCAGGTACTTGCCCACCAACGCGGTCCGGTACCCGGCGTCCTGCAACCGAACCGCGAGGGTGCGGTCCTCCATGCCTGCCCCTTCGAACGCGCCCCAGCCCCCCGTGTCGAGGAGGCCGCCGCTCCTTCCGTTCGACCACACCCGGGTCGAGTGCGCGAACAGGCCGGTCAGGATCGAGGCTCGGGACGGACAGCAGAGCGAGGTCGGCACCATGCCGTTGAGGTAGAGGCCGCCCCGATCGACGATGCGTCGCTGCACCGTCCGCATCCAGGGAAGCGTCTGCGAGCGTTGATCGTCGGTGACGATCAGCACCACGTCGGGCCGCGCGGCTGCCGCGGGCGTGGCGAGAGCGAAGGTCGCGAGCACGATGAAGAGGCAGACCCAACCACGGGACGACGTGCCGCATCGGTCGCTCGCCACCGGCGCATCGTAGGCGGCTTCGTCGGTGCACGCTCGCGACCCGACCTTGGGCGATCGCGGCGCGGTAGCCTCTGCGCCGTATGCGACTCTTGCGCTTCCGCCACGGCGACCGCATCGCGACCGGCGTGGCCGAGACCCTCGATGACACGGTGCGGGTGCTCGCGGGCACCTTCTTCGAGGACCCGATCCCGACGGGGGAGGAGCTGCCGCTCGACGAGGTCCACCTGCTCGCGCCGGTGTTGCCGTCCAAGCTCGTCTGCCTGGGCAGGAACTACGCGGCCCATGCCGCCGAGTGGGGCCTGACCGTTCCCGACGAGCCGCTGGTGTTCCTGAAGCCGTCGACCGCCGTCCTCGGCCCGAACGATCCCATCACCCTGCTGCCGGTGAGCCACCGCGTGGACTTCGAGGGCGAGCTGACGGTCGTGATCGGGCGGCTCGCCAAGGACATCAGGGCGGAGGACGCCTATCGCGTGATCCTCGGGTACACCTGCGCGAACGACGTGACCCTTCGTGACCTGCAGAAGACCGACGACCAGTGGGCGCGCGCGAAGGGCTTCGACGGGTCGTGCCCGCTCGGCCCCTGGATCGAGACCGACCTCGATCCGAACGATGCTACCGTCGAGACCCGTCTGAACGGCGAGGTGCGCCAGCATGCGAGCACCACCGATCTGGTGTTCGGGGTGGCAACCCTGATCGAGTACATCACCTCGTTCATGACGCTGTTGCCGGGTGATGCGGTGCTCACCGGCACCCCCGAGGGTGTGGGCAAGCTGGCCCCGGGTGACCTGGTCGAGGTCGAGGTCGAGGGCGTCGGCGTCCTCGCCAATCCCGTGCGATGACCGAAGCGACGGTCCGCTGCCGGTTCGCGCCAGCTCCGAGCGGCTCCCTCCACGTCGGGAACGCGCGCAGCGCGCTCTTCTCGTGGCTGTTCGCCCGCCATCACGGGGGGACGTTCGTCCTGCGGGTCGAGGATACGGACGCGAGCCGTGTGACCGAGGAAGCCGTCGCCGGCGTGCTCGAGGACCTTCGCTGGCTCGGCATCGACCACGACGAGGGTCCCGACGTCGGTGGCCCGCACGAGCCCTACCGGCAATCGCAACGGCTCGGGATCTACCGCCAGCACGCCGACCGACTGCTCGCCCAGGGAGACGCGTACCGCTGCTTCTGCACCTCCGAGGAGCTCGAGGAACGACGCGGACGTGCGATGGCCGCAGGGGAACCGCCGGGCTACGACGGCCACTGCCGTGACCTGAGCCCCGAGCAGATCGCCGCCTTCGAGGCCGAGGGTCGCGACTCGGTCGTGCGCTTCAGGATGCCCGACCACGAGTGGGTGGTCGACGACATCGTGAAGGGCGAGGTGCGGTTCGCGCCCGGGCAACTGCGCGACTTCGTGTTGCTGCGCTCCGACGGCTCGCCCGTATTCCTGCTGGCGGTCGCGGTCGACGACATGGTGATGGGCGTCACGCACGTCATTCGGGGCGACGACCTGCTCGCGAGCGCCCCCCGCAACGCCGCGGTGATCGAGGCGCTGGGCGGCACGTCGCCGCGCTACGCCCACGTGCCGCAGGTGCTCGGCCCCGACAGGCAGCCGCTCTCGAAGCGGCACGGGTCCACGAGCATCGAGTCCTTCCGGGAGCACGGGTTCCTGCCCGAGGCGATGGTGAACTACCTCGCCCTGCTCGGGTGGTCGGCGGGCGACGACAGCGAGGTGCTCTCCCGCGACGAGCTGATCGAGGCGTTCGACCTCGAGCGGGTCTCCTCGAACCCGGCCGCGTTCGACACCGAGAAGCTGACGTGGCTGAACAACCGCTACATCCAGTCGCTCGACGACGACGACCTGGCGGCGCGGTGCCTGCACTTCCTAACCGAGGAAGGCTTGATGCCCGACCCCGCCACGCTGCGCGCCGCGATGCCGATCGTGAAGGAGCGCATGAAGACGCTCACCGAGGCGCCCGTGCTGCTGCGATTCCTGTTCAGCGACGACCTCGAGCTGAACGAGAAGGCGGCCGGGCTCGTCGCGAAGGCGCCCGAGGGATACGTCGGGCAGGTGGCCGACGCCCTCGAGCGGCTCGATCCGTGGGACTCCGACGCCATCACCGCGACGCTGGACGGGGTCGCCGAGGAGCAGGGCCTCAGTCGCACCAAGGCGTTCCAGCCGGTCAGGGCCGCCGTCACCGGCTCGAACGTCTCCCCGCCGCTCCCGGAGTCGCTCGCGCTCCTCGGTCGCGAGCGGACGCTGGCCCGGCTGCGCGCCCTCGCCGACTGAGGCGAGTCCGCTCCCCGGTCGTCGGGAGACAACGCCCACCGGATGGACCCCCGTCGGCCCGTCGCCCGAGCCCGTCGGGCCCACCGACTGACGCAGATGCCATAGCCCGACCGGGGCTCCGAGGTTGGTTCTCCCAGCCGATGCATCGCGGTGTGTGAGGGCCTAGGATGCGGCCTCGTGGAGGGTTCGCTTCGAGGACGCGATTTCCGGCTCCTCACGACGTCGACCGGTCTCTCGGCTCTCGGCGACGAGCTCGCGTTGATCGCGCTCACGATCAAGGTCGCCGACCTCACCGGCTCCGGATGGGCCGTGGCCGCGTTGCTCCTCTGCGGCCTGCTGCCGCTCGTGATCTTCGCGCCGGCGGCGGGCGTCATCGTCGACAACTTCGAGACGAGGAGGTCGCTCGCGATCGCGACCGCGATCCAAGCCGGCGTGGCGGTCGGCCTGGCGTTCGCGACCGGGCTCCCCATGATCCTGATGCTGACGTTCCTGCTGGGCACGGCCTCGGCCGTCGAGAATCCCTCGATCTACACCCTGGTGCCCCGGGTCGTGGGCGACGACCACGCCACCGAGGGCAACGCCTACCTCGAGGCGGCCCGCTACTCGGGCATGATCGCGGGTCCGGTGCTGGCGGGGTCGATCGCGGCCGGGGTGGGCACCCGGGTCGCGTTGCTCGTCGATGCGGCCACGTTCGTGGTGATCGCGACATGCGCCCTGCTGCTGCGCGTTCGGCGAGAGGGCGTCGAGGCGAGGGACGCCGAGGAGCAGGCGCGTGCCGGGTTCCGGGTGATCCGGCGCGACCGGGTGCTGGTCGTGGCGTTCGCGGTGATCGGCGCGGTCATCCTGTTCGCGGCGATGGACAACGTGGCCGAGATCTTCTTCGCGCGCAGGACGCTCGATGCGGGCGCGTGGGGGTACGGCGTGCTGGCGTCGACGTGGCTCGTCGGCATGGTCGGCGGCGCAACGCTCATCGGCCGCCGGCTCGACGACGACCGTCTGCTCGGCTCGATGAGCCTTGCCGCCGTGGTCAACGGCGCCGCGGTGTTCGCGGCCGCGGCCCTCGCGAACCTTCCCCTGGCGATCGTGCTCTTCTTTGCCGGCGGCCTCGCGAACGGGGTCGAGACGGTGGCGATGCGCAGCTTGATCGTGCATCGCGTGGCCGACCGTGTCCGCGGGCGCGCGTTCGCCTCCTACGGAGCGCTCGTCAACGGGATGCAGCTCGGAGCGACCGCGGCGGCCGGAGCGTTGGTCGCCGGCCTGGGAGGCCGGACCGCCCTGTTGATCGGTGGCGTCGGCACCACGCTCGCCGGCCTCGGGGGGCTGATCGCCGCCCGGGCGCTCGAGCGGCGTGCGGCCCCGAGCATGGAGCTGCAGGACGAGGCCCGTTCCGAGGACACGAGCGGGGAGGTCGCGGCCCCGGAGCGCACGGTTCCGGAGTCAGCCCCCCCGCTCCCGCGCCGTCCCGACGTCACCCGTCTCCCGGAATCCGAACCCGTGCAGCCGGTCTCCGAGCCCTGAGCACCGTTCAGGGGACCGTAGGCGCTCCGATCGAAGCGCCGGCCCGAGACTTGAAGTTCGAGTCGGTCATGCCCAGGCAGCTGCTCCCGGTGTTCAGGCAGGAGTTCACGAGCATCTCGAGGGCGCCCTGGTTCCACGTGTTCCAGAAGTCCGCGTGCAGGGTATGACCAGCAGATGTTCCTTCGTCCATGTCGGAGGCGAGGCTGTACCCGGTGCCGTCCGTGACGGCCCACGTGAAGTGCAGCGACAGCCTGGGGACCCGCACCGGGTGCGAGGCCGGGCACTTCGCGCCGTCGGGATACGCCATGTGACTGCGGTGGTCGTCCGAATCGTTGTTCACTCCGTCCCAGCAGCTGGGGAAGATGATGTGGGCCTTCACGAACTTCTTCCCGCTCGAGCTGCAGTCGGGGATCGTCGGCAGGTAGGTCTGGTCGTCGCATCCCCAGCCGAGCATGTCCGTGCCCGTCTCGAACTCCGGGGAACCGGCGATGATCCGGAGGTCGCGTGGGAACGCTCGGATCGGCTGGCCTTTCGAGCCCGACGTCGCGCGGTAGTAGGCGGTGGCGCGCTTGAGCTTCGCCGGCTGACCGTTCGGATCGAGCAGCGCCGGGGCCCAGTAACCTGCCGTGTCGGCGCTGAGCGGACAGGATGTGCCCGCAACCACCATGTCGTTGTAGGTGCTGTCGGCGTTCGTGCTCTTGTTGCCGAAGAACTGGTGCACGTGGCTCCTGCCCTTCGCATGGGGCATGACGATCGGGTCGTCGGCTCTGACGCCGGCGTCCGTGCACCCGGTGATCGAGAACACGCCGGCGCCGGCCGAGGCCGGGACGGCGATGACGGCGATGAGGAAGGACGCCACGAGTGCGACGCCGACTGCAAGTGCGATGGTCCGCTTCATGCGCACACCTCCGGGGGGGTCGAGGGTCGGGGGGGAACGGCGATGGACCGAGTGAACGGGTCTCTGGCTCCGTTGGGGCCGCACCCTACGACCTCGAACGGTGACTGTCGAACACCGGGACGAAACCCTCGCGCCGTCCTCGGACCATGCTCCGTGTGGCGCAAGGGACACTCGGATCTGAGTTTTCTCGACCGATCCCCAGCGCGCGACGCAGCTCCTGATCGGATCGGACCAAGCCGGGCCCGGCCAGCAGCCCGGCGGTCCGCGACCTAGGACACCCGTGGAACGTGGAGGCCCGGGCCTTCCGCTCCCCGGAGCGGTGCACCGCAACGGCACTGCCGCCCATGCGCGCTCGGTCCGAGTGCGGCGATCGCTTGCATCACACGACTCCTCCACTGCTGCCCAGCCGCTGACGCCCGCTTCGAGCCTGAACTACCAGCCGGCGGCACGACCATGGAGCTTACCCGGCGAGCATTCGGCCCTGCATCGCTTCGAGCTTCTGCGCGTCCCAGAGAGCCGCGGACCCTTCGGCCCGGACGGTCTCGGCGAGCATCCGGCCCTGCATCGCTTCGAGCTTCTGCGCGTCCCACAGAGGCGCTCCGATGCTCGCCGCCTCGCGGGTGCCGCTGCCTGCCACACCCGTAACGGAGCGATCGCCGCTCCCCGCTAGGGTGAGCGCCAACGCGCTCATGATCAGCGCCGCGGCCGACAGCACGGATACGGCCGCGGTCCACAGCATGAACCGCGCCGGCAGACCCGAGACTCCGATGGTTCCTGCCTTCGTGCTCATGGTTCCTCCTTTGCCCTGGGGACCGATCCCTGAACCCGAGGCTAGAGGGAGCATCGTCCCGGGGAATCCCCGAAATCCGTACCGATCGAGGCCGTGATCGGTACGTTTTGGCTCAGGATCCCGGGGGGCCGGATGGGAACTTCGAGGCCAGCTCCGTGCGGGAGCGGATGCCCAGCTTGCGGTAGATCCGCTTCAGGTTGGCCTCAACCGTGTGAACGCTCAGGAACATGGCGTCGGCCACCTCCCGGTTGGTTCCCCCCGCGGCCACCAGCTCCGCCACGCGTTCC
>JBOGVO010000031.1:0-3508 GCA_050692855.1 Actinomycetota bacterium | reverse complement strand
GGTTCCCACCGCCGAAGCCCCTCCCGGATCCTTGGCAGGGCTTGGAGGCGAAGCGGCTCTACGCGGACATCTTCCGTGAGGCAACCGAGGGACACTACGAGGACATCTTGACGTGAGGCAACAGGGTCGAGGAGCGGATGACGGGTCCCCTCTTGACGAGGGCTCCTCTTTAGGGAATCACTCGACCGGGATTCCCGCCCTCGACCGGATCGCGATGAGCCCATCGGGCGGATGAACCCGATCGGAGGAGACTGGGGGAGCGATGAGGATCGGCATCCTCGGCACGGGCTCGGTGGGCAAGGCGATCGGGAGCCGCCTGGTCGAGGTCGGCCACCAGGTGTGCATGGGCTCGCGCACCGCGCGCAACGAAGCGGCGGCCGAGTGGGCCGCGACGGTGGGTGCCCCCGCCAGGCACGGCACGTTCGCCGACGCGGGCGCCTACGGGGAACTGCTGGTGAACGCCACGATGGGCCTGGGATCGATCGACGCCATCGGCGCCGCGAGCCCGGCGGACCTCGATGGCAAGGTGCTGCTCGACATCTCGAACCCGCTCGACTTCTCGGCCGGGTTCCCCCCGACGCTCGCGATCAAAGACAGCGACAGCCTCGCCGAGACCATCCAGCGCACCTTCCCCGGGTTGCGGGTCGTGAAGGCGCTGAACACGATGACCGCCGACGTCATGGTGCACCCTGCGCAGCTCGGCGGACCCCACGACGTCCTCATGAGCGGGAACGACGCAGACGCCAAGGCCGCGGTCGCCACGCTCCTGCGCGGGTTCGGATGGCCCGAGTCGGACATCGTCGACCTGGGCGACATCTCGACCGCCCGCGGCACCGAGATGTATCTGCCCTTGTGGTTGCGACTGATGAACGCTCTCGGAACACCCGCCTTCAACATCAAGGTGGTCCGGTAGGGTCGACCGCCAGGACCCGACCGGCGGGGGCGGATTAGGTCGGGGCACGCCGAAGTGCGCGATTCGCTGGGGACCTGGCGTGGCGCTCTCCAGCTCGGGCCCGAAGTGCCGATACGGGCCCTGTGGTGGATCGATCGCAGATCTTCGAGGCCGCCGGCCGGCGGCTCCTGGCGGCACGGAACGGCGACGGAGGGTTCGGACCGGGACGGGGGGCGCCGAGCGAGCCGGAGCCGACAGCGCTCGCAGCGATCGCACTCGATGACGACGCCGCCCGACGGTGGTTGATCGGCCGGCAGCGCGACGACGGCTCGTTCGGCGTCGTTGAGGGGTTCGCGCGCGACGAGGGCGCGACCGGCCTTGCCGCGATCGCGGCGGGTCCCGGCGCCGTGAGGGAACACGCGTTGGATCGCCTCGAGGAGCTCGAGGCCGAACCGGTGCCGCAGAGCGATGCCGTGCCCCTCGACGGATCGATCCGTGGCTGGCCGTGGGTCGGCGGCACGGCTGGGTGGGTCGAGCCGACCGCCCGGTCGCTCCTCGCCCTCCGGTTGTTCCGGCCCGGATCGCCGCGGATCGCGGAAGCCGTCGCCTACCTTCGCGATCGCCGATGCGTCGGAGGCGGCTGGAACTACGGCAACCGAGTGGTGCTCGACGAGGTGCTTCCGCCGTTCGCCCAAACGACAGCCGCCGCGCTCTTGGGTCTCCACGGGCTCGATGACGCGCTCGAGCGCGAGGGTGCCGCGCGGCTCCGGGGTCTCTGGCGCCGCGAACGGGCAGGCTGCCTATCCGTCGCGTTCTCGCTGGCAGTGTTCCGGATCAAGGGCGAACGCGATGAAGCCGCCGGGGCGGCCGAGGCGCTCGCGGACGTCGTGACCCGCACCGACCTGCTCGCCGACCCGGTCTCCGCCGCCTGGGCCGCGATCGCGGCCGGGCCCGGCGTGCACGCGCTGAGGTCGCCGTGAACGCGCCGGCCCACGACCGCCACGGTCTCCTGCCTCGACGAGGCTTCCTGAAGGCGGCGGGCGTCGGGCTCGCGCTCGGAGCGGCCGGAGCTGCCGGTCTCCGGCTCGGTGGCGTCGGCTCGCGGCCGAATGGTCGATGGGACCCCGCGGCCTTCCCAAGGCCGGGCCGCTCGAGGGTGGCGGTGCTCCGCGCCGACGGCTACGAGCGCGACCTCGACTCCCTGGTGTTCGACGGTCTCCTCGAGATCGGCGCAGATGTCCGCGGGGCCCGTGTCTTCCTCAAGCCGAACCTCGTGGAGTTCGATCCGTCGAGGCCGATCAACACCGACCCACGTCTCGTCGCGGCAACCGCGGTCGCCCTGCGCCGGCTCGGCGCGGTCCAGGTTGTGGTCGGTGAGGCGCCGGGGCATCGCCGCGATGTCCAGTACGTCGCCGAGCAGGCTGGGTTCGTCGACACGCTGGCGTCGATCGACGTCCCGTTCGTCGACCTGAACACCCAACCCGTGCGCCACGTGCCGCTGCGGACCTCGTACACGCCGCTCGGGGAGCTGTGGTTGCCTGCGCCCGTGGTCGACGCCGACGTCGTGATCTCGATGCCCAAGATGAAGACACATCACTGGGCCGGCGTCACGCTCTCGATGAAGAACTGCTTCGGCGTGCTGCCGGGGCGGATCTACGGCTGGCCCAAGAACGTGCTGCACTGGGCCGGGATCGAACATTCGATCCTCGACATCGCGGCCGCCGTCCGTCCCGACTACGCGATCGTCGACGGCATCGTCGGCATGGAGGGGAACGGCCCCATCTCGGGCGAGGCTGTGAACGCCGGCATGGTCGTGATCGGCGACGACCCGGTGGCGACGGATGCCGTCGCAGCGACCGTGATGGGTGTCGATCCCGGTTCGATCGGCTATCTCGTGGAGGCAGGTCGCTTCCTCGGCCAGGTCGAGCGCGAACTGATCCAAGATGTCGGTGAGGAGCCCGACCGGCTGGTACGGCCGTTCGCCCCGGCGCCGATCGCGCCCGTCTGAGGAGCAGCGCTCTCCTCACCACCCGGGAAGGCCCGAAGTCGGATCGGTCGCCGCGGAACGACGGGGAGCGGGAGCGGATAGGGTCGGGACATGCCCAAGCGCACGATCGCCGGTGGCCTGCCGGCCCCGATGCTCGCGAAGCTCCAGCCCGAGATGCCCATGGGCAAAGGCTGGACGTACGAGCCGAAGTGGGACGGGTTCCGCACGATCGTGGCCGTCGGTGACGATGGATCCACGACGCTCGTGAGCCGCGACGGCCGTCCACTCGGGCGGTACTTCCCGGAGGTCCTCGAGGCGGTCGAGACGTCAGGCGATGGATCATTCGTGGCGGACGGCGAGATCGTGCGCGTCGCCGACGGCTCGATGGACTTCGACGAGCTGCAGCTGCGGTTGCACCCCGCCGAGTCGCGTGTGCGGAAGCTCGCCGGCGAGATACCCGCGACGCTCGTGGTGTTCGACCTGCTGCGCCTCGGCAAGGACGACCTCACCGGCCTGGCGCTCGCCGAACGGCGGGATCGTCTCGGCGTGATCGCCTCGAAGCTCGGCTGGTCGCAAGCGTCGGGCGATCTTCCGTCGATGCCGCCGGCGCCGGCGGTGCTCGTGGCGCC
>JBOGVO010000030.1:0-16712 GCA_050692855.1 Actinomycetota bacterium | reverse complement strand
CGAGGGCGGTGCGCACGATGTTGACCTCGGGCTGCTGCGCGGTGAGCGTGGCGCCGCCCGTCTGCGTGTGGAAACGCAGCATCCAGCTCTTCGGATCCTTCGCCTCGAACCGCTCGCGCATGATGCGGGCCCACATGCGCCTGGCCGCGCGGAACTTGGCGATCTCCTCGAAGAAGTGCATGTGGCACGCGAAGAAGAACGACAGCCGCGGGGCGAAGTCGTCGACCGAGAGTCCGGCGTCGAGCGCGGCCTGCACGTAGGCGATGCCGTCGGCGAGCGTGAAGGCGATCTCCTGAGCAGCGGTCGAGCCGGCTTCCCGCATGTGGTAGCCGCTGATCGAGATCGTGTTCCAGCGGGGCACGTGCTCGCCGCAGTAGGCGAACAGGTCGGTGATCAGCCGCATCGACGGCGCCGGGGGGTAGATGTACGTGCCCCGGGCCGCGTACTCCTTGAGGATGTCGTTCTGCACCGTGCCGCTGATCTCGGTCGAGGGCACGCCCCGCTCCTCGGCGACGAGCTCGTAGAGCAGCAGCAGGATCGGCGCCGTGGCGTTGATCGTCATCGATGTCGAGACCTTGTCGAGCGGGATGCCGGCGAGCAGGCGGGCCATGTCCTCGACCGAGTCGATCGCGACGCCGGTCTTGCCGACCTCGCCCTCGGCGCGCGGGTGGTCGGAGTCCAGTCCCATCTGCGTCGGCAGGTCGAACGCGACGGAGAGCCCCGTCTGCCCCTGGTCGAGCAGATACCGGAACCGGGCGTTCGTCTCGTCGGCGGTCGCCATCCCGGCGTACTGGCGCATCGTCCAGAGGCGCTCCCGGTACATCGAGGGATAGATGCCACGGGTGAACGGGTACTGCCCCGGGGCGCCGAGCCGACGCGGAGGGTCGAAGCCCCGGGCAGCGAGGTCCTGGGCGTCGTAGACCGGCTGTAGTTCGATGCCGGAGTCGGTCCGCCGCTCGTCGCCCATGACCCCCCCAGGGTATCGGCGGCCATGCCCACGCGCGACGAGGCGGGTCCACGCGTGGCCGCTCAATCGTCGGCGAGCAGGAGACCGGCGGCGTTGAGCTCTCGCTTGGCCGCATCGAGGGCATCGGGACCGGGCGGCCGAACGTGGTGCAGATGGACGCCGCCGGTCAGCGCCGGGAGCAGCACGACGTCGTCGCGCTCGATCGCTTTCATGTGTCGATCGATATCGGCCCTGGTCTCGACGTACAGGTTCGCTTGCACCTCGCCGTAGAGCGGATGCTCGACCACGACGTCGAGGACCGCGATCCCGCGATCGACCAGGATCTCGAGCTCGCGTCGCCACCCGTCGCGATCGTGCCGACAGGCGATGGTCGCGATGGGCCGATCGTCGCTCGATCCCCCGACCAAGTACCCGCGCGGGCTGCCGAGGATCGGCTCACCCATGGCCCGCAGGATCGCGACGTCGTTCACGATGGCCTGCCGGCTGACGCCCAGCTCGGTGGAGAGATCGGTCCCCGTCACCGGCCCCTGGGAAGAGCGCAGGAGCGAGATGAGTCGCTCGCGCCGCTCCTCCCCCGGGGTCACCGTGCTCACCGGGGCAGTCTACGGAGCCCGCCGGTCGCGGAGGTCTCGCTCGCGCGCATCCCGCGACGGCGGTACCGTGCAACACATGGACATCGTGGATCCGAGGTTCGACGGATACATGGCTTCGAGGCTCGCTCGCTACGACGAGCCGGTGCTGCTCGAGATGGAAGCCGAGGCGGAACGGCGCGGCTTCCCCGCGGTCGGCCGGAACGTCGGCGTGACGTTGGAGGTGCTGGCCCGCGCCGTCTCGGCCCGCCGGGTGTTCGAGCTCGGCTCGGGGTTCGGCTACAGCGCGTACTGGTTCGCGCGCGCGGTCGGCCCACAGGGCGAGGTGCACTGCACCGACGGCGACCCGGCGAACGTCGCGGCCGGCGAGGCCTATCTCTCGCGCGCAGGGTTCGGCGAGCGAGTCACGTATCACGTGGGCGACGCCCTCACGTCGTTCGCGCAGGTCGACGGCGACCTCGACGTCGTCTTCGTCGACATCGACAAGACCGGATACCCCGATGCCTGGCGTGCCGCGAGCGACCGCGTACGCCCCGGCGGCCTCTACATCGCCGACAACACGCTCGCCGCGGGCACGATGGACGTGCTCGGCGAGGGTGCTTCGGCCGACGCCGTGCGCGAGCACAACCGGCTGATCGCCGGAGACGACCGCTTCGTCTCCACGATCGTGCCGACCCGCGAAGGCGTGCTCGTGGCGACCCGCCTCGATCGGCGCACCGCCTGACCGAGCGGGCGGGTCGCCGCCGCCTGGGGTCCGGGGTGGCCACAACGGAGTAGACTGCGCGCCGTCCGCTGGACGCACCGGCCGGCTCATCCGCCGGGGCGCGAGTTAGCCTGAAGGTGATCAGCCGTGGCGACGAGACTCCGCAAGAAGCAGAAGGACGACTTCGGCTCCCCCTATCTGGGCCACGAGGGCCAGTGGTCCTGGATGTTCCACCGCATCACCGGTGTCGCCGTGATCCTTTTCCTCTTCGCCCACGTGGTCGATACGGCCGTGATCGGATGGGGACCCGAGGCCTACGACCGCGTGACCCAGGCGTACAAGAACCCCGCCGTGCACGTCCTCGAGCTGGGGCTCGTGCTCGCGGTGCTGTACCACTCGATCAACGGCATGAAGATCACGCTGATCGACTTCTTCCCGAGCCTCGCCGGTCATATCAAGGTTTTAGGGCGCGCGACGGCGGCCGTCTTCCTGATCTCGGCGCTCGTGGTCACGGCGATCATGGGCAAGCAGATCCTGGATCTGTTGTGAGCGGGGCGAGCTGATGGCGACCACGATCGAGCGACCATCGAGCGCTGCGGGGGGAACGCCGCAGCCACCCCGGCGCGACTACTCGCGGGGCCGTGAGCGTCCCGTGGGCGGCTTCGAACTCTGGATGTGGGTGTTCATGCGCATCAGCGGCCTCCTGCTGCTCGTGCTGGCGCTCGGTCACACGCTGATCATGCATCTGCCGGCCGGCGGCGTTGACCGCATCGACTTCGGCTTCGTCGCGGCTCGTTGGGAAAGCCCTCTCTGGCGGACGTGGGACTGGATGTTGCTCACGCTCGCCCTGATCCACGGCATCAACGGGCTCCGCATCATCACGCTCGACTACGTGCAAAGGCCGGGTGTGCGATTCACGATGAACATGGGGTTCTACGTGCTCGGGTTCACGCTGTTCATCCTGGGCACGGTCATCGTCGTGACGTTCGATCCGTCCAACTGGCCGCCGGTGGCCTGAGGATGGCGACCATCCTGAGGGCGTAGCGATGGCCACGACCCACACCTACGACGCCCTCGTCGTCGGCGCCGGCGGCGCCGGCATGCGCGCGGCGATCGAGCTCTCCGACCGGGTGCGCACCGCGGTCATCTCGAAGCTCTACCCGACCCGGTCGCACACGGGCGCGGCGCAGGGCGGCGTGTGCGCGGCTCTCGCCAACACCGAGGAGGACCACCCCGAGTGGCATGCGTTCGACACCATCAAGGGCGGCGACTACCTCGTCGACCAGCCCGCCGCGATGTTGATGACCGAGGAAGCGATCGAGGCGATCTATCAGCTCGAGCGGTGGGGGCTACCGTTCGATCGCACGCCCGAGGGACGCATCGATCAACGGCGGTTCGGCGGGCATACCGCCGAGCACGGCGAGCGACCGGTGCGCCGGGCCTGCTACGCGGCCGACCGCACCGGCCACATGATCCTGCAGACGCTGTACCAGCAGTGCGTGAAGCGCGACGTGCGCTTCTTCAACGAGTTCTACTGCCTCGACCTGCTGCGCGATGCGGAGGGCGCGGCATCGGGAGTCGTCGCCTACGAGCTCGCGACCGGCGAGCTGCACGTCTTCCGGGCGAAGTCCATCGTCTTCGCGACCGGCGGGTACGGCCGCATGTTCAGCGTGACCTCGAACGCGCACGCGCTCACCGGCGACGGCCCGGCCGTCGTCTGGCGGCGCGGCGTGCCGCTCGAGGACATGGAGATGTACCAGTTCCATCCGACGGGCCTCGCGAGGCTCGGCGTGTTGCTGAGCGAGGCGGCACGCGGCGAGGGCGGCGTCGTGCTGAACAAGGACGGCGAGCGCTTCATGGAGCGCTACGCCCCCACGATCAAGGACCTCGCGCCCCGCGACATGGTGAGTCGGGCGATCTACCAGGAGATCAAGGAGGGGCGCGGCGGCGGTCCCGACGGCGACTGGGCCTTCCTCGACATCCGCCATCTCGATCGGAAGGTCATCGAGGAGAAGCTGCCCGACATCACCGAGTTCGCGCGCGTCTACCTCAAGGTGGAGCCGACGAAGGAGCCCGTGCCGGTCCAACCGACGGCCCACTACGCGATGGGCGGCATCCCGGCCGACGTCGACGGCCGGGTGGTCGAAGGCGCCGACGAGATGCCGATCCCGGGGCTCTACGCCGCGGGCGAGTGCGCCTGCGTGAGCGTGCACGGCGCGAACCGCCTCGGCACGAACTCCCTGCTCGACATCGTGGTGTTCGGCCGCCGGGCAGGCGTCGACGCCGCTCGCCACGCGAAGGAAACCGCGCTCGGCGACCTGCCGGCCAACCCCACCGACCGGACGCTCTCGATGCTGAACGGCGTGCTGGAGCGCTCCGAGGGTGAGAACGCCGCCGACATCCGCAAGGAGATGCAGACGAGCATGTTCGACCTCGCGTTCGTGGTACGCAGCGAGGAGAGCCTGTCGAAGATGGAATCGATCGTCGGGGAGCTGCAGGAGCGGTTCGGCAGGGTCGCGATCGGGGACAAGGGCGCGCTGTACAACACCGACCTGATGGAGACCGTCGAGCTCGGGTACCTGCTCGACTGCGCACAGGCGCTCGTCGTGAGCGCCCGGGCCCGCACCGAGAGTCGCGGCGGGCACTACCGCGACGATCACCCGCTGCGCGACGATGCGAACTGGCTGAAGCACACCCTGGCCTACCGCAACGACGACGGTTCGATCCGGCTCGACTTCAAGCCCGTGAAGATGGGCCCCTACGTGCCGATGGAGAGGAAGTACTGATGGCGACGCCCGCCGACGTGTTGCAGGATTCCGATCGTCGCGAGGCGGGGGCTCAGGCAGCCGACACGGTCACGCTCACGTTGAAGATCCGCCGGTTCAATCCCGAGGTCTCGCAGGATTCGTGGTGGGACGAGTTCACCGTGCAGGCTCACCCGCTCGACCGTCTCGTCGAGGTGCTGCACCAGGTGAAGTGGTACCACGACGGCACGCTGAGCTTCCGGCGATCGTGTGCCCACGGCGTCTGCGGCTCCGACGCCATGCTGATCGACGGCCGCAATGCCCTCGCGTGCAAGGTGCTCGTCGACGACGTCGGGCCCACGGTCACGATCGAGCCGATCCGAGGGCTCCCGGTGCTCAAGGACCTGATCGTCGACATGGACCCGTTCCTCGATGGTTACCGGTCGGTGCTGCCGTTCCTGATCAACGACTCGGGCGAGCCCGAGAAGGAGCGTCTGCAGTCGGCCGACGAACGTGCCCGGTTCGACGACACGACCAAATGCATCCTGTGCGCGGCCTGCACGACGTCGTGTCCGATCTTCTGGGGCGACGAGGGCTACATCGGTCCGGCGGCGATCGTGAACGCGCACCGGTTCATCTTCGACTCGCGCGACGAGGGGAGCCGCGAGCGCCTGAAGATCCTGAGCGAGAAGACCGGCGTGTTCCGGTGCCGGACGACGTTCAACTGCACCGAGGCGTGCCCGCGCGGCATCCAGGTGACGATGGCGATCCAGGAAGTGAAGCGCTCGATCCTGTTCGATCGCTTCTGAGCCTCGCTCAGACGTCGCCGACCCGCACGGTGGCGGCCGGCGACCATCCGCTTCGGTTGCGCTCGAGGTCGACCACCCTCGCGCGGAACCGGAAGCGACCCGTTCGCTTGGGTGTGAGCTCGACCGTCGCGGAGCCGATCGATCGCTCGACCATCACCCACCGCCCGCGGTTGCGCTTGCGCTGGAGATCGAAGGTGTATCCCTTGAACGCCGCGTCGCTCGAGATCGTGATCGTCACGGGCTCTCCGAGTCCGATCCCCGAGCTCGACGCTTCGACCGGCACCTTCACGAGCCCGTACATCGGGTGATTCTGGCAGTGGTAGGCGAACCGCCCGGCCGCCCACATCATGGAGGACATGCTCGTGGCCCCGGCGGCGAGCTGGCCGGTATCGAAGAAGCGCAGCCGGGCGTCCTGCGTGGCGGTGTGCGGCACGGTCCCGTCGTTCCTCCAGCGCACGGAGCCTCCCAACGGGACCGAGGCCTTCGCCTTGTGATACCCGAACTCCACGATCGAGATCGTGGTCGTGGTCCCGGCGCGCGAGGGCGCCGCGCCGAGGGAGACCACGAGCCCCATCGCCATCGACACCGCCACCAGCCGACGCACCATGCCTACTCCCTTCCGTCCGAGGCCTCCGACCGTACTACGGACCGGGTCGTCCGTGGACGTCGGGTATCGTTCCGCGCGATGGCCCACCGCGTGACCTTGATCCCCGGCGACGGCATCGGCCCGGAGGTGGCGCAGGCCGCTCGTCTGGTGCTCGACGCCGCCGACGTCGGCATCTCGTGGGACGAGCGATCGGCCGGCTCCTCGGCGTTGGAGGAGCACGGCGAGCTGATGCCCGAGGAGACGCTCGGATCGATCCGCACCAGCCGCGTCGCGCTCAAGGGGCCGATCACGACCCCGGTGGGTGGCGGGTTCCGGAGCGTGAACGTCGCGCTCCGCCAAGGGCTCGACCTGTTCGCCGCGGTGCGGCCCGCCCGCGCGCTGCCGGGCGTGCGGATCCGCCACCCTCGGGTCGATCTCGTGATCGTGCGCGAGAACACCGAGGACCTGTATGCCGGCATCGAGTTCGAGCGTGGGTCCCCCGAGGCGCTGGCGCTGGCCGAGGAGCTGCGCGCCCTCGAGGGGTACGAGATGCGGGCGGACGCCGGCATCACGGTGAAGCCGATCAGCGTGAGCGGCACGCGCCGCATCGTGCGCTTCGCGTTCGAGTACGCCGGGGCCAACGGCCGGAAGAAGGTCACGGTCGGACACAAGGCCACCGTGATGCGCTACTCCGACGGCCTCTTCCTGCGCACGGCCGAGGAGGAATCGCGCGGGTTCCCCGACGTCGAATGGCAGGAGATCCAGATCGACCACCTCACCAGCCGTCTCGCCCGCCGGCCCGCCGAATTCGACGTGCTGCTGTTGCCGAACCTCTACGGCGACATCATCAGCGACCTATGCGCCGGGCTCGTGGGCGGCCTCGGCTTGATCCCCGGCGCGAACATCGGATGGGAGTACGCGGTCTTCGAGCCCGTGCACGGCAGCGCCCCCGACATCGCCGGGAAGGGCCTCGCGAACCCGGTCGCGATGATCCTGTCCGGGGCGTTGCTGCTGCGTCACGTCGGCGAGCTGGTGGCGGCCGAGAACGTCGAGTGGGCCGTCGACGAGGTGCTCGCTCGCGGCGAGGTCCGCACCCCCGATCTCGGTGGTTCTTCGACGACGATGCAGGTCGCCGAGGAGGTCGCGATGCAGGTCACCGCCTGGGAACCGGGCCCGAGCTGACGCGAGGGTGGAGTCGATGAGTGTCAGTGAGGATGCCCGTCGGGCCCTCGACCGAGGTCCCGGTCATCGAGGCGTCAGCAGCCGGGCTGGCCGTGGTTGCCGCAGCAGCCGAGGACGAGCGCCCTGGCGCGATTCCTGAACGTGAGCCCGACCTTCTCGACGAACCCGTAGTCGGGGTTGCGCCAGTTCGTGAAGAACGCGCCGGTATGCTCACGCACCCGGTCGGAGAACGACCCCATGACGCCCATCGTACCCACGGCATCGAGGCCACGCTGCTTGGAACGGGGTGCAGGGGATGGGACGATGCGCCGATCATGGACCCCGACGACCCGTTCGGCTCGGCCTCCGGTGGCCCGACGCCGCTCCGCCTCGCCGGGTTCCTCACCGGCGCGCTGGGCGGAGCGCTCGTGTGCGTGGGTTCCCTATTGCCGTGGGTGCGGACCGGTCTGGAAGGACTGCCCGACGCCCTCAGCCTCACGTACTACGGCATCGACCTGGCGGGCGGCCTTGCCGTGCTGGCGCTCGGCGTCGCGATGCTCGCCTGCCTCGTCGTCGCCCGCATGGCTCACGGGAAGGCGGCGCGCGTCGCGGGCGGCCTGCTGATCGCGGCGTCTGTCCTGGCGATCGGCGTCGCGGGTGCCTCGGCGGTCACGTCCGCGGACCGGTTCGCGTCCAACGCCGTCGACGACGTGCTCGCCGACCTGGCGCCCGGGGGCACCGAGACCCGGGAGCAGCGGGCGCAGGTCGAGGAGCTGATGCTGGTGCGAGTCGCGCAGGGCCCCTTCGTCGCGCTCGGTGGCGCGATCCTCGGGGCCGCGGGAGGCGTGATGCTCGCGATGTGGCTCCGGCGAGGCTCCGGCCGGCGACCCTCGGTACCGCACACGGACGGGGCCGCGCCGGCCGCCATGTGATAGGAACACCGCATGCGAACGCTGCGCCTCGGTGTGATCGCCGCTCTCACGGCCGCTCTCGTGCTGTCGAGCGTGAACGCGTTCGCCGTCGACGCCGGGCATCGCGCTCGGCGAGCGCCGGTGATCGCCGCCGCCGGCGACATCGCCTCGGCCGGGAGCCCGGGCCACGGCCAGCAGCGCACGACGTCACTCCTGCGCAGCCTCCGCCTCACCGCGCTGCTCGTGCTGGGCGATGCGCAGTACGAGGACGGGCTGTACCACGAGTACCTCGGTTCGTATGACTCCACGTGGGGGCGATTCCTTCGCAAGACGCACCCCGTGCCCGGGAACCACGACTACCGGACGGGCGACGCGGATGGCTACTTCCGCTACTTCGGGCGCCGGGCGCACGGTGCCCACGGCGGCTACTACAGCTTCAACCTCGGACGATGGCACCTGATCGCGTTGAACTCCTCCGACGGCGACGGCCCGTCGTCCGCGCAGCTTGCGTGGCTCCGGCGCAACCTGCGGCGCAACCGCGACCGGTGCGAGCTCGCGTTCTGGCATCATCCGCGGTTCTCGAGCGGCGTGAACCACGGTTCGGACCGCGCGATGGCCCCCTATTGGGAGGTGCTGCAGCCGGCCGGCGTCGATGTCGTCCTGAACGGCCACGAGCACAACTACGAGCGCTTCAAGAAGATGCATCCCGGCGGCGGGGCCTCGCCGAACGGCATGCGGGAGTTCGTAGTGGGCACGGGCGGCAAGGGCGGCGACTACCCGTTCCTCAGCCATCCCCTGCGCACCAGCCAGGTGCGGCTGCAGGGACTCGGCGTGCTCAGGATGCGGCTCCGCCCTGGCGCCTACTCCTGGCAGTTCGTTCGCCCGGGCGGCAGGATCCTCGACCGGGGCTCGACGTCATGCCACGCGTGACCCTCGGGCCTGCTCGCTAGAGCCTCGCCAGGTCCGCGCACTTCGCGCGGATGCCCTCGGCCGCGGCTCGCAGTCTGGCGAGCTCGTCCTCGTTCAGGTCGAGCTCCACGATCTCCTCGATCCCCTTGCGCCCGAGCTTCGCCGGCACGCCGACGTAGACGCCGTCGATCCCGTACTGGCCGGTCGTCCAGGCGCAGACGGGCAGCGTCGCATGGCTGTCCTGCACGATCGCCTCGACCATGGCCACGACCGACGCGCTCGGCGCGTAGAAGGCCGACCCGCTCTTGAGCAACCCCACGATCTCGGCTCCACCGTCGCGAGTGCGCTGGAACAGGTGCTCGAGCGCGGCTTCGTCGACCAACTCGGGCAGCGGCCGGCCGTCGACCGTCGCGTGGCGCGGCAAGGCGATCATCGCGTCGCCGTGCGAGCCGAGCGTGATCGCCTCGACCTTCGAGGGCGACGTGCCGGCGGCCTCGGCGATGAAGTGGCGGAGCCTCGCGGAATCGAGGACCCCGGCCATGCCGAACACGCGCTCCTTCGGGAACCCGGAGGCCTCTGCCGCGAGGTAGGTCATCTCGTCGAGCGGATTGGAGACCACGACGAGGATCGCCTCGGGCGAGCCCGGCACGACGTTCTCGATCACCGAGCGCACGATCGCGGCGTTCTTGCCGAGCAGGTCCATGCGGCTCATCCCCGGCTGGCGCGGGAACCCTGCGGTGATCACGACGACGTCGCTGGCGGCCGTGTCGGCATAGTCGTTCGTGCCGACGATCGTGGGCTCGTACCCTTCGATCGCGGCCGCTTGCTGCAGGTCGAGCGCCAGGCCCTGCGGCTTCCCCTCGATGATGTCGATCAGCACGACCTCGCCGAGGCCCTTCTCGAGGATGCGCATGGCGGTCGTCTGGCCGACGAACCCGCTCCCCACGACGGTGATCTTCATGATCGATGCTCCTTGGTCGGATGTCCCAGCATCCCCAGGCTATCGAACGCCTCGCCGGCGTTCGCGGCCCGGGATCATCAGGAGCTCAGCTGCGAGGAGCCTTGCCGAGCAGTGCGTATCCGAGAGCTCCGAACACACCGAGGAAGAAGATCGCGAGCGCCCACATCACTCGGGCGTTCGAGATCGCGTCGACCAGCATCCAGAGCCAGAAGACCGCCGACGCGACCCAGAGTGCGAACAGGACGGACAGCATCGTCGCGGGGATCGGTCCCGGTGCGTCGCTCGACGAGATCATCGCCAGGCTGACGAGGAATGCGACCACGGCCATGATGCCCAGGACGATCGCCGCGCTCCCCGTTCGGCCCCGTCGTGAGCGAGCCGGTTCGGGCACCGCCGCGCTCCAGCCGTATCCGCCGGCAGGCAGCGGGGCCGCAGGCAGCGGGGCCGCGGGCAGGTCGTCGAGATCGACCCCCACCGGCAACGTCGGGAGCTCCATCGGCGAGCCACAGTTCAGGCATCTGGGGATGCTCGCGTGATTGACCGACCGACAGACGGGGCACGACGCCGTGTCCATATGTGGTTGGTCGACCGATCGGGTCGATCACTTGAACAGCATCCGCTTCTACAGTCGCGCGATCACCGCATCGGCGAACTGGAACGTGCCGGCGGGCGGCCTGTCGTCGTCCGGACCTCGGAGGTCGCGGGGCAGGTGCGTGCCGTAGGCGAGCACCCCGGCCACGGCGGCTTCCAGGCGGTCGCCGGCATCGGCCTCCCCGATGTGCCGCAGGAGCATGGCTCCGCTGAGCATCGCCCCGATCGGATCGGCGGTGTTCGTGCCTTCGAGGTCGAACGCCGTGCCGTGGGTGGCCTCGAACACCCCGAGCTCGAGCCCGTCGCGGCCACCGAAGTGTCCCCCGGGCGCCACGCCCACCCCCCCGATCAGCCCGGCGCACAGCTCGGCGGCCACGTCGCCGTACAGGTTCGGCATCACGAGCACCTCGAACCGCTCGGGGGCCTGGATCAGCTGCATGCAGAGCGCGTCGATGATCCGTTCCCCGAAGGCGATGTCGGGATAGCCCTCCGCCACCCTGCGGGCCACCTCCAGGAACAGCCCGTCGCTGAACTTCATGATGTTCGCCTTGTGGCTGGCCGTGACCGAGCTGCGGCCGCGACGACGAGCTTCCTCGAAGGCGAAGCGCACGATGCGCGCGCTTCCTTCCTCGCTGATCGACTTGATCGAGATGCCGCTGTCCTCGCGGATGCGCCGCCCGGTGGACTCGTCGATGAACCGGATCAGCTCCTTGGTGGCGACCGCGCCCATCTCGAACTCGAGGCCCGTGTACATGCCCTCGGTGTTCTCGCGCACCACGACCACGTCGACGGTCTCGTAGAGGCTCGGCACCCCGGGGTACAGACGGCATGGTCGCACGTTGGCGAACAGGTCCAGCGTCTTGCGCAGCTCGAGGTTGGAGCTTCGGAGCCCGCTCGTGACGGGCGTCTCGATCGGTCCCTTCAAGGCGACCCTGGTCGAGCGGATCGACTCCACCGTCTCGGCGGGCAGGGTGCGCCCGGTGCGGGAGAACGCCCCGGCTCCCATCGACATGCGCTCCCACGCGACCGGGACCCCCGTGGCCTCGATCGCGCGCCGAGCCGCCTCGATCACCTCGGGGCCGATGCCGTCGCCGGGGATCAGCGTCACGCGATGCGGCACCCTGGGCGTCCTCCTGCGGTCGTGCGGCCGCCTTGGTCCGTCGGCTGGCCGCCCACTATCCTGTCAGACACGCGCCCGCGTGCTGGGCGATCCTTGGACCGTGAAGGATGTGGCAGTGGCCGAGAAAGGGCTCCGGGAGGTCGTCGCCGCCGACACGACGGTGTCCGACATCGACGGCGAGGCAGGGCGCCTCTGGTACGTGGGCTACGACATCAAGGACCTCGCCGAGCACGCCACGTTCGAGGAGGTCGTCTACCTGCTCCACCATGGGCGGCTGCCGAACCAGGACGAGCTCGACGAGCTGAACGAGTTCCTGATCGAGAGCCGCGAGCTGAGCCCGTTCCTCACCCGCCTCATGTCCACGCTGGCGCAGCAAGCGTCGCCGATGTCGATGCTTCGGACCTCGATCTCGGCCGCGTCTGCCTACGATCCCGACGGGTGGGACGATTCGCCCGAGGCGCAGTACCGCAAGGCGATGCGCCTGATCGCGAAGACGCCCGCGCTCATCGCGTACTACGAGCGCATGCGAACCGGCCAGGAGATCGTGCCGCCGAACCCGAAGCTGCCCCACGCCGCGAACTTCCTCTGGATGCTCTCGGGCGACGAACCCGGTCAGGACGACGCCGACGCGCTCGATACCACGTTCATCCTCTACGCCGACCACACGATGAACGCGTCGACGTTCACCGCCCGCATCATCGCCTCCACGCTCTCGGACATGTTCAGCGCGATCACCGGCGCGATCGGCGCCCTCAAGGGACCGCTGCACGGTGGCGCCAACGAGGGAGCGATGAAGGCGGCCGAGGAGATCGGCGAGCCGGCGAACGCCGAGGCGTTCGTCCGTGGCCGCCTGGAGCGGCACGAGAAGATCATGGGGTTCGGCCACGCCGTCTACCGCACGATGGACCCGCGCGCGACCGTGCTGAAGGCGCTCGCGCGAGAGGTCGGCGCGCGCCACGGCGACGAGCGGTGGTCCGACATCTTCGAGGCACTCCAAACGACCGTCTACGAACAGAAGGAGCTCTGGCCGAACGTCGACCTCTACGCCGCCGGCGTGTACCACTCGCTCGGCATCCCCACCGACCTGATGACCCCGATCTTCGCGCTCGCCCGCATGGCCGGCTGGACCGCGCACGTTCGCGAGCAGTACGCGGACAACAAGGTCATCAGGCCGGGATCGACCTACATCGGCCCCCGCGATCAGGTCTGGGTGCCGATCGAGGAACGCTCGTAACCGTCAGGGCGTGAGGTCGGCGCAGAGGACCTCGATCGGCACCGAGACGTTCGTGCCGGGCGAGGGGTACGTCGTGAACGTGAACACGAGGTCCCACGGCCTGGCCGGAGGGCTCGTCACGAACGCCCGCTCGTGCATCAGCTGTCCCTGCAGATGGAACGTCTCGGACCCCAGGGGCCCCATCGCGCGATCGTCCCGGTCGCACGAGAGCACCGCCTGAGCCTGCCCGGGCGTCGTTCCCGAAGGGCTGTCGTAGGTGAGGAATCCCGACCTCGTATAGAACCGGAGCACGCCCGCAGGGCCTTGTTCACCCCGCGGTCCTTGCTCGCCTGCGGCGCCCGGCTCACCCTGCGGGCCTCGCTCACCCGGCTCGCCTGCGGGTCCCCGCTCGCCCTGGATGCCCTGCTCGCCCGCGGGGCCTGGCTCGCCTGCAGGACCTGGCTCGCCTGCAGCACCTGGCTCACCCGCGGGGCCCGGGAGCCCGGCCGGCCCGCTCTCGTTCCACTGCACGAGCACGCTCCCTCCGGAACAGTGCGGGGTCTCGTTCACCGAGAGCGATCCGGGGATCACCTTCCCGTTCTTGGCGCAGGCCGAGAACAGATCGCCGCCGTCGGTCCCGGCGAACGCGAACCCGCCGGCGACGAGCGAGGCGGAGACCACGGACGATGCGAGACCGATCGCGATGGCGCGGCGTACGGACATCTGAAGATCCTCCTGTCGACATTTCCTCTAGCAGGAGGAATCGGCATCCTGGGGGGTATTCCTTGACCGGCTCTCGTCCGCACAGCGTAGGGATCCTCCCTTCGGGCGCATCACACCGAGCCGATCTTTCGTACGTCTGACGGTTGACCATCGCCGCGGCTCGGGCATAGGTTTCGATGGCCGGAAGCCCTCTGGCCACGATCGCCCGCCGCGTGGATCCCCCTAAAAAGGAGCTGCGGATGGAACAGGCGGGTGTCATCGACGCGGAGCGAGCGGCAGGGTCGGATGGAGCCCCGATCCTCGTTGCCGAGGACCTGGCCATGTCGTACGGCGGCTGGACGGCGCTGCATGGACTCTCCTTCGCGCTCCAGCGCGGACACGTGATGGGATTCCTCGGGCCGAACGGGGCCGGGAAGACCACCTCCATCCGCATCCTCACCACGATCCTGCGACCCACATCGGGCCGATTCACCGTCGACGGCATCAGCTCCGATCGACCGGCCAAGATCCGCCCGCGGATCGGGGTGCTCCCTGAGATCCTCGGGCTGCCCAACCAGATCACCGGGATCGAGTACATCTCCTACTTCGCCCGCCTCTACGGGCGGAGAGGGCCCGAAGCCGCCAAGCACGGGCTGGCCCTGCTCGAGCAGGTGGGGCTCCGCGAGCGGGCGAGATCGTTGATCCGGACCTACAGCCATGGGATGCGCCAACGACTCGGTATCGCCCGCGCCCTCGTGAACGACCCCGTCGTCCTCTTCCTCGACGAGCCGACGCTCGGTCTGGATCCCCGCGGTCAGCAGGAGCTGCTCGCCCTGATGCGGGACGTGGCCAGGGGTCGCGGGGCTTCCATCATCCTCTGCAGCCACGCGCTCACCGAGGTCGAAGGGGTGTGCGACGACGTCGTGATCCTGTCGTCGGGGCGCGTCGTCGCGACCGGGTCGGTCCCGGATGTGCTCGCGAAGGCCAGGCGCGATGGACGGCGGCGGACGACGCTGCGCCTGCAGGTGCCGACGGCCTCGATCGGAGATGCGACCGAACTGTTGAAGGCGATGCGGGGCGTCGTGAGGGTGAGCAGCGGCGACACCGAGAGGCAGCTGGAGGTCGAGCTCGCAGAGACGGCGGATGACCCGGGACCGAACCGAGTCGTGACGAACCGGATCCTGGACGCCCTGGTCAAGGCCGACGTCCAGGTGTTGAGCTTCGAGGTCGAGGGCAGCCGGCTGCAGGATGCGTTCATGCAGCTCACAGGAGGACACGGATGACCATCGCCGAGGCGACTCAGGATCGCTCTCGCGTCGAGCGGCGGTCGACGCGAGGGGCATGGCTGACCGTGTTCAAGCAGGAGGTCGTCGAGCTCTGGGTCGGAGGACGAGCCATCAACCTGCTCATCCTGTACAGCTGCCTCCTCGGCCTCATGACGTTCCTGCTGGCCACGAACAGCGAGCTGAGCCTGATCCCCCCGAAGGAGATGGTGTTCCTCACGCTGCTCAACACGATCTCGTTCGGCGTGTTCATCGGCATGATCATCGGCGCCGACGGCATCAGTGGCGAGCGGGAACGAGGGACCCTCGAGGTCCTGTTGCTCACGCCCGTGAGCCGTCGGCAGCTGGTGCTCGGCAAGCTCCTGGCCGCGCTGACACCGTGGCCTGCGGCGTTCCTCATCTCCATGCCCGCGCTGTACGTGGTGTCGCAGGGCGATGAGGTCTTCGGCCAAGCCCTGCTTCTCGGGGCGATCCTCGGCACCGTCCTGGCCGTGACATTCGCGGCGTTCGGGTTGTTGGTGAGCACATGGTCCAACTCGAACAAGGCGAGCATGTTCATCACCCTCCTCGTCTGGCTTCTGCTCTTCATGCTGACCCAGCTTCCGGGTGAAGCGCAGAAAGGTGACTTCGGGTACTTCGTCCAGCGGATCAACCCGTTGCAGGCATCCAGCGAGTTCCTGGAGAAGGTGCTCGTCAACCACCGCACGATCGCCGAGTATGAATCCTTCCTGCGGTCATCCGCGTATGCCTTCGTCATCGCGCTGGTCCTCCTCTTCCTCGTGGCCGCGCCGCGGTTGAAGCTCGAGGCGGGCAGGGCGCGCCGGCTTCGGGCTCGGTGGGGATCGCTCTCGGGCATGGCGCTGACGGTGTTCCTCCTCGTCGTGCTCGGCGCCGGTTCCGCGATCGCGCTCGCCGGCCCGAGGCTCCAGGCCAAGCCGTCGGACCTCGCGGTGTCGCTGGAGGAGACATCTGTGGAGGTGAAGACCGGCGACGAGTTCAACTTCGACACGTTGTTGGAGAACAACGGGCCGGAGGACTCGCCTGCGGTCATCATGGCCCTGAACATCATCAATCTCGCGTCCGAGGGCGACGTGGTCGACCCCGAGGACTGGTCGCCGGAGCGCACGCAGTACGTCGACTTCGTGCCGACGGGAGACCAGTTGCGGCAGTCCTGGACGATCGAAGCGATCCTCAAGGGCGACTACATGGTGTACGTGGTCGCGATCCCGGAGCCCTCGGGGGAAGGCACCTCCAGCCAGCCCGTCACGAGCCCGGGCCTGCACCTCAGCGTGGGCGCGTTCTCGAGGCTGAACCCGGGAGGCGTGCTCCCGGTCGTGATCGCGGTGCCGCTCGGAGTCACGGTGGCACTGCTCGTGATGGTCCGGCTCCGCCTGCGACGGCTGGGCGGCCCTGAACCCGAGGACAGTGACGAGCGGACCGCGTGATGCGGACCGCTCGTCAC
>JBOGVO010000029.1:0-7595 GCA_050692855.1 Actinomycetota bacterium | reverse complement strand
CGAGCCAGATCTGGGTGGGGCGGGCCTTGAGGATCACGGGGCGGAAGTCGGTGCCGTCGAACGCCCGCTCGACGGCGGCGACCATGCGGTCGATGTCGATCGGGAAGGCGCCGTTCACGGAGGGATCGTGCTGCATGCCGTGGTCGGCGGTGAGCATGAGCACCCACTCCCCGTGCCCCACCTGCTCGTCGAGGAAGTCGACGAACCTCGGCAGGTCGGCGTCCTGGATCCGCAGCGCCTGGGCGAGCTCTTCGCCGTCGGCCGAGAACTGGTGGCCGAGCGAGTCGATCATCTTGTAGTTGAGGTAGAGCAGGTCGGGAACCCGGTTGGCCCCGAACCGTTCGCGTCGAACGAGCTCCTCGAACAACGCCGTCTGGTAGGGCGTGCGGGCGGGGGTGTTGAATCCCTCAGCCATCGCCTCGATCGAGTGGCTTCCCCAGAGTCCGTCGAGGCTGCCGTCGAGCTGGTCGAGCTCGGTCGTCGCCTGCACGAGCGATGCGTCGATCGAGTCGGCGTTCGTCCACGCGGGGAAGCGGTAGTACGGCCGCATGTGCGTGGTGAGTCCCCACTCGTCGGCCGTGTCGTCTCCTCCTGTCGCCGCTCCCTGCACCTCACGGGTGATCGCGATGTCGGCGTCCCCGCCGTGCCACCCCTTGCCGTGGCTCATCATCATGATGTGGGCGGACAGGCTCGCCGACGCACCGACGATCGGCTCGTTGTCCATGGCGACGTCGTACTGGTCGGCGAGGGTCGGCAGCTCCATGAGGGTCGGTCCTTGCGAGTTCGGCTTCCGGATGCCCCCGTCGACCCACATGTACTCGTCGACCATGCCGTTGTGGCGTGGGTAGGCGCCCGTGCCGATCTCGGCATGGCTGGGCGGCGTGTTCGAGGGCGACGCTCCCAACTGAGCGTCGGTGAACCATGCTCCGCGCCTGGAGAGCCGGCGGAGGTTGGGCCAGGAATCCGCCCACCGCTCGAGCAGGTCGGTGCCGGCCGAGTCCCACACCATCGTGACGATGAGCTTCGGCGTGCCGCGTTCACCGACGGGAAGCAGTCCCTCGTCGAGGGACCGACCGTCGGGCGCGGTGAAGCCGTCGAACTTCAGGAGCGAGGCGGCGGTCTGCGAGAGGTCGGTGAGCGAGGCGGGTTCGTCGTAGACGCCCGGGCGGACGAACCCAGGACCGTAGAGCAGCAGGGGCACCTGCTGGGTGTGATCGAACGGGGTGGCGTGCGTGAGGCCGCCGTCGACGAAGTTTGGGAACGTCGGGATCAGCTGCAGGTCCCCGCTTCGGGTCGGGTGGGTGCCGTTGACGGTGCGCACGAGCACCTCGTGCGGAACCGAGGCGCAGACCCTTCGCGCGAGCCGACCGGGAGCGGCAACCGCTTCGGAGGGGATCGGGGGGGCGGTCGCCGGCGGGCTCGGCGGGCTCGGCGGACTCGAGCTCGTGCCGGCGGCTCTCGGCCACGCGAGCGCTGCCGCGCCGACGGCCAGCAGTGCGGCCGCGGTGACGAGCATGGAGCGCCGACGCAAGGGTGATCCCGAGGGAGACATGGAAGGGCCCCAGGGTACCGCGACAGCGCATCGGCTCGGTTGAGGCACATCCTCGAGGGACCGTTCGGAGCCGCTCGTCGGAGCCCCCACGTATACTGCCTCTGGCCGTGCTAGGCGGGGAGCTAGCGGTGCCCTGTACCCGCGATCCGCTTCAGCGGGGCTGAATCCCCGCCCGAGGCCCGGAAGGTCCGGGGCAGCCCTCGGAACGGAGCGTTGAAGGTCGGGTCCTGCGCGACATCGGCCCGCGAACCCGGTCAGGTCCGGAAGGAAGCAGCCGTAAGCGGAAGCCGGTGGGTGCCGTAGGGATGCCTGGCTGGAGCTGCCGATCCAGGTAGCGACCGAGTCATCCGTGGTCGACGGCGGGTGCACGGCCACCTTCTTCCTCCTTGGGGAGGGTGACGGCCGGCGACCGGTGCCGGAGAACGGTTGGGAGGCACGTGGCGGACGACACGCAACATCAGGCCCTGTACCGGCGATATCGGCCGCAGACACCCGGGGAGGTGCTCGGCCAGGACCACGTGGTTCGGGCGCTCACGGGGGCGATCCGCGAGAACCGGCTGCATCACGCCTTCCTGTTCTGCGGGCCTCGCGGCACGGGCAAGACCTCGACCGCGCGCATCCTCGCCAAGATGGTCAACTGCGAGCAGGGGCCGACCCCCGAGCCATGTGGCCGATGCTCGCAGTGCGTCGCGGTGCGCGAGGGCACGCATCTCGACGTGGTCGAGATCGACGCGGCGAGCCATGGGGGAGTCGAGGACGCTCGCGAGCTGCGGGAGAAGGCACCCACCGCACCCGTGCAGGGCCGCGAGAAGGTCTACATCATCGACGAAGCGCAGCGCTTGTCCCGTGAGGCGTTCGACGCCCTGCTGAAGGTCTTCGAGGAACCGCCGCCGGGAGTGCGGTTCGTGCTGGCCACCACCGAGCCGCACAAGATGCCCGCCACGATCGTCGGACGTTGTCAGCGGTTCGACTTCCGGCGGCTCACGATGGACGACCTCGCCGCGCACCTCGTGAAGGTGGCCGAGGCAGAGGGCCAGGTGCTCGAGCCGAGCGCCGCGCATGCGATCGCGCGGCAGGCCGAGGGGTCCGCGCGCGACGCGCTCTCGCTGCTCGATCAGGCGGGTGTGCTCGGTGGTGCGACGATCGACGACGGCGTGCTCCGCACGCTGCTCGGCGCACCGCGGGGCGAGGTGCAGCACGAGCTGGCCGACGCGGTCGCGATCGGTGACGCGAAGGGCGTGTTCGAGATCGTCGGCAGGCTGGTGCAGGACGGGCAGGACCTGCGCAACGTCACCGCCGAGTCGCTCGCGCATTTCCGGAACCTGCTGCTCGTCAAGACAGCGCCCGCTCAGCCCGACCTGGTCGACGTTCCCGACGACGCGTACGAGACCCTCCGCATCCAAGCGGAGAAGTTCACGCCGGGCGAACTGGCCCGCGTGCTGGCCCTGCTGCTCGCCGCCCAGAACGACATGCGCTGGACCACCTCGCCGAGGCTCTCGCTCGAGCTCGCGCTGGTGCGCTCGACGATGCCCGAGACCGACGCCGAGCCGTCGGCGTTGCTGACCCGCCTCGAGCGCCTCGAGCGGTTGGCCAGCCTCGATCCGGGCGCCGTGGTGCCGACGGCCGCCGACGTCGCGCAGGTCGTCGGCCCGCCCAGCCCGGCCGATGACGTCGAGTCGCTCCAACCGGTCGAGCCTCCCGCGACGGTCGACCCGGTCGTGGCTGCGGTCGCCGATCCCGACGCGACGGCAACGCCGGAGGACCGCGACGCGACGGCGAAGCCGGAGGAGCCCGAGGCTGCGGCGAAGCCCGGTCCGCCGGGCGATGCCGTCGAGGCTGCGGCCGAGCCACCGAGCGAGGTGCCGGGGCAGATGCCCGTGCCCCACGCCGCCGACGCGGGAAGCGTCGATGTCGCCCTCCTGCGCCGCTCGTGGCAGTCCTTGCTCGAGCATCTCTCGGCGAACAGGCAGATGATCCTGGCCGCGATCCTGGAATCGGCCACCGTGGCGAGCTACGACGGCAGCACGCTCGAGCTCGCCTTCCCTCCCGACCGCAAGGTCGGACCGGCGAAGGTCGAGGGCAAGAAGGCCGAGCTGCAGGGGGCGCTGGGCGACCTGTTCGGCGTGAAGCCCGACATCGTCTGCGTCGTGCGCGAGGTGCGCGACACCGCCGGTCCGGCCACCGTCGAGCTGGTCGAGGAGGACGAGGTCGTCGACGAGGCCGAGGCGCTCAAGCGGGTGCAGGAGATGCTCGGGGCGCAGGTGGCCGCCGACGCGGAGCGGGCGGAATAGCCGCCGTGTACGAAGGCCCGATCCAGGAGCTGATCGACGAGCTGGCGAGGCTTCCCGGCGTGGGTCCGAAGTCGGCGCAGCGGCTCGCGTTCTGGCTCGTGAAGGCCGATCCGGCCGACGCCAAGCGCCTCGCGGCGGCGATCGTGCAGGCCAAGGATCGCATCGCGTTCTGCCGCGAGTGCGGGAACGTCGCCGAGGGCGACCTCTGCCGAATCTGTCGCGACGAGTCCCGGGACCGCACCCTCCTCTGCGTCGTCGAGGAGCCCAAGGACGCCGCGACGATCGAGAGGGCGGCGCTGATCAAGGGCCGGTTCCACATCTTGGACGGGGCGATCAGCCCGCTCGACGGCGTGGGCCCCGACGACCTGCGGGTGCAGGAGCTGCTCGATCGCGTCGATCGCGATCACGTGACCGAGGTGATCCTGGCGACGAACCCGAACCTCGAGGGCAACGCCACCGCGATGTACGTGGCCGCGCTGCTGAAGCCGCTCGGCGTGCGGGTCACGCGGCTCGCGAGCGGGCTGCCGGTCGGCGGCGACCTCGAGTACGCGGACGAGGTCACGCTCTCGCAAGCGCTCGACGGCCGCCGCGAGATGTGACGCGATTCGACGGCGTGACCAGACCCACCGTCGACGACGTGAGCGACCGGGCGCTCGTGCTGTACGCGCTCGTGCGACGGGGCACGATCGAATACGTCGTGAGCGAGACCGGCGGAGACCCCGGCCGTCTCCGGCAGGCCGAGGGGGCCCGGCGCGAGACCGACGACTGGCTCGAGCGCGAGGACGTCTGGCGAGCGGTGACCGACGACGAGCGCCGGATGCTCGAGGCGCCCTCGGGGTCGTGGTCCCGGGAGGCGGTGGCCGACGCCATGTGGCGCAAGGAATCGCTCGGCATCCTGCTCTGGGCGCTCGGCCATCTCGCCGAGATGCCCGCGTACGGCCGCGAGTTCGAGCAGCAGCGCATCGACGACGGGATCGTGCGCTACGGGTCGGTCGCCGTGTTCCGCGCCGAGGGACGGCTCAGGCCCGACCGCGAGGTCGAGGCCGCGTGGCTGGAAGCCGACGCCTGGTTCGGCGCCACCGAGGGCCGCACGGGGGAAGATGCGCAGGTGGCCTCGGTGGCGGCCGAACGCTTCCGGGCGCTCAGCTGGCTACGCGATCGCGACGGCGCACCAGCCTGAGCACCCCGTAGCCCACCAGCGCGATCACGCCGAGCGGAATCAGGTACCCGAGCCCGACCACGACCGCGCCCACGATGCGCAGGAAGCCCTGTACCGCGAGCTCGAACGAGTCCGTCAGGCTCGGGTTCTCCCGGCCTGGGCCCGACTCTTCGGGCGCCACGTCACGCTCGCGCACCTCGACCTTGATCGTGGCCTCCGCGACCTGGTCCCGCAGGAAGTTCAGGCGCCCCTGGAGGTTCTCGATCTGCAGCTGTGTGTCCTCGATCAGGCTCGCGAGGCGCAGGATCTCGCTCGACGTTGTCGCGTCCGCCTGCAGGTCTCCGAGCAGGTCGCGGCGTTCCTTCAGGATGTCGAGGCGCGCCCCGAGGTCGATGAACTCGGCGGTCACGTCCTGCCCGGTGATCTCCTGGAACTCGACATCACCCTCGAGATCGCCGGCCATGCCTCGCAGGGCGAGCATCGCGTCGTCGAAGCGTTTCGCGGGCACGCGCAGGGTGAGCGACCCGCTCCGCTCGTCTCGCGAGCTCGAGGCGAGCACGAACCCTCCGTTGGCACGGGCGATCTGAGTCACGCGCGAGACGCCCCTCGAGAAGGAACCGTCGGCGATCACGATGCCGATGCGCCCGTCCCGGATGATCTTCGTGAGGTCACCCTGCTCAGCAGGTGCCGCGCCGACCCCTTGGCGGCCGGACGAGGTGTCGACGGAGCCGGGTGCGGCGCCTGGTTGCAGCGCCTGCTGCAGCTCATCGGATCTCGCCGTGGCGTACGACGTGCCACCGTCGAATCCCTCCACCCCGGGGCCCAGCGCGGGCGCCGTCGTCGCGGATTCGGCTCCGTCCCCGACGGCTCGCCTCGCACCGCCTCCGGAACCTCCAGAGTCGTCGCTCGAGCCGCCCTGTGACAGGAACCCGATGCCGCCCGCGAGCACGAGCACTGCGACCACCGCGGCCGCGACGCCGGCCCAGCTGTGACCGCCCCCTCCGCCACCGCGGCCGCGCCGAGGAAGGCGGCGCGGTCCGCCGGGGCCGCCGTCGTTCAGGGCCCGTTCGAGCGAATCGAGCCGATCTCGCTCGCGCTCCGCGACCCCTTCGAGGTCTCGTTCCAGCAGCTGCAGCGAGCGGATGTCCGTGATCATGCGTCAACCTCCGTGGTGAGCTGCGTCCCTCGCTCCTGCAGCAGCAGCGCGATCTTCCGCAAGCCCCGGCTCACCCGCTGTCGGGCGTTCTGCTCGGAGCACCGCAGTCGCTCCGCGACCTCCGCGTATCCCAGGCCGTCGATCACGCGCAATCGCATCGCCTCGCGTTGGTCCTCGCCGAGCGTCTCGAGCGCTTCGACGAGTGCCTCGCGGATCGGCGCGAAGTCGATCAGGTCCTCGATGCGCTCGTAGTCCTCCGGCGGAAGGTCGCGTTCGGGCATGCCCAGCTTCCGGCGCGCGGCGGCGTCGACGCGACCGCTGCGGAAGAACCGCCCGAGACGGTGCCGCGCGATGCCGTAGAGCCATGCCACCCCGTTCACCCCTTGGTCTCGATAGTTCCCCCGCGAGGCGAACGCCTCGGCGAACGTCTCGGCGGTGAGCTCGGCCGCCGCCTCGGGATCGAGGGTCCGCCTCGCGAAGTACCGAAGCAGGTCCTCGGCGTGACGCCGGTAGAGCTCGGTGAACGCCTCGGGCTCGGTGCGCGAGGCGATCAGCAACTCGGAGTCGGTTCGCTCGTTGGGCACGGCCTCACCTCTCGTGTCCGTCCCGCGGGGCCGGGTCGTTCATGTATCGGTACGTTCCGGTCATGCCGCGAGGGTGTCGACGTGTGACAGGGGTGGGACGGTCCGGGCTCGTGCGAGGGTTCCCAGGTGTAGCGTGCAACGCATGGGCCGTGTGGTGGGCTGGCTGCTCGCGCCGATCGGGTCCGTCGTCTTCGTCCTTGGCGCCTTCCTGACGTGGTCCACGTGGGATGCCGTCTCCTGGGGCTTCGACTCGTTCTCGGCGGTGGCCGCGACCGCCGCGGGTCTCGGCGTCGTGGCGACGGTGGTCGGGCTCGGACTGCTCCAGGGGCGTCCGCGCTTCCTCTGCGTCGCGACCGCGATCGTCGGGATGGCCGTCGTCGTGCTCGCGGCCGATCTCTTCGCCCGCGACGCCGGAGGCTCCCTCCTCGGCGAGCTGGACGGGTGGCAGGGGAGCGACGCTGATGGCATCTCCTCGCTCGCGCCCGTGTGGGCGCTGCTCGTCGAAGGGCTCCTGCTCTCGGTGGTCGGTGTCGCGCTCTTCTCTCGCCGAGTCGTCGGCGACGTGAGGGTCAAGCGCATCGCGGCGTAACCGACGGTGCCCGCGAGGGGCTCGGTCAGGTGCCGACGTAGGCAGCGAGGTGCTCGCCGGTGAGGGTGGAGCGGGCGGCGACGACGTCGGCGGGTGTGCCCTCGAAGACGATCCGGCCGCCGTCGTGGCCGGCGCCCGGGCCGAGGTCGATGATCCAGTCGGCGTGCGCCATGACCGCCTGGTGGTGCTCGATGACGATGACCGACTTGCCGGAGTCGACGAGCCGGTCGAGCAGGCCGAGCAGCTGCTCGACGTCGGCGAGGT
>JBOGVO010000028.1:0-5345 GCA_050692855.1 Actinomycetota bacterium | reverse complement strand
TGCCCGACGTGGCCTACGCGTTGTTGTGGCTGTGGATCCTCAATCCACTCTACGGTCCGCTGAACCTGATGCTCGGCGCGCTCGGCCTGCCGACGCCGTCGTGGCTCTCGGTGCCGGCCTCGGCCCGATGGGGCGTGATCGTCATGGGCCTGTTCCTGATCGGCGAAGCGTTCCTGATCGCGCTGGCCGCCCGCCGGGCGGTGCCGGGCGAGCTCTACGAGATGGCCTCGGCGAGCGGTGCCGGGCCGTGGGCGCGGTTCGTGCGCGTGACGCTGCCGCTGATGAGCCCGGCCCTGCTGCTCATGGCGATGCGTGACACGATCCTGAGCTTCCAGGCGACGTTCGTGCCCGCCCTGATCGTCACCGAGGGCGGCCCGCCCCCGTACGGTACGGCCTACCTGCCGCTCTTCGTGTACCGCAACGCCTTCGAGTACCTGCGCTACGGCTACGCCTCCGCGGCGACCGTGCTCATGTTCGTGCTGACGGCGTCGATCGTCTGGCTCCAGTACCGCGCGATCGACCGTGTCCGCCGCGGTGGCCTCTGGGTGGGATCAGGGCTCGGTCCGTGAGCCGGGCCCGCGCCGGTGCTCGGCGCGGTCGCGAGCCGATCGCAACCACGAGGGCTCGGGCACGCCGGGCGTCGTGACCACGAACCACCGGAACCGCCCGAGCGCGGCGGGGTCCACGAGGAGCGAGGCCCGGCTCCGTCCTCCCCACGTCGCCACGGCGTCGGCGCCTCGGCCGGTGCGGAGCAGGTCGATCTGTCGTTCCAGCTCCGTGTGCATCCACGTCTCGAACCCCAGCGCCGCCATCGCGTCGCGCTGGGAGACGGTCGCGAACGCCTGGAGCCCTCGCTCCCGCGACTCGTCGGCGAGCGCGCCGAAGTCGACCCCCGCGGTGATGTCGGTCGTGCCGGGCGCCTCGAGCACGTCCTCGACGAGGCGATGTCCGGCATAGCCGTGGGACGGGCCGCCCCCCCCGTGCTCCCCGCCGTAGTCGATCGCGAGCAGGGCCCGGGGCGGCACGTCGACCGCAGGGTGGGGGAACGCGTCGTCGAGGAGCCGCATCGCTCCGGAGGGGATCACCCACTCCCCGTCGGCGATCGCCGGCTCGCGCGGAGGCACGAGCCCGGCCGGGAGCGGCTCGAGCACCTCGACGAACCGGTTCGCGTCGCGCCCGACGTACGACTCGCGCGCGCCCTCATCCGTGGCCCGGAACCTGCGGAACGGGAGGTTGTCCAGCACCTCGTGCGCGACCAGCACGGTCGGGCGGGTCGGTGGGGGGAGGGAATCGCGCACGTCGAGGCCTCCGACGCCCGACAGAGAGGCCCTGGCGCCGGGGCTCCTCTCGACCGCGGTGGCGCGCGGTGACAGGTCGGTGAGCTCCGGGATCAGCGCACGCATCAACGTGCCGTCGCCCGCTCCGATCTCGACCAGGTCGAACTGGCCGGGCCGGCCGAGCGTTCGGTGCAGGTCGCGGATCGCCTCGGCGACCAGCTGCGCGAAGACGGGGTGCACGTGCGGGCTGGTCACGAAGTCCGCATCGGGACCCGGGCCGACGGGGGAGCGATCGTAGTAGCCGCCGGGCGCGTACAGCGCCATCTCCATGAAGCGGTCGAATCGGATCGGTCCCTCGAGGCCGATCACCTCCGCGATCGCGTCGGCGACAGGATGCATCGACCGGCAGGGTAGTCGGCCTGGGAGAATCCTCGTCCATGAGCGAGCCGATCCGCCACGCCGCATCGGTCGTGGCCGTCCGTGAGGGCGAGGACGGTCCCGAGGTGCTCGTGGTGGAACGGGGTGCTTCGAGCCGGTTCCTCCCGGGGTACGTCGTGTTCCCGGGCGGGGCGGTCGACGCCGGCGACGCCGAGCTCGCCGGGCGCTGGTTCGGTGACGCGACGCATGCGGCCCGTGCCGCCGCGATCCGCGAGCTCGTCGAGGAAGTCGGCCTCGCGCTCACGCGCGACGGGCTCGTCGACGTGGGCACGCCCGATCCCCTCGACCGGGTGCACGGGGCGCCGCCCTCGCCCGACCAGCTGCACGAGCTCGCCAGGTGGATCGCGCCCGACGAGGTGCCGGTTCGATTCGATGCCCGTTACTTCACCATCGCCGCGCCCCCCAAGCTCGAGCCGGCCCCCGACGGCGCCGAGGCCGCGCACGCCTGGTGGACCTCGCCGCGAGTCCTGCTGGCGGAGTGGCAGGTGCAAGCGCGCAAGCTCTATTGGCCGACGTACGCGACGATGCTCGAGCTCGCCGCCTGCGAATCCGCCGAGGCGCTCGTCGCACTCACGTTCGAGACCCGCGAGCCGGACGACGACGAGGTCGTGCGGCTGCCGCGCTCGGTCTTCTGGGAGGACTGATGCTGCGGATCGTGCGCGTGCTGGCGCCCAACCCGAGCGCCTACACGCTGGAGGGCACCAACACCTGGATCGTGGGCGGCGAGTCGACCGGGATCCGCGATGCCGGCGTGCCGGTGCCATCCGTGGTCCCCACGATCGTGATCGATCCGGGCCCGGACGACCCGGCGCATCTCGACGAGGTCGCCCGCGCCGCGGGGGGAGAGATCGCCGCGGTGCTCGTGACGCACGACCATCCCGATCACGCACCGGGCGCCGCCCGGTTCGCCGAGCGGGTCGACGCGCCGCTGTACGCGTTCCGCCTGGCAGACGCCGGCCATCTGCGTGATGGGCAAGAGGTGAGCGCGGGCGACCTGCGCGTCGTCGCCGTGCACACCCCCGGCCACACGAGCGACCACGTCGTGTTCCACGTGCCGGCCGAAGGTGCGCTGTTCGCGGGCGACGCCGTGCTCGGCCGCGGCACGAGCTTCATCGATCCGCCCGACGGCGACCTGGCGCAGTACCTGCGCTCGCTCGGCCGCATGCAGGAGCTCGCCGCGCGCACGATCTATCCGGGTCACGGTCCCGTCGTGCTCGATGCCGCCGCCAAGCTCCGGGAGTACGTCGATCACCGGGCCGAGCGGGAGCAGCAGGTCGTCGACGCGCTCTCGAGCGGCGCCCGTACGATCGACGAGATGGTGTCGGAGATCTACGCGGCCTACCCCCCGGAGGTGCACGAGCTGGCGGGGCGGTCGGTGCTCGCGCATCTGCTGAAGCTCTCGGCGGAGGGCCGCGCCGCCCGGCGCGGTCGCGGCGACGACGCGACGTGGGAAGCTATCGCTCCCCGCTCGTGCCAGCGGTGCGGCAGGTCCGTGCGGGGCCGCGCGCGCTACTGCGGCACGTGCAGCTTGATCCTGCTCCAGGAGGGCAGCGCCGAGAGCCGGTGACGAACGACGACGCGCCCACGGCGCGGGACGTCGACCCGCCCTTGTCTCACCAGCTCGCGCATCGCCCGGGTCACCGATTCCCTGGTCGTGCCGCAGAGGTCGGCGAGGTCCTCGTGTGTGAGGCGCAACGTGATCGAGACTCCACCGGGCACCGGGCGACCGAACCGCGCCGCCAGCAGGTGCAGCCGCACGAGCAACCTCGTCGGCACGTCGAACCACGCCAGGTCGGCGGCGAGGCGCGCGGCGCGCTCGGCACGCCGGACCAGCAACGGCACCACCTCACCGGGCGCGATCTCGCGCAGGCGCCCCGGCCTGAGGGCGCGCACGGTGGCCTGGGCGAGGCGAGGACCGTCGCCGGCGTCGATGCCGTCGCCCGGCCCGCCGAGGCCGTCGCCCGGCCCGAGCACGTCGAGCACGAGTCGTCGTCCGTCGTACCGGAGCACCTCCACCATGAACGCTCCGTGCGTCACCACCCGCATCGGCGGACATGGCTCGCCCTGACGGACGACCACGCTGCCGGCTCGCACGGCCGTCTCGAGGGGGAGCGGTTGCAGGCTGCGTAGCGGGCGCGCGACCATGGGCACCAGCTCCTTCAGGGGAGGAGCACCCCGCCTCTCGGGGAGCCGAACCGTACACGCCATCACCGACACGCGCGCCGACCCCCTTCGCGTGCAGCCATGCACCGGCGCCGCGCGAACGACTAGGCTTGCCGCGAACCGCCGACGACGACGGCTCACAGGCTTCACAGGCTTCAAGGAGGAACACTCGTGGCCAAGCCGAAGCAGAAGCTCGAGCCCGTGCTGGCAGCGGTCCCGCTTTTCGAGGGGTTGTCGAAGCGACATCTGAGGAAGGTGGCCGCGCTCGCCGAGATGGCGAACTTCATGGAGGGTGCGGCGATCGTGAAGGAGGGCGACCCCGGCGACAGCTTCTATGTGGTCCTCGTCGGCCAAGCCAAGATCACGGTGAAGGGCCGAACGGTCCACCGTGCGCTCCCGGGTGACCACTTCGGCGAGATCTCGCTTCTCGACGGGGGAGAGCGAACGGCGACCGTCAAGGCGGAGACGCCGATGACGTTGCTCATGATCCAGCGGAGGAACTTCTTGAAGGCGCTCGAGCAGGATCCAGAGGTCGCGATCTCGTTGCAGGAGAGCCTGGCGCGCACGATCCGCCGCGTCGACCGATCCCTCGCGCGCTGAGCGTCCGTCCCGGCCCGCGATGAAGGTCGAGTTCTACCGCCCGGCACCGCCCCCGCCCGCCGGTCAGCACGACGCGGAAGCGCCCGCGCCCACCCTCGTCGGCACCGCTACCTGGACCGACGGTGAGCCGGTCGTCGAGTGCGAGGACGACGATCTGCGGGCGGCGCTGGAGGGGGCGTTCCGCAAGTCCCCTGTCGTGACCGACGACGCCTCGTACCGTCGCTTCGGCACGCACGGCGAGGTGCTGATCCAGCCCGGCGACCTCGAGTGGTTCCGCGCCGTGGCGTTCGTGCGTGCCCCCGCCGAGGCCGGCGTGGAGGCGCGGCTCGTTCCGGGCATCACCGAGGGCGGCTACGACCCGGCGGCCGGCTACCGCACGTTTCAGAACTCGATCGAACGCCTGTCCATCTAGGCTCCGTTCCACGCGATCGAGGCCGTCCCAGGTCGCGCTCAGTTGCTGGCGAGCCACGCCTGGCCCGCCTCGCAGAACGAGCGGAAGTCGCAGTGAGTGCACCATCGACCGGGCGTCGGCTCGAACGCGCCGTCGCCGATCGCGGTGAGTGAGGCTTCCACCCGCCCACGCACGACCGTCGGGTCCTCCATCGGCTTCGTGACCTCGTCGCCGCTCGCCAGATAGAGGTACGTGAGTGTGAGGTCGGCCGCGGGCTTGCCCCAGATCTCGACCGCCGCGAGCCCGTAGACGTCGAGCTGCATGCCGAGCGTCGGATCGTCGGCGGCGGGGCGGCGACCGGTCTTCCAGTCGACGATCTCCCACGGGCCGTCGGGCTCGCCGAAGATCGCGTCGATGCGTCCGCCGACCGTGAACTCGCCGAGGCGCAGCAGGAAGGCTCGCTCGGCGTAGAGCGG
>JBOGVO010000027.1:0-8332 GCA_050692855.1 Actinomycetota bacterium | reverse complement strand
CCGCTCGAGGGCGTCGAGGCGCTCACCACGTTCATGGGTGAGTTCGCCCAGGGCGCCGGCCAGGGCGCTGGCCAGGGCGCTGGATAGCCCGGTTCAGACCGCCGGCGTGTTCGCGTCGATCGTGACGGAGACGAACCTCGAGCCGGCCATCGCTCCAGGCCCCGATCAGGCCCCGATCAGCTCGTCGGCCATCTCGGCGTAGACCTGGGTGTGGCGGTCGACATCCTCGGCCGTCGTCGCCGGCGACATCAGGGCCATGTTGTGGAACGGCGTCATCAGGATCCCGCGGTTCAGCAGATAGAGATGGATGTACGGGTCGACCTCCTCGTCCTGGCCGGCCGCAGCCTCGGCCCCGTCGTGCGCCGGATCGGGCCGGAACAGGTACTCGACGCGGCAGCCCAGCCGCACCACGTGCCACGGAAGCTCGCGCGACTCGATCACGCCACGCACGCCCTCCTCGAACCGCTCTCCGAGGTCGACCATGCGCTCGAACGCCTCGTCGGTCATGACCTGGCCGAGGGTCGCTCGCATCGCGGCGAGCGAGAGCGCGTTGCCCGCGAGCGTACCGCCCACACCACCGACGTCGGCGTTCTTCCAGTCGGTGTGCTCGTAGACGAGGCGCGAGGCTTCCTCGCTCATGCCGTACGCGCCACACGCGATGCCGGCGCCGAGCGTCTTCCCGATCGTGACGAAGTCGGGCTGGAGGCTCCACGCCTTCGTGCACCCGCCGGGGCCGGCACTGATCGTGTGCGTCTCGTCGATGATCAGCAGCGCGCCGTACCTCGTGCAGAGCTCCCGCACCGCCTCGTGGTAGCCGGGGTCGGGCAGCACGATGCCGATGTTCGTGAGCGCCGGCTCGAACAGGCACGCGGCGACGTCTCCGTGGGCGAGGGCCCCCTCGAGCCCTTCGATGTCGTTGATCTCCACGACGCGGGTCGTCTCCTCGAGCGGCACCGGCTTGCCGATGTTCCCCTCGCGTGCCGTGGTCGCGCCGTCGGGGCCGATCATCGCGAACGTCTCGTCGACGGATCCGTGGTAGCACCAGTTGTGCACGACGATCTTCGAGCGCCGGGTGATCTCGCGAGCCCAGCGGATCACGAACCGGTTCGCGTCGGTCGCGGTGACCGTGAACTGCCAGTAGGGAACGCCGAAGCGCCGCGTCATCTCGGTGCCGACCCACGTGGCGTCGGCGGTCGGCAGCATGAGCGTGATGCCGTTGGCGGCCTGCTCGGCGATCGCGTCGACGGCGATCTTGGGTGAGTGCCCGGCCATGCCTCCGGTATCGCCGAGGCAGAGGTCGACGAACTCGTTGCCGTCCACGTCCCAGACGTGCGCGCCCTCGGCCCTGTCGACGAAGACCGCATGATCGCCGGGCCACCGCGTCATCCAGTTCATGGGCACGCCGAACAACAGTGAGCCCGCGGCCTCCTCCGCGAGCTGTCCACTTCTGGCGTGTCGCTTGCGGAACGTGGTGCGTTCACGGTCCATGAGCTCGGCCAGTCGCCCCCGATCGATCGCCTCCACCTGCGCCTCCTCCGTCCGATGGCGCGATCTCGCCGACCCGATCGCACCCGTGCGCGGAGTCTACGCGGGGGTGCCCCGCGGGCCGCCGCGCTCGTGGACGCGGAGGCGATCGAGGCGGTGCTGGGAGCCCACGCGAGCCCCGAGCGCGGCGATGGATCGGCTCGAGGACCTGCTCTTCCGGCCGCAGCCGTAGAGGTCTGGCTCCGACGATGGGGAGCACATCTGTCGCCGACGCCGCCCCCGGCCGCCTGCTCTGACCCGGGTCCGTGCTTGCGGAGCCGTCACCCCGTACCCTGGGCGGTCGATGCGCCGCCTCCTGATCACGATCTGCCTCGGCGCGGCGGCCGCGCCGCTGGCGAAGGCCCCCGCGCTCGCCGCCCCTCCGCGATGGGTGCATCGCGTCGACCGCCTCATCGGCGAGCGGCCGATGTCGGTGATGATCGGCTTCCGTGGCGAGACGCTGTACCGGCATCGACACCTGGTGCGTCGGCCGCCCGCCTCCAACGAGAAGCTGCTGCTCTCGATGGCCCTGCTCAAGCGCGTCGGCGAGGGCGCGACGATGCCCACCCGGGCGTCGGCCACCCGGGAGGTCCGGCTCGACGGCGTGCTCGAGGGCGATCTGTGGATCGTGGGCCACGGCGACCCCGAGATCGACGCCCGCGACATGACCGCCCTCGCCCGCGCGCTCGTCGCCGACGGGCTGGAACGGGTGCACGGCCGGGTGCTCGGCTCGACCGGCCCGTTCGCGCGCGACTGGTTCGCGCCCGGTTGGCGCGACTACTTCCCGAGGTACTACATCGCCCTGCCGACGGCCCTGACGTATCGGTACAACGAGCTCGCCGGAGGGCGGCACGTCGCCAACCCCGAGCGCCTGGCCGCGAAGGCACTCACGAAGAAGCTCGAGGCCAGGGGCGTGCGCGTGTCGGGGAAGGCGAGCTTCGGCCGCGCTCCGAAGGGCCTCGTGGGGCTCGCTACCGTGCGAAGCGATCCGCTCGCGACGATCATGCGCCGCATGAACCTCATCTCGAGCAACTTCCGGGCCGAGGTGCTGGGCAAGATGCTCGCCGCGAGGCAGGTCGGGCCTCCGGGCACGATCGCCAAGGGTGCCGCCGTCATCGAGCGCTTCGCCGCGGCCCGGGGCGTGCCCGTGACCGCGTACGACGCGTCGGGCCTGTCGTACGGGAACCGGGTGAGCGCCGCCGGCATCGTGCGGCTCCTCCAGGTCGCCGAGCGCGCCCGCTGGGGCGAGACCCTGCGCGGCACGCTCCCCGCCGCCGGCGAGGGGACGCTGCAGGACCGTCTCGCGGGCGTCACGCTCCGCGCCAAGACCGGCACGCTCGTCGACGTCTCGGCCCTTTCAGGGTGGGTCTGGCTCGAGCGTGAGGGCGACTGGGCCGCGTTCTCGATCTTGTCGAGCGGCATGGACGACGGTCGCGCCAAGCACATCGAGAACCGCATCGTGCGCGTCTTCGCGGCGAACGCCGGCCCCCGTTAGCTGTAGCTCCCGGGTCGGTCTCGCGAGGGCCGAACGCCCCACGCCCGCCGCCTGCGTCTCGGGGTAGGTTGAGACGCCCGTCGACGAAGGGAGAGGGGCATGAGACGAAGGACGATCGTTTGGATCGTTGCGGCCATGACGGTGATCACAGGTGGTTCGCTGGGGCTGGGCATCGCCGCCGCCGCCGACTCGAACACATCGGGGGGCGACACCGGGGCTCCGAGGGGGCTGACGCCGAATCCAGCGGACGTGACGGGCGCGGTCGTGAGGTCGAACGGCGGGTTGGCCAGGGCAACCACGTCGGGGGTCTCCAGCGATGGGCTCGGGCGCGGCATCTACGAAGTGATCTTCCCGTTCGACGTGACATCGTGCACCTTCGCGGCGACCATCGGGAAGTCGAACTTCTTCGGCGTGTCGAGGCCGGGCTTCATCACGACAGCCGGGCGGCGAGGGAGACCGAACGCGGTGTTCGTCCAGACGCGGAACGCCAACGGCAAAGGAGCGAAGCGGCCGTTCCACCTGGTGATGGCCTGCCCCGACAGCCCGGTCTGAGACGCCGCCCAACACCGTTCTCGGGGATCGCGGCCCAGACGCCCGGCACCGTGTCATAGGTCCACCGCGTACCGCACGATCGGCAGGTTCGCGCACTGCACCTGGTGGGCGCTGCGAGTGCCGTCCCACGACCATCCGGCGCGTTCGTAGAAGCGCCGGGCGTGCTCGTTCGACTCGAGGACCCACAGGGTCGTGCGAGCGAAGCCGGCCGAGCGCATCTCGTCGCTGACGCGTGCAAGGAGCGCGCGGCCGATGCCCTTGCCCGCCGCTTCCTCGCCGAGGTAGATCGCGTACAGCTGGGCGGTTCCGGAAGCCGCGTCGGCGTCGTCGCTCCCCGCCGCGTGCGCGAACCCGACGACCGCGCCACGGGGGTCGACGGCGACGAGCACGATCTGGTCCCCGTCGGGGATAGCATCGCGCCACCGGGACTCGCGCTCGACGACGTCGAGCGCCGAGAGCGTCTCCTCGGGCACGTGCCCCCGGTAGGCCCAGCGCCACGAGCCGACTTGAACGCGGGCGACGGCGCGCGCGTCATCGGGGTCGGCCTCGCGGATCTCGACCTCGCCCGAGGCCATCGCCCGGGTCAGTCCTCGGACGATCGCGGGTGCAGCAGGCCGAAGGTGTATCCCTCGACGAGGGCTTCCCACGACGCCTCGATGATGTTCTCGCTCACCCCGACGGTGGTCCATTCCCGCTCGCCGTTGGTCAGGTCGATCAGGACGCGCACGACCGCGCCCGTGCCGTGGGTGCCGCTCAGCACACGCACCCGGAAGTCCTCGAGCTCCATCTCGTCGAGCGCGGGATAGTCGTTCGCGAGAGCCTTCCGCAGAGCGGTGTCGAGGGCGTCGACCGGTCCGTTCCCCTCGGTGGATTCGATGTGCCGCGTGCCACGCGTGCGCACCTTGACCGTGGCCTCCGCGATCGGCTCGTCGTCGCCGACGCGCTCCTCCACGTGGACGCGGTAGCTGTCGATCTCGAAGAAGGGCTGGCTCCAGCCCGCCGCCCGGCGCATCAACAGCTCGAGCGAGGCCTCGGCGACATCGAACGCATACCCCACCGACTCGCGATCCTTGATCTGCTCTACCACCGCGGGGATCGCGGAGTCTTCGAGCTCGAGCCCGAGCTCCGCGGCCTTCATCCGGATCGTGGCGCCGCCGCCGTAGTCGGATGCCACCACGCCACGGCGGTTGCCGACCGTCTCGGGCGGCACGTGCTCGTAGGCGCGCGAGACGCGGGCCACGCCGCTCGTGTGCAGCCCGGCCTTGTGCGTGAAGGCGTAGCGCCCGGAATACGGCTGACGCGAGTCGGGCGCGAGGTTCGCGATCTCGGCGACGTAATGCGCGAGCTCGGTGAGGTGCTCGACGGCGCCCTCGGGGAGGGCGTCGGCCGCGCCCATCTTCAACACGAGGTCGGCCGAGAGCGGGATCAGGTCGGCGTTGCCCGTGCGCTCGCCGTATCCGTTGATCGTGCCCTGCACCTGGTGCACGCCGGCGTCGACCGCCACCAGCGAGTTCGCGACCGCGCATCCGGCGTCGTTGTGCACGTGGATGCCGAGCGGCACGCTCGCCTGCACCTTCACCTCGCCGACGACGCGGCCGATGTCGAACGGCAGCATGCCCCCGTTCGTGTCGCAGAGCACGAGGCGCTCGGCGCCGGCTTCCTCGGCCGCGGCCAGCACGGCCATCGCGAAACCCGGGTCGCTGCGGTACCCATCGAAGAAGTGCTCGGCGTCGAAGAACACCCGGCGCCCCTGTGCCCGCAGGAACTCGACCGAATCGCGCACCATCGCGACGCCTTCGGCGAGGTCGGTGCGAAGAGCCTCGGTGACGTGCAGGTCCCAGGACTTCCCGACGAGGCACACGACCTCCGTGCCCGCGTCGAGCAGGTGGCGGAGCACCCCGGACCCCTCGGCGCGCTCCCCCGCCCGGCGGGTCATGCCGAAGGCGGTGAGCGTGCTGGTCTTCAGCGTCTCCTTCGTGGCGACGGCGAAGAACTCGGTGTCACGGCGGTTCGCGCCGGGCCATCCGCCCTCCACGTACGGGAAGCCGACCTGGTCGAGCTTGTGCAGGATCCGGAGGCGATCCTCGACCGTGTACGAGAGATCGGCCTGCTGGGCGCCGTCGCGCAGGGTCGTGTCGTACAGCTCGACCGACGGCCCGGCGGGAGCGGTCACGAGGTCGCCCCTTCGACCACCACGTCGCCGACCTCGGCCGTGGTGAAGCCCATCTCGCCCGCCCGCATCGACTTCATCTGCGTGGTCGCGGCTCGGATGCCCCGATCCACCAGGTCGGCGGCCCCCAGCTCGCCGAGCTGGCGCAGCATCATCTCGAGCGCCCCGATCGCGGCCAGCGGGTTGATCGTGCCCTTGCCGGTCTCGCTCGGGGCGGTGCCGCCGATCGGCTCGAACATCGACACGCCGTCGGGGTTGATGTTGCCGCCCGCGGCGATGCCCATGCCGCCTTGGACCATCGCGCCGAGGTCCGTGATGATGTCGCCGAACATGTTGTCGGTCACGATCACGTCGAACCGGCCCGGCCAGTCGAGGAAGTAGATGCACGCCGCGTCGACGTGCACGTAGTCGGTCTCGACCTCGGGGAACTCGGCCGAGAGCTCGTCGACCACCCGCTGGTACAGGTCGCCCGCGAACGTCAGCACGTTCGTCTTGTGCACGAGCGTGAGCTTCCTGCGGCGATGCGGCTGCATCGCGAGCTCGAACGAGTACCGCACGACGCGCTCGACCCCGTGGCGCGTGTTGATCGACTCCTGCACCGCCACCTCGTGCACGGTTCCCTTCCGATGGAAGCCGCCCGCCCCGCTGTAGAGCCCCTCGCTGTTCTCGCGCACGACGACCATGTTCACGTCGTCCTCGCCGTGGCTCGGTACCAGCGTCTGCACGCCCGGATAGCGCACGATCGGGCGGAGGTTCACGTATTGGTCGAGCCCGAACCTCGCCTTCAGCAACAGGTCGCGCTCGAGCACGCCCGGCTTCACGCGCGGATCGCCCACCGCGCCGAGGAAGATCGCATCGAGGCCGCGAAGCTGCTCGAGCTCCTCGTCGGGAAGCGTGTCGCCGGTGCGCAGGTACCGGTCGGCGCCGAGATCGAACTCGACGAGCTCGAACACGGCGTCGCCGCGCACGGCCTCCAGCACCTTGAGGCCCTCGGCCACGACCTCCGGCCCGGTGCCGTCGCCCCTGATGACGCCGACCCGGTAGGACCCGCTCACGGCGTCTCCTCGTTCGACGCGGTCTGCGTGGTGATCTGCACGGCTCGGTTCACCGCCGCGAGGTACGCTCGCGCGCTGGCCTCGACCACGTCGGTCGCGACGCCACGCCCGGTCACCCGACGACCGTCGACGTCGATCTGGACGACGACGTCACCCAACGCGTCGGTGCCCTCGGTGACGCTCGAGACGTGGAAGTTCACGAGTCGACCGTCGACGCCGGCGGCCCGTTGGATCGCTCCCATCGCGGAATCGATCAGGCCGTCGCCCGTCGCGGATCGCTCGATCACCTCCTCCCCACGACGAAGACGCACGGTGACCCGCGGCTGGCGGTCGGTCCCGCCATCCATCTGCAGGGACTCCATCACGAGCACGTCCTCGTCGGTCGCGCCGAGCTCCTCGGCCACGATCGCCGTGAGGTCCTGGTCGGTGATCTGCACCTTGCGGTCGGCGAGGTCCTTGAACCGTGCGAAGGCCCGGTTCAGGTGGTCGTCGTCGATCGTGATGCCGATCTTGTCGAGCGCATCGACGAACGCGTGACGGCCGGAGTGTTTGCCCAACACGAGCGCGTTGCCCTCGAGCCCGATCTCGACCGGATCCATGATCTCGTAGGTCGCGCGGTTGCTCAGCACGCCGTGCTGGTGGATGCCGCTCTCGTGCGCGAACGCGCTCGAGCCGACGACGGCCTTGTTCGGCTGCACGGTGTATCCGGTGGTCATCGCGACCAGACGCGAGGTCCGCACGATCTCCTTGACGTTCAGCTCGTGCGAGCGCCCGAGCGCCTGCCCACGCGTGCGCACGACCATCGCGATCTCCTCCAGCGAGCAATTGCCCGCGCGCTCCCCGATGCCGTTGACGGCGACCTCGACCTGCCCGGCCCCGTGCTCGATGCCGGCGAGCGAGTTCGCGACCGCCAGCCCCAGGTCGTTGTGGCAATGCGTCGAGATCACGACCTCGTCGGGCGTCTGGTCACGGACGATCCGGATCAGCTCTCCGAACTCGGTCGGCGTGGCATAGCCCACCGTGTCGGGCACGTTGATCGTGGTCGCCCCGCACGCCACGGCGAGCCGGAAGCACTCGAGCAGGAACTCGAGCGGGGTCCGCGTCGCGTCCTGCGCCGAGAACTCCACGTCGTCGGTGTAGGTCTTGGCGAGCGACACGTTCTCGCGGATCGCCTCGAGCACCTGGTCGTAGCTCATCTTCAGCATCGACTCGCGTTGCACGTCGCTCGTGGAGATGAACGTGTGGATGCGCCAGCGGTCGGCGCCCTTGAGCGCCTCGGCGGCGCGCTCGATGTCGCCGGTCGCGGTGCGCGCGAGCGCGGCGATCACCGGCCCCCTCACCGTCGAGGCGATCTCGCTGACGGCGTCGAACTCGCCGGGCGACGAGATCGGGAACCCCGCCTCGAGGATGTCGACGTTCAACCGGGCGAGCTGCTCGGCGATCTCGACCTTTTCGGCTTTCGTGAGCGCGATCCCGGGAGCCTGCTCCCCGTCGCGCAGAGTGGTGTCGAAGATCCGGACGTTGCCGGTGGATACG